>CAZKCD010000038.1:0-11061 GCA_964551235.1 uncultured Sphingomonas sp.
CGGCGATGCGCGCGCTGTCGCGGCGGTTCATCTGGCCGGCGCCGATGCCGGCGGTGACGCCGTCCTTCGCATAGACGATGGCATTCGACTTGACGTGCTTGGCGACGGTCCAGGCGAACAGGCAGTCGGCCAGTTCCTGCTCGGTCGGCGCGCGCTTGGTCACGACCTTCAGCATGTCGCGCGTCACCCGGCCGTTGTCGCGGTCCTGCAGCAGCAGGCCGCCGGCGATGACCGCCACTGTCTGCCCGCCGCGCGCCGGATCGGGCAGCTGGCCGGTCAGCAGCAGGCGCAAATTCTTCTTCTTGGCGAAGACCGCCTTGGCGTCCTCGCTGGCGTCGGGGGCGACGACGACCTCGGTGAAGATCTCGGTGATCGCCTCGGCGGTGGCGGCGTCGAGCGGGCGATTGACCGCGACGATCCCGCCAAAGGCCGAGACGCTGTCGCACTGGAGCGCGCCCTGCCACGCCTCGAGCAGGCTGTCGCCGCTCGCCACCCCGCACGGATTGGCGTGCTTGACGATGACGACAGTCGGCGGGCCGTCGCGGAACTCGGCGACCAGCTCGATCGCCGCATTGGCGTCATTCAAATTGTTGTAGCTGAGTTCCTTGCCCTGCACCTGCGTCGCCTGCGCGACGCCCGGAGTGGCCGGACCCATCGGCAGGTAGAGCGCGGCCTTCTGGTGCGGGTTTTCGCCGTAGCGCAGGTCCATCGCCTTCCGGCCGGCGATGAAGCGGCTTTCGGGATAGGCCTCGCCCTGGTCGGCGAAGGCGAACCAGCTGGCGATCATCGAATCATAGGCGGCGGTGCGCGCGTAGGCCTTGGCGGCGAGACGCTTGCGCAGCGCGAGCGACGTTCCGCCCGTCGCGTTCAGTTCGCCGAGCAGCGCGTCGTAATCCACCGGGTCCGTCAGGATCGCGACAAATTCGTGGTTCTTGGCGGCCGAGCGGACCATCGCCGGGCCGCCGATGTCGATATTCTCGATGATCGTGTCGCGGTCGGCGCCCTTCGCGACCGTCGCCTCGAACGGGTAGAGATTGATGACGACGAGGTCGATCGCGCCGATCCCGTGCGCCTCCATCGCCGCGACATGGTCGGCATTGTCGCGCACCGCGAGCAGGCCGCCGTGAACCGTCGGATGAAGCGTCTTGACGCGGCCGTCCATCATCTCGGGAAAGCCGGTGAGATCGCTGACGTCTTTCACGTCATGGCCAAGCTCGCGAAGCCGCGCGGCGGTGCCCCCGGTCGAGACCAGCTCCACCCCGGCCGCGGCAAGCGCGGCGGCAAGCGCATCGAGCCCGCTCTTGTCGGACAGCGACAGGAGGGCGCGGCGGATCGGCACGTGGTCGGTCATGGGACGAGCATTCTTTCTTAGCTTGAGCGGCGGAATTGCCAGGCGATGGTGGTGCCGAGGGCCGAGGTTTCGCCGACGATGACCAGCTGGATCGTCGGCACGGGAAGACCGTGGGCGTCGATGACGAGGCTTTCCTCGATCCCGAGCATCGCCCCGCGGCATCGGAAATTCCAAGGCGGCGCGCCGCGCGAGCGCAGGATCGCGCCCATGCCGTCGGCGGTCGGCACCGCCTCAATCCCCGGCGCGAGGTGGAAGCGGATCGCGTAGGGCGCGTCGGCCTTCAGCTTTTTGCGGCCCTTGGGCTCGAGCTTGTCCTGCCCGCGGATTTCCTTGCCGTCGTTGCCGAGCATCACCGACCGCTCGTGCACCAGGCCGAAGCCGCGCACGTAGCCGTCGTGGGCCGCGACGAGGCGCGAACTGTCGTTGTCTTCGTTGCGGTCGATCACGACGTCGTCGACGCCCTTGCCGATCACCCCGTCATCGAGGATCGCGGTGCTGTTGGTGTCGCCCAGCACCAGCGTGCTGTGCGCCGCGGTGGTGCGCAGCGCGTGGACCAGCTCATCCGGCAAGGCGCTGGGCAGGGGCTCGGGCCCGCCGCAATTGACGACAAGACGCTGGGTGCCGTCGCTGATCTCGATCGCCAGCGTCGAGGCGCCGCCGGTCGCGTTCATGCGCGCCGGCGGTGGCGGCGCGGCATCCATGACAAGGATGGTGCCGAGCGCGCTGAGGCGCTGATATCCCCAGCCCCGCGCCTGGCGGAGCGGCCGGGCGCGCAGGCCGCAGCCTTCGATCAGCGCCGCGATCCGCGCCGGATCGCCCGGGTTCCCGCCCTGCCAGCTGGACAAAGCGCCGTCCCCCATCGTGACGCCATGAAGCGCGGCAAGCGCGGCCGCGGCGGCATTCTCCAGCCCTTCCGGCATCTCCTGCTTCGCCGCGAAATAGGCGGCGCGGAGCAGGCCGAGGCGGTCCACCAGCAGGACCTGCTGGTAGGGGCTGCGGCTCATCAGGCCGCCGTCTTCATATTGGGCCACGGCGAGCGCGCGCAGCAGGCCCGCCTCGGCGCGCGCCATGCGGGGAAGGCCGCCTTGCAGGACCAGCGCGGCCGTGACGACGCCGGCCCAGGCGGTAATTCGGTCGAGGCCGGGCGCGGCCTTGTCGGCCTGCGTGTCGAGGTGCCGGGCGCCGCGTGCCAGCGTGTTGAGCAGCGCCGAGCGGTAGCCGGTGTCCTTGCTCGACAGGATGTAGGGCGCATAAGCGGTCCAGAAGAGGATCCGCTCCCCCCAAAGATGCGGGGCCCAGGCCTCGTCGACGCGGGTGCCGTGGGCGACCAGCCACTTGCCGGCGATCGCTTCGGCCACCTTGGCACCGCGCTCGCGGCTGGCCGAGGCGGCGAGGTCGCGCAGCCAGGAGAAGCCCTGAAGCTGCTCGGCCAGCGGACCGGTCGCGCCGACCGCGCCGAAATCCAGATCGGCCAGCGCCACCATCTCGTCCCCGACGATGAAACGGCCGGCGAGCAAAGCGTCGCCGCGGTTGCGGTCGCCGACGACATGGTCGCGCGGAACGGCGGTCAGGCGCAGCGGCTTGCGGCCCTGCCCGATCAGGCGCGCAAACAGGGAGCCGCGCGCCAGCTTGCCGACGATGGCGCGCTGCCGTTCGGCGGAACTGCTCATCCGTCGCCTCGCAGGGCGGCGATGTTGGCCGCGTAGCCCGACGGCCCGTCGCGGAAGACCGCGGTGCCCGCGACCAGCGCGGTCGCGCCGGCGTCGATCGCCTGAGGCGCGGTGAGGCGGTCGATCCCGCCGTCCACCTCGATCATGACGTCAAGGCCGCGCTTGGCGACCATCGTCGCGATGCTGTCGATCTTGCGCAGCTGCGAGGAAATGAACTTCTGCCCGCCGAAGCCCGGATTGACGCTCATCACGAGGACGAGGTCGACCTCGTCGATGAGATAGTCGAGCATCTTGGCCGGGGTGCCCGGGTTGAGGGACACGCCCGCCTTCTTGCCGAGCGACTTGATGAACTGGACGGTGCGGTGGACGTGGGGCCCCGCCTCGGGGTGGACGGTGATGATGTCGGCGCCGGCCTCCGCGAAGGCTTCGAGATAGGGGTCGACCGGGCTGATCATCAGGTGGACGTCGAGCGGCTTGGTCGTGTGGGGGCGCAGCGCCTTCACCACCGCCGGGCCGATGGTGATGTTGGGGACGTAATGGCCGTCCATGACGTCGACGTGGATCCAGTCCGCACCGGCGGCGTCGATGGCGCGCACTTCCTCGCCCAGCTTGGCGAAATCGGCGCTGAGGATGGACGGGCTGATGATGACTTGGGCCATGGGCCCGATTAGACGGGATTAGGCCCTGCGGACAAGGTGCGCCGTGAAGAAGCCGTCGAGGCCGCCGGCCTCTTCCAGCATGCCCGGCACGATGCGCAGCCAACCCTCGGCGGTGGGGGCGAGTCCGGGGACGTTCGGATCGGCGGATTCGATGGCGAAATCGGGGTGGCGGGCGAGGAAGGCGGTGACCTGGCCTTCGCCCTCGGCCGGCTCGAGGCTGCAGGTCGCGTAGACGAGGCTGCCGCCCGGACGGACGAGGGTCGCGGCGCGGTCGAGCAGGGCGGATTGCAGGGTCGCGCTTTCGGCCACGATCGCGGGGCGGGCGCGATAGAGGACCTCGGGGTGGCGACGGAAGGGGCTGGTCGCCGAGCAGGGGGCGACGAGCAGAACCGAGTCGAACGTGTCCGCGCTGTCCCAGGCCAGCGCGTCGGCGGTGACGATGGTCGCGGCGAGGTGCGTGCGTTCGAGGTTGGCCGAGAGTCGTGCCAGACGACTCTCGCTCCGGTCGAGCGCGGTCACCTGGTGGCCCGCCGCCGCGAGCTGCATGGTCTTGCCGCCGGGCGCGGCGCACAGGTCGATCACCCTGCGAGCACTATATGGAATGAGGCGCGCGGGGAGGGTCGAGGCGAGGTCCTGCACCCACCAGTCGCCCGACGAAAAGCCCTGGATTTCGACGACATCGCTGGACGGCAGCCGGCGGTGGCGCGGCGCGAGCGAAACGCCCGGAAAGTCGTGCGGGACGACTTCGTCGGCCTTGAAGCTGAGATCGAGCGGCGGGCGCTGGAGGATCATGCGGCGCGCGGCGGCGACGGCGTCCGCCCCCCAGGCGGCGGTCCAGCGCTTCTCCACGTCGGCGGGCAGGGTCGCGTGGTCGGCCGGCGTGAGGCCGCGCCGGAGGAGCGTGCCGAGCACGCCGTGGACGAGGCGGCGCGGGCCGCCGTCGACCAACGGCAGGGCGGTGGCGACGATGGCATGGTCGGGCGTGCCGAGGCCGAGCTTCTGCGCGAGCGCGAGGCGGAGCACGGTGCGCGCCTTGGCGTCATCGGGCAGGCGCTGGCGGGTCGCCGAATCGATCAGCGCGTCGAGATCGGGCAGGCGGCGCAGCGTTTCGCCGGCGATGGCGATGGCGAGCGCCTTGTCGTTGGGCGGCAGCCGGTGGCGGGCCGCGGCGGCATCGAGCGTCTGGGCGCGGCGCAGCACGGCATCGAGCATCATGAGCGCGGCGCGGCGCGCGGGAATTCCGTCGGGGCTTGGCATCGCGCCCCCTTGGCACCAAATGGGACCGGATGAAACGGCCAAGCCATGTCAAGCCGCCCGCCTACCTCAGCAAGTCGCCGCCGGTGCCCGCACCCGCGCCCGGCAAGCCCGAGGAGGAAGAGCGCAGCCCGACCCGCTACGGGGACTGGGAGAAAAAAGGAATCGCGATCGATTTCTAGTGCGCTTCGGGGCGCGGCGGTCGGCTGAGCAGCGCCTCGAGCACGGCGTCGGCGGGGTCGCCCTGCAGCAGCGCGGCGACCGCGGCGACGATCGGCATGTCGATCCCCTTCGCCCGGGCGATGCGGTCGAGCACCGGGGCGGTATGCGCGCCTTCGGCGACCGTGCGGCGGTCGGTCATCAGTGTGGCGGGCGCCTGGCCTTCGCCGATCGCCTTGCCGAGCGAGAAGTTGCGGCTGCTGGTCGAGGAGCAAGTCAGCACGAGGTCGCCGAGGCCCGACAGGCCGGCCAGCGTTTCGCGCCGGGCGCCGTGCGCGAGGCCGAAGCGCGTCATTTCAGCAAAGCCGCGCGCGATCAGCGCGGCGCGGGCGTTCTGGCCGAGGCCGCGCCCTTCGACCACGCCGCAGGCGATCGCCAGCACGTTCTTGACCGCGCCGCCCACCTCCGCCCCGGCGACGTCGTCGGTGAGGTAGGTGCGGAAATGCGGCAAGGCGATGCGGTCGCGCAATTGCTCTGCCAGCGCGGCGTCGGCGCAGGCCAGCGTTACCGCGGTCGGAAGGCCCGCCCCGACCTCGTGCGCGAAAGTCGGGCCGGACAGCACCGCGACCGGCGAGGTCGGGCAGACGTCGCGGGCGACCTCGTGCAGCATCTGGCCCGAGCCCTCCTCAATCCCCTTCGAGCAGAGGATGAGCGGCATGTTCGGGCAGGGTGCGCGCGACAGGACGGCGCGCATGTGCTGGGCGGGGGTCACCACCAGCCACGCGTCGGCGGCGGCCAGGTCGGAGAAATTGCTGGTCGCGCGGATCGCGGGCGAGAGCTTCAGCCCCTTCAGATAGACCGGGTTTTCGTGGATCTTGTTGACCGCCGCCACGACGTCATCTTCGAGCGCCCAGAGCAGGGTCTCACGCCCGCCGGTCGCGGCGACCTGCGCCAGCGCGGTGCCCCAGGCGCCGCCGCCGATGACGGCCAGTTTGTCGAATGTCATGCCTTTACCCCTGCCCCCCGGACCTTGTCGGCCTGCGGATCGAGCGGCCAGCGCGCCCGCGCCGGGGCGTCGAGACCGTCTACCTTGCCCGCGACGAAGCGTTCGGCGCCGGCCCAGGCGATCATGGCCGCATTGTCGGTGCACAGCCAGCCCGGCGGCACGCTAAAGGCGCGGCCATGGTCGGCGGCGAGGCCTTCGAGCGCGGCGCGCAGCGCGCCATTGGCGGCGACGCCGCCCGCGACCACGAGGGTCGGCGCGTCGCTGGCGCCCAGCGCGCGGGTGGTGCGGTCGAGCATGCAATCGACCACCGCCTGCTGGAAGCTGGCGGCGATGTCGGCCGGCTGGTGCTGGCCCGACTGGACCGCGCGCTGCACCGCGCTCTTGAGGCCGGCGAAGGAGAAATGGGGTTCGGCGCTGCCGACCAGCGGCCGTGGCAGCGGGACGGCGTTGGCGTCGCCTTCCTTCGCCAGCGCCTCGATCGCCGGGCCGCCGGGATAGCCGAGGCCGAGCAACTTGGCGGCCTTGTCGAACGCCTCGCCCGCGGCATCGTCGATGGTGGTGGCGAGCCGGCGATAGTCGCCGAGGCCGCGCACCTCGAGCAGCTGGCAATGCCCGCCGCTGGCGAGCAGCAGCAGATAGGGAAAGGCGAGGTCGCGGTCGACGAGGCGCGGGCTGAGCGCATGGCCTTCGAGGTGATTGACCGCGACCAGCGGCTTGCCGGTCGACAGCGCGAGGCCCTTGCCCGCCATCAGCGCGACCATCACCCCGCCGATCAGGCCCGGGCCGGCGGTGGCGGCGATGGCGTCCACCTCGCCCACCGACACGTCGGCCTCGTGCAGCACCTGGCGGATGAGGCCGGGCAGGATGTCGACATGGGCGCGGGCGGCGATTTCGGGGACGACCCCGCCGAACGGGCGGTGCGCCTCATTCTGGCCGACGACCGCTTGGGCGAGGATCTGGCGATCGCTCGAGACCAGCGCCACCGCGCTGTCGTCGCAGGAAGATTCGAGGCCGAGGATGAGCGCCATTCTTTCCCCTTTGCCTCAAGGGGCGCGGCTCGGCTAGTGCAGGGACATGAGCGAGCGATTGACGTTGGGGACGCGCGGTTCGCCGCTGGCATTGGCCCAGGCGCGGATGACCGCCGACGCGTTGGAAAAGGCGCATGGTTGGCCGCCGGGGACCATCCACATCAAGACCGTGAAAACGAGCGGCGACCGGATCCAGGACCGGCCGCTGGCCGAGGTCGGCGGCAAGGCCTTGTGGACCAAGGAGCTGGATATCGCGCTCGACGCCGGCGAGACCGATTTTTCCGTCCATTCGATGAAGGACGTCGAGAGCGAGCGGCCCGACCATTTCATCCTCGAGGCGATGCTGGAGCGCGCCGACGTGCGCGACCGGCTGGTCGGCGCGGGGACGCTGGACGATCTGCCCGAGGGCGCGCGGGTCGGCACGTCGAGCCCGCGCCGCGCGGCGCAGGTCCGGCGGCGGCGGCCCGACCTTCTCATCCTGCCCATTCGCGGCAACGTCGAGACGCGGCTCAACAAGGTGGCGACGGGCGAGGTCGACGCGACGCTGCTGGCGGCGGCGGGGCTCGACCGGCTGGGGATCGAGGCGGGGCATGCGGTGAGCGTTGACGTCATGCTGCCGGCGCCGGGCCAGGCGGCGGTGGGCATCGAGTGCCGGCGCGACGACGCGCGGGTGCGCGCGCTGCTGCAGGCCATCAACCACGGGCCGACCTGCAAGGCGGTGGCGCTGGAGCGCGCCTTCACGCGGGCTTTGGGCGGGACCTGCCATTCGCCGGTCGCGGCGCAGGCCTATGACGACGGCGAGGCCGGCTGGCGGCTGCGCGCGCAATTGCTGAGCGGCGACGGAAGCGAATGCATCGAGGACGAGGCGCGGGTGGCCGGCGAGGCCGAGGCCGAGGCGCTGGCGCTGGCCATGCTGGGGCGGGCGAGCCCGGCGATCCGTGCATTGTTCGAGGCGGCATGATTCCGCTCGTCATCGTCCGGCCCGAGCCGGGGGCGAGCGCCAGCGCGGCGCGTGCCCGGGCGCTGGGGCTGGAGGTGGTGGTGCGGCCGCTGTTCGCTGTGCAGCCGGTGGCGTGGGCGGTGCCCGAGGGCGCGTTCGACGGGCTGGTCATCACCAGCGCCAATGCCGTGCGGCATGGCGGGGCCGGGCTTGCGGCGGTGCGGCACTTGCCGGTGCA
The DNA here is from genome assembly GCA_964551235.1 of uncultured Sphingomonas sp. Lineage (GTDB taxonomy): Bacteria > Pseudomonadota > Alphaproteobacteria > Sphingomonadales > Sphingomonadaceae > Sphingomicrobium. Next base: position 8,306 of record CAZKCD010000038.1, read on the forward strand.
CGCGGTCGGCGAGGCGACGGCCGAGGCGGCGCGGGACGCGGGCTTTGCGGTCGCCAGCGTCGGCGCGGCGGGCGCGGAGGAATTGGCGGCGCAGCTGCCGGCGGGCAACTATCTCCACCTGTGCGGCGAGGCGCACAAGGCGCTGCCGGGAACGGTGGCGGTCGCGGTGTACGACGCGGCGGCGGTCGAGCCGGCGCCGACATTCGACGACCTCGCCGCGGCGGCGATCGCGGTGCACAGCCCACGCGCCGGGGAGCGGCTGGCCGAGGCGATCGCCGACCGCGCCCGCTTCGACATCGTCGCGATCAGCCCCAACGCCGCCGCCGCGGTGGGCGGGGGATGGCGCGCCATCACCTATGTCAGCATGCCCGACGACGGCGCGCTGCTGGCCCTGGCGGCGCGGCTGTGCCAGAACGCGCGGCCATGAGCGGGACGGGACGGAAAAGCTGGGCGAGCGCCATCGCGTGGGGCCTGCTGCTGCTGATCGCCGGGGCGGCGCTGGCCACCTGGGGACTGGCGCAGTGGGACGGCGCGGCGCGGGTGCTGGGCGTCGATCCCAAGGATAAGCCGGTGGCGTTGCAGTTGCAGCCCGGCCTGCCGTCGACCGTGGCGGTGCCGGCGCCGGCCGATACTAACCTCGACGGACGGCTGGCCTCGGTCGAGGCGCGGCTGCGCAACGTCGAGGGGCTGAGCCAGCAGGCGGCGGGATCGGTCGGGCGCGCGGACGCGCTGCTGGTCGCCTTCGCCACGCGGCGGGCGGTCGATCGCGGGGTTCCCCTCGGCTATCTCGAGCCGCTGCTGACCCAGAAATTCGGCGCGGCGCATCCGCGTGCGGTGGCGACGATCGTCACGTCAGCGCGCGAGCCGGTGACGTTGGCCGCGCTGACGAGCGACTATCGCGCGCTGGAGCCCGAGCTGCGCAAGGGTGCGCCCGACGAAGGGCTGTTCGCGCGGATGCGGCGCGAAATGGGGTCGCTGGTCTCCGTCCGCCGCGCCGACACGCCGTCGCCGCAGGGGCAGGCCCGCTACGACCGGGCGCTGGAATCGCTGCGCGAGGGGGCGGTGGACGCGGCGCTGGCCGAGACGCTGCGCCTGCCCGCCGCGCCGCGCGCGCAAGGCTGGCTCGACAAGGCGCGGCGCTACGTCGCGGCGCACCGCGCGCTCGACGAAATCGAGAGCGCGGCGCTGCTGGGCGGCGAGCGTTGACGCGCGGACGCGCGCCCGTATCATCATGATCGGCAAGGATAATCGCGGAGGACGGTGAAGGCATGACGTCACGCTGGTGGAGAGTTGCGGCCGCGTTGCTGGCCAGCGTCCCGGCAAGCCTGGCGGGCGCCCAGCCGGTCCGGCCGGCGGAGGCCCGCGCCGCGCTGGACGCGCGCATCGACCAGTTGGGGCGCGGCTTCGCGGGGACCGTCGGCATCGCCGTCAAATCGGTGGACGACGGCTGGCGCGTCGGCTGGAACGAGAACGAACTGTGCCCGCAGCAGAGCGTCAGCAAATTCTGGGTCGCGCTGACCCTGATGGACCGGGTCGACCAGGGCCGCGTCTCGCTGGACGACCGGGTGACGCTGACCCGCGAGGACATGACCCTGTTCCACCAGCCGATCGCGGCGCGGATCCTGGGCCAGGGCGCGGCGACGACCAGCGTCGGCGACTTGCTGTTCGACGCCATCACCAAGAGCGACAATACCGCCAACGACAAGCTGATGCGCGTCGCCGGGGGCCCGAGCGCGGTCCGCGCCTACATCGACAAGCACCGGCTGGGCGCGATCCGTTTCTACGAGGGCGAGCGCGCGCTGCAGTCCAAGATCGCCGGGCTGATCTGGAGCCAGAATTATTCGATCGGCGACGCTTTCTACAAGGCGCGCAACGCCTTGCCGATGAAGGTCCGCCAGGCCGCGTTCGACCGATATTTGAAGGACCCGTACGACGGCGCGTCGGCCGGCGCGATCGTCGATGCGCTGGCCAGGCTGAAGCGCGGGGAGCTGCTGTCGCCCGCCTCGACCGCGCGGCTGCTGTCGATCATGGGCAACACCAAGACCGGCGCCAACCGGCTGAAGGGCGGCCTGAAAGGCGGCTGGACGCTGAGCCACAAGACCGGGACGGGCCAGATCCTGGGGCCGACGCAAGCCGGTTATAACGACATCGGCATCCTGACCGCGCCCGACGGGTCGAGCTACACCGTGGCGGTGATGATCAAGAAGACCGCAACGCCGCTGCCGGTGCGCATGGCGCTGATGAACAACGTGGTGCGCGCGACGATTGCGGCGCACGAGGCGCGCCGGGGCATGCCGACGCTGTAGCCCCCGATGAACCGCGCCGCCCGCGCCGCGTTGATCGTGGGAGGCAGTGAGGAGAGTGGCGATGAAGATGACCCTGCTGATCGGCATCGGCGGCGTGCTGGCCGCCTGCACCGCGGCCGCCCCGGTGGCGACAAACCCGCAAGCGGGCGCGGCGGCGAGCGACGGGCGAACCTGTTTCTGGGCGCAGAACGTAAGCGGCTACCGCCTGGGGCCGAACGGCACCGTCATCGTCAACACCAACAGCCGCGACTATTACGAAATGACGACCCAGCCCTATTGCGCCAGCCGGCTCGACTTCGAGAATCGCATGGCGCTCCGCTCGCGCGGGGGGAATTTCATTTGCTCGGGAATCGACGCGGAAATCTACGTCCCCGATTCGCTGGGAAGCACCTATTGCCCGGTCTATTCGGTACGCAAGCTGACCGCCGCGGAGGTGGACGCGGTGCGCGC
>CAZKCD010000038.1:11161-15649 GCA_964551235.1 uncultured Sphingomonas sp.
GAAAATGGAGCGGGCGAAGGGATTCGAACCCTCGACCCTCACCTTGGCAAGGTGATGCTCTACCCCTGAGCTACGCCCGCTCGATGGCGATGCCGGCGTGATGGCCGGCTCGGGTGGGCGGGCTACTAGCCGCGCTTTTGCGATCGTGCAACCCCCGCCTTGCCGCTGTCGGTCCGGCGGCCCATATCGGGCGAAACGCGAGGAGTGATTGTGGCGACCCTTCCCATGAACGAGGCCGAGAAGGCGGCGGTCGAAAAGCTCGAATCGCTGGTCGTCGCGCCGTCGATGACCCAGCTGGTCGTGCTGCAGTTCACCGCGACCTGGTGCGGGCCGTGCAAGCAGCTGTCGCCCATCCTCGACAAGGTGGCGGCGGATTATGCCGACAAGGGCGTGCTGCTGGCGCGGATCGACGTGGACGAGGACAAGATCATCGCCGCGCAATTCCGGATCCAGTCGGTGCCGACGGTCTATGCCGTCTTCCAGGGCCAGCCGGTCGCCGACCTCACCAATTACCGCACCGAGGGGCAGCTGACCCGCGTGCTCGACCAGTTGCTGGGCCAGTTGCCGGTGCAGGGCGACGCGCAGGCGCTGAAGGCCGAGGTCGCGCCGCTGCTGGCGATGGGCGAGGAGGTGCTGGCGGGCGGCGATGCGGCCCGCGCGGTGCAGATCCTTGCGCAGGTCGCCGACATGGCACCGGGCGACCCCGAGGTGCTGGGCGCGTTGGCGCGGGCGCTGGTCGCCGCGGGCCAGGCGGACGAGGCCCGCGCGCTGATCGAGGCGCTGGAGCCCGACGTGGCGGCCCATGCCGCGATCGGCCGCGCCAAGGCTGCGATCGATCTGGCGTCGACGCCGGCGGTGGATACGTCGGCCGAGGAAGCGCGGCTGGCCGCCGACCCCGACGACCATGACGCGCGATTCGCGCTGGCCAATGCGGCGATGGCGGCGGGCGACCGCGACCGCGCGGCGGACGAGCTGCTGCACATCATCGCGCGCGACGCGGCGTGGAACGAGGGCGCGGCCAAGGCGCGGCTGCTGCAGATTCTGGAGGCGGCGGGGTTCGAAGACCCGTGGGGCCGCACTATTCGCCGGCGGCTGTCGGCGGTGCTGTTCACATGATGGGCGCGAAGCCCGCGCGGGTGCCAATCTTCCCGCTGGGCGGGGCGATCCTGTTCCCGCGCACGCATCTGCCTTTGCACATTTTCGAGGATCGCTACCGGGCGATGGTCGAGGACGCGCTGGCCGGATCGGGCCGCATCGCGATGATCCAGCCGCGCGACGAATTCGACCCGCCGAGCCTCTACCAGGTTGGCTGCGTCGGCGAGCTGGTCGGCGTCGAGGAGCTGGACGACGGGCGCTACAACATCATGCTGCTCGGCTCGCACCGCTTCCGGCTGATCGCCGAGGTGGATGGCGGCACGCCCTACCGCCAGGCCGACGTCGACTTGGCCGCGTTCGAGGACGCGGAGCCCGAGCCACTGGCGAGCATCCAGCGCGCCGAGGTCGAGCGCGAGGCGCGAAAGTTCGGCGATTCGCTGGGGCTGGCGGTGGACTGGGAGGCGGTCGGTCGGCTGGACGACGAGATGCTGGTCAATTCGATCGCGCAGATCGCGCCGTTCGACGTCGGCGCGAAGCAGGCTTTGCTGGAGACCGTCGAATTGAAGGACCGCGCCGACCTGGTCGTGCAGCTGATGCAGTTCCAGCGGCTGGCGCCCGGCGGCGCCGACATGACGCAGACGCGCCAATGAGGGCGCGGCCGTGACGACGGGCCTCTCCGGCGCGTGGTCGGGCAGCTACATCTATCCCGGCAGCCTGGACCCGGTGCCCTTCACCGTCGACCTGCGCGATTCGGGCGGGGCGCTGAGCGGCATCGTGACCGAACCGGCCCCACCCTATATGGGCGACGGCGAGGTGCAGGCGGTGATCACCGGGGTGCGTAGCGGGCCGGCGGTACGCTTCACCAAGGTCTACGATTCGCTGGAATATTTCCAGAATCCCGTCCGCTACGAAGGGCTGCTCGACGACGAGGAATGCGAGATCAGCGGCGAATGGCATATCGCCGCCAACTGGTCGGGCGGGTTCGTGATGACCCGGCCCAAGCCGGAGCGGGCAAGCGTCGAGGTCGAGGAAACAGTCGAGCTTTAGATCGGCAGGCCGCGCAGGAGAAGCGGTAGGTCGCCGGTCGTGCCGCGCGCCTCGGCGCTCAGGCGGTCGCGCAAGGGGCCGATCCGGCCGGTCACCGCCATGCCCGCGCGGCGGACCATCGAGGGCAGTTTGCCGGGAATTCCGAACAGGCGGGTGAGGCCGTCGGTGGCGAGGCTGACCATCAGCGTGTCGAGGCTGCGCCAGCGCTGGTAGCGGTCGAGCAGCTGGCGGTCGCCGAGGTCGAGCCCCAGGCGCGCGCCCTCCACCAGCACCTGCGCCAGCGCCGCGACGTCGCGGTAGCCGACGTTGACGCCCTGCCCCGCGATCGGGTGCATCGCATGCGCCGCGTCGCCGACGAGGGCGAGGCGGGTGTCGGTGATCCGCACGCTGTTGTGGAAGCCGAGCGGGTAGGAGGAGCGCGGCGTCAGCATCCGCACCTTGCCGAGGAAGCCGCCCATCGCCGCCTTGGCCTCCGCCGCGAACTGCTCGTCCGACAGGGAGAGGAAGCCCGGCGCGTCCTGCTTGCGCACCGACCAGACGATCGCCGAGCGCGGGCTGCCGTCGTGATCGAGCATCGGCAGCAGGGCGAACGGGCCGCCCGGGTAGAAGATTTCCCACGCGACATGGTCGTGCGGGCGCTCGTGCGCGAGGGTGCCGACGATCGCGGCATGATCGTATTTCCAGCGCGCGGTGCGGATGCCCGCGGCCTCGCGCGTCGGCGAGTTGCGACCTTCGGCGGCGACCAGCAACGGCGCCTTGAGCAAGCGGCCGTCGTCGAGCGTGACGGTGACGCCGTGGATGGCGCGGTCGACTCCGGCGGCCTTGCGGCCCCACAGCAGGGTGATGTGCTTCCCCGCCCGGGCACGGGCGAGGAGGCCGGCGCGCAGGTGGCGATTCTCGTGCATCCAGCCCAAGGGCTCGTCATCGCCTTCGGGCGGTTCGAACATCAACCCGCCCGGCTCCAGCCCGTCGGCGACCTTGATCGCGCGGATGGGGCAGCCCGGTTCGGGCAGGTGATCGGTGACGCCGATCGTGTCGAACATCCGCCGCGAGGAGGAGGAAACGGCGCTGGTGCGGCCGTCGAACTTGGCGCCGTCCCATTGGGTCGGGTCGACCGGGTCGACGACGATGGTGGAAAGGCCCGCGCTGTCGAGCGCGCTGGCAAGGGCGAGGCCGACCAGCCCGCCGCCGAGAATGATGACGTCCGTGCGTTCCATGTCACAGTCCCGATAGCGCGGCGCGCGGTCCTTGGCGAGCGCTTGACCTCGGAGTCCGGCGAAGCGCATGGTGACGTCAACGGACCAAATCCGGGGGACAACACATGGCAACCGCTGCCGAGCGGGCCCGAAAACGCGATCCAGGACCTGACTGGAGGGAGACGCTGAGCCACTCGCTGCGCCTGTTCGGGCGGCGGTTGATGGGGCTCGTCCTCACGGGCGGGAGCATCGCGCTGGCGCTCGGCCTGGCGACCCATGACGCGGTCGATCCCAGCTTTTCGACCGCCGCGGGCGGGCCGCCGGTCAACTGGGTCGGCAGCTTCGGTTCCTATTCGAGCGACCTGTTGCTGATGCTGTTCGGCATGGCGTCGGTCATCCTGCTGCCGGTGCTGGGAATCGCCGGCGTGCGCCTGCTGCGCGGGGCCGAGGCGGGACGGCTGGGCCGCGCGCTGGGCATCGCCTCGCTGGCGATGCTGCTGGTCGGCGTCGCGCTGGGCATGATGTCGGGCAGCGCGGTCAGCGGGCTTCCGGCCGGCTGGGGCGGCGTCCTCGGGCTGGGCGGCGCCAAGGGCGTCGACGCGCTGATCGCGCTGATCGGCAACCCGGCGGTTGAAGGACCGGTCCATGTCGCCACCCTCTCCATTCTCGGGCTGACGGGGCTGGTGGTCGCCTACCTCGCGCTCGGCCTGCGCGAGGAGGAGCGCGGCTGGATGAGCGCGCTGGTCGCGCGCAACCCCGATCGCCCCATCAAGCCGCCGCGCCGGACCAAGATCGAGCAGGAGGACGGCGAGGTCGCCGCGCCGCCGCGCTCGCGCCCGGCCGTCGCCGTCGCCGAGCCGGCCGCCGCCATCGCGCCCGCCGCCAAGGCCGCGCCGCGCAAGGGCAAGGCCGCCGCCGCCGCGCAGCCGAGCCTGGCGCTGGGCGACAATTTCCAGCTGCCCCCGCTCGACCTGCTCGCCCCGCCGCCACCCGCCGACCGCAAGCAGGTCGACCGCGCGGGGCTGGAACGCAACGCCCGGCTGCTCGAGAGCGTGCTCGAGGATTTCAACGTGCGCGGCGACATCATCGAGGTCCGCCCCGGCCCGGTCGTCACCATGTACGAGCTGGAGCCGGCGAGCGGGATCAAGGC
>CAZKCD010000039.1:0-10571 GCA_964551235.1 uncultured Sphingomonas sp.
GACCCTTGTCGACCAGCTTTTCCGCCAGTCGGGCACCTTCCGCGACAACCAGCGCATCGAAGAACGCGCGATGGATTCGAACGACCTCGAGAAAGAGCGCGGGATCACCATCCTGGCGAAGTGCACCTCGGTCGAGTGGAACGACACGCGAATCAATATCGTCGATACGCCGGGCCACGCCGACTTCGGCGCCGAGGTGGAGCGCATCCTCTCCATGGTCGACGGCGTCATCCTGCTGGTCGACAGCGCCGAAGGGCCGATGCCGCAGACCAAGTTCGTGACCGGCAAGGCGCTTGGCCTCGGGCTCCGTCCGATCGTCGTCGTCAACAAGATCGACCGTCCGGACGCGCGTCCGGCCGAAGTGCTCGACGAAGTGTTCGAGCTGTTCCTCAACCTCGACGCCAATGACGAGCAACTCGACTTCCCGGTGCTCTACGCCAGCGGCCGCGCGGGCTATGCCGGCAAGACCGACGACGTGCGCGAGGGCGACCTCACGCCGCTGTTCGAAACGATCGTCAGCCATGTGCCGGAACCCGGTCTCGACACCGACGCCGAGTTCAAGATGCTGGCGACGCTGCTCGACCGCGACAACTTCCTTGGCCGTATTCTCACCGGCCGGATCGAGAGCGGCACGCTCAACATCAACGATCCCATCCGCGCGATGGACGTCAACGGCAAGGTCGTCGAGGATGGCCGCGTGACCAAGCTGTTCGCCTTCCAGGGCCTCGAGCGCGTGCCGGTCGAGACCGCCAAGGCGGGCGACATCGTCGCCATCGCCGGCCTGATGAAGGCGACCGTGTCGAACACCATCGGCACCCCGCAGATCACCGAACCGCTTCATGCGCGCGAAATCGATCCGCCGACGCTCAGCATGACCTTCGCGGTCAACGATTCGCCCTTCGCCGGCAAGGACGGCGACAAGGTGCAGAGCCGCGTGATTCGCGAACGGCTGGAGCGCGAGGCCGAGGGCAATGTCGCGATCCGCGTCAGCGAGACCGCGGGCGGCGAAGCGTTCGAGGTCGCGGGCCGCGGCGAACTGCAGCTCGGCGTTCTCATCGAGACGCTGCGCCGCGAGGGCTTCGAGCTGTCTATCAGCCGCCCGCGCGTGCTGTTCCGCGACGGCCCCGACGGCCGCGAGGAGCCCTATGAGACGGTCGTCGTCGACGTGGATGACGAATTTTCCGGCACGGTCATCGACAAGATGGCGATGCGCAAGGCCGAGATGACCGACATGCGTCCCTCGGGCGGCGGCAAGACCCGCCTGACCTTCAGCGCCCCCTCGCGCGGCTTGATCGGCTATCACGGCGAGTTCCTCAGCGACACGCGCGGCACGGGCATCATGAACCGGCTGTTCGAGAAATACGGTCCGCACAAAGGCAAGATCGAAGGCCGCGGCGTCGGCGCGCTGATCTCGATGGAGCAGGGCGCGGCGGTCGCTTACGCCCTCAACGCGCTGGAAGAGCGCGGTGTGCTGTTCATCTCGCCCGGCGACATGCTGTACCAGGGCATGATCATCGGTGAGAATGCCAAGGCGCAGGACCTTGAGGTCAACCCGCTCAAGTCCAAGCAGCTGACCAACTTCCGCGCGAGCGGCAAGGACGAAGGCATCCGCCTCACGCCGCCGCGCAAGATGAGCCTCGAGCAGGCGATCGCCTACATCCAGGACGACGAACTGGTCGAAGTGACGCCCAAGATCGTGCGGCTGCGCAAGCGCCACCTCGACCCGCACGAGCGCAAGCGCGAAAGCCGCAAGCTCGAGAACGCGTAAACCGTCGCGCGCCGAGCGTAGCGACGCCGGCACGAAGGGCCGTCGGAGCAGCGCGAAAAGATGCGCAAGGCCGGACAACGGCCGAGTGAAACGAGAGTCGATCGTCGGCGCGGAGATTCAGTCTCCGTGCCGCATCGCCATTTGAAGAAACGAATTTTTGCATGACCAACCCCAACGTCCATCCCACGCTCGCCGCCGCGCTGGAGCAGCGCGGCTACGACACGCTGACCGCGGTACAGTCGGCCGTCATCGAGCCGGAGGCGGACGGGCGCGACCTCGTCGTCTCGGCGAAGACCGGGTCGGGCAAGACGGTAGCCTTTGGCCTCGCCATGGCCGCCCAGCTGATCGAGGGCGAGCGCGCGCCGTGGAGCCGCGAGCCGCTCGGCCTGGTCATCGCGCCGACGCGCGAGCTGGCGCTGCAGGTCGGCAAGGAACTGGAATGGCTCTACGCCGGCGCGGGCGCGCGCATCGTGACCTGCGTCGGCGGCATGGACCCGTTTAAGGAACGCCGCGCCCTGAATGGCGGCGCGCACCTCGTCGTCGGCACGCCGGGGCGGCTTCGCGACCATCTCGAGCGCGGCGCGCTCGACCTCAGCGCCCTGCGCGTCGTCGTGCTCGACGAGGCCGACGAGATGCTCGACATGGGCTTCCGCGAGGAGCTCGAGGAAATCCTCGACGCCACGCCGGACACGCGCCGTACCTTGCTCTTCTCCGCGACCATGCCGCGCCCGATCCAGGCGCTGGCCAAGCGCTACCAGAAGGAGTCGCTGCGGATCGAGACGATCCAGCAGGGCGAGAGCCATGCCGACATCGCCTACCAGTGCGTGACGGTCAGCCCGACGGACATCGAGCATGCGGTGGTCAACCTGCTGCGCTTCCACGAGGCGGAGACGGCGATCCTGTTCTGCGCGACGCGCGAGGCGGTACGCCGGCTGCACGCCAGCTTAAACGAGCGCGGCTTCCAGGTCGTCGCCTTGTCGGGCGAGCATAGCCAGTCGGAACGCAACAACGCGCTGCAGGCACTGCGCGACGGCCGGGCGCGGGTGTGCGTCGCGACCGACGTCGCCGCGCGCGGCATCGACCTGCCCTCGGTCGGCCTCGTCATCCACGTCGAACTGCCGCGCGATATCGAGGCCTTGCAGCACCGCTCGGGCCGCACCGGCCGCGCCGGACGCAAGGGGACCGCCGTCCTGCTGGTGCCGTTCCGCCGTCGCCGCAACGTCGAAGGCCTGATGCGGCAGGCGCGGATCGATGCCGAATGGATCGAGCCGCCGATGCCCGAGGACATTCGCGGCCGCGACCGCGCGCGCCTGCTCGAGCGGCTGACCCAGCCGGTCGAGATGGACGAGGATGATCGCGCCTTTGCCGACCAATTGATGGCGACGCTGACCCCGGCCGAGATCGCCGCCGCGCTGGTGCGGACCGTCAAGACCGACCTGCCCGCGCCCGAGGACATCCTGACCGGCGGCGCGCGCGAGCCCAAGGCGGACGGGCCGCGGCCCGGCTTCGAGGGATCGACCTGGTTTCGGATCAACGCCGGCCGACGTCACCGCGCCGAAGCGCGCTGGCTGCTGCCGCTGATCTGCCGCTACGGCCACGTCACCCGCCAGGACATTGGCGCAATCCGCATCGCGGCGAGCGAAAGCTATTTCGAGGTCGCGGCGCGTTCCGTGCCCGGCTTCCGCAAGGCCTTGTCGCGCGCGGTGATCGCGCCCGAGGACGAGGGGCTGATGATCGAGCAGACCGACGGCCCGCCCGCGCCGGAGCAGGGCGGGGAACGCCCGCGCGGCCCGCGTCCGCACCCGATGAAGAACCGCCCTCCGGTGAAGCGTGGACCGCCGCGGCGCCAGCCGCGCTAGGCGCCCATCTCCAGCAGCACCCGCCATTCCTCGTCGCGGACGGGGGTGACGCTGAGGCGTGACTGGCGAAGCATTTCGAGTGCGGCGAGACGCGGCTCGGCCTTGATCGCCTCGAGCGGGACGGGGCGGGCAAGCTTCTCGCGCGGCTCGACCCGGACGCTCGCCCATTTGGGCTCGCCCTTCGCGTCACGCTCCTCGCCGTCGGGCTGCCAGGTGCGGGTGATCTCCATCACGCCGACAGCGGCCTTTTCGATGTTCGAATGATAGAAGATGGCGCAGTCGCCGGGCTGCATCGCCTTGAGGAAGTTGCGCGCGGTATAGTTGCGCACGCCGTTCCATTCGGTGCCGCCTTCCTTCACCAGATCGTCCCAGCCGTAAACGTCGGGTTCCGATCGCATCAGCCAATAGGCCATCATTCGCTCCTGCTTGAGCGCCGGCGCATGGCCTGCGCGGGCGGATTCGCGCAAGCCCCGACGCGCGAAAATCCGCGATTTTTCCTGAACTTGCGTTAAGGTTCCATCGGAATCTGGGCATTCGTCCCTGCCTCGGCTCGACTCACCGCGATCTTACTTGCTCCAGTGTCAGTAAGACGTATGTGCGCTGCAGCAATAAAGTGAGCGAGCGGGCGAGCAGCGCGAGAAGGCGCGCCGCCCCAGGGCAAGACGGACAGTTGGCAGACCCGATCAGCGCCGGAGGGGCGCAGGGATGATCGCGGCGCGCCGCTGACCGCACAATTGGGACCTTGAATGAGTATCGTTCTTCGACGCCGCGGCCTGGCCGCGGTCGCCGCTTCCTGCGCCGTGCTTCTTGGAAACAGCAGCGCCGCGCTGGGCCAGACGGTCACCGAGCTGAAGCCGGTCGCCGCGGTCCTTAACACCGTTACCCCGGCGCTGACCGCCGAACCGGCCCCGACGCCGGCCAATGTCCGCAAGACGCTCGACCAGCTGGTCGACGAGCATCGCGTCGGACCCGATCTCGACAGCGAGGCGAAGTGCGTCGCGACCGCCGTCTATTTCGAAAGCATGGGTGAGCCGCTGCAGGGCCAGCTGGCCGTTGCCCGCGTCGTCCTCAACCGTGCCGCGTCCGGCCAGTATCCGACCAGCTGGTGCGGCGTCGTCAAGCAGAAGGCGCAGTTCAGCTTCGTTCGCGGCGGCCGCTTTCCGCGGATCGACACCGGCAGCGAGGCCTGGGCCAAGGCGCAGGCGATCACGCGCATCGCGATGAAGAATGCCGCCGACAGCCTGCCCCTCGACGTGCTGTGGTATCACGCCGATTATGTCGCCCCGAAGTGGCGCAAGAACCTCAACCGCGTCGACAAGATCGGCGCGCACATCTTCTACCGCTCGTAAGGGCGATTACAGCGGCATGACCCCGCGGCGCGGTTCGCGGGCGGCCACCGACGTTTCACTGAGAGGCGCGCCCGCGAGGGTCAGCGCCTCTCGCCGTTTGGGAATGCTCGCGGACAGCTGGATCCGCTCCCACTCGCCGAGCCGGGCGAGGACGGGATGAGCGAGGGTCGTCTCGACCCAGGCGGCGGTTCGGGGCCAGCGCGCGGGGTCGATGCGGTAGTCGACGTAGGCGGCGTTCCGGAAGAAGCTGGCGATGGCGATGTCGGCGATGCCGATGTCACCGAACAGGAAGCCCTCGATAGGGGCCTGCGTCTCGAGATAGTCGAGCGCTTCCGGGGCGTCGCGGTCGCGCGCCCGGGCGACGCAGTCGGCATCGGGCTCCTCGTTCCAGACCATCCGGCGGACGAACAGCTGGTAGAAGAGCCCCCAGATGAAGACGTCGCCCAGCCGCGAGTCGGCATATTCCTCGAGCCAGCGGGCCTGGGCGCGGTCCTTGGGATCGGTCGGCATCAGCGGCGGGGTCGGGGCGATCTCGTCGATGTAGGCGGCAATGGCGCTGCTGTCGTTGAGCACGAAATCGCCGTCGACCAGCACCGGGATGCGCCGGAGCGGGCTGAGGCGTGAAAATTCGTCGCCGCCGAAGAACGGCGTGATCGGGTCGACGGTGTAGGCGAGGCCTTTCAGCTCGAGGCAGGCGAGCACCTTGCGGACGTAAGGCGAGACGAACGAGCCGATGATGAGCATGGCGGGGAGCCTGCCATGCCGGAAACGCGGACGCCATAGCTTCGTCTGGTCGCTCCGATGAATCGCTTCGTCGTAAACCCGTCAACCATGGGATTCGCATGGACCCACGCATGCGCGAGCATCCCGTTCAGGAAATTGGATTTTTTCGGTTGTGCCTGAGGAGAGAGGGCGTGCTCAAAATCCTGATCGTCGAAGATGACGTGCAGCTGGCGACGACCCTGAAATTCCTGGTGGAGGACAACCCCCGCTATCGCGTCGTGGCGCGGGCCGAGGACCTCGACAGCGCGGTGGCCGCCGCGGAGGAGCACAACCCCGACCTCGCCCTCGTCGACCTGCGGCTGGCCAAGGGCACGACCGGCTTTTCGGTGGCGGTGCGGCTCGGCGATTTCGACATTCCCTGCCTGTTCGTCACCGGCCGGGCGCCGGACTTCCCCATGCCCGACCTGGCGCTGGGATGCCTGCTCAAACCCTTCACGGCCGAGGACGTGCACCGCAGCCTCGCCATGGCCGAGGACGTGATGCGCGGGCGCGAGACGTTGCGCCAGAAGGTGCCGCCGAACCTGCTGATCTACGACGGCATGGACGAGCCCGTGGCGAAAGCGGCGAACGATGTGGCGCCGGGGTTCATCCCGTCGAAGCGGAGCCTGCGCACCCGGCTGGAACACTGGATTTCCGGCACGCAGATGTAGGCGGTTGACTTTTCATAAGGCTTTCCTAATTTAGGAATGACTTATGGATATGATGACGCGCCCCAATCCGACGATCATGAGCGCGCAGGCCGCGGAAGCGGCGGCGGCGATGAAGGCGATCGCGCACGAAAGCCGCCTGCTCGTCCTGTGTCATCTTGCCGAGACCGGTGAATTGTCGGCGGGCGAGCTGACGCGGCGCATCGGCATGGGCCAGTCGGCGCTGTCGCAGCATCTTGCCAAGCTGCGCGGCGAGGGGCTGGTCGCGGTGCGCAAGGAAGCGCAGTCGGTCTTCTACCGGATCGCCGATCCGCGCATGCACGACTTGCTGGGCGCGCTTCACGCCATCTATTGCCCCGCCGTCGGCGGCGACATCCCCACCGGAGCCTGACCATGAGCGATGCCGTCCTTCAATCCGCCGCCCGCCAGGTGCGCAAGGTGCTCGAAGGATCGAGCGCCGCGCCGGTCGTGCGGGCCTTCTTCGACGAGCCGACCTTCACGATCAGCTACGTCGTCCACGATCCGGCGACGCGCATCGCGGCGGTCATCGACAGCGTCTGGGACTTCGACCAGGCGTCGGGGCGGACCAGCTTCGGCTCGGCCGACGAAATCATCGCTTATGTCGAGGCGGAAGGGCTGGAGGTCGCGTGGATCCTCGAGACCCACGCCCATGCCGACCATCTGTCGGCCGCCCCTTACCTTCAGGAAAGGCTCGGCGGAAAGCTGGCCATCGGCCGCGAGATCGTCACCGTGCAGGGCGTATTCGGCAAGATCTTCAACGAGGGGACCGAGCTGGCGCTCGACGGCTCGCAGTTCGACCTCTTGCTGGACGACGGGTCGACGCTGATGATCGGCGAGATTCCGCTGACCGCGCTGCACGTGCCCGGCCACACGCCGGCCGACATGGCCTATGTCATCGGTGACGCGGCGTTCGTCGGGGACACGATGTTCATGCCCGATTTCGGCACGGCCCGGACGGACTTTCCGGGCGGCGACGCGCGGATGCTGTACCGCTCGATCCACCGGCTGATGGACCTGCCCGACGAAACCCGCCTGTTCATGTGCCACGATTACAAGGCGCCGGGACGCGACACCTATGCGTGGGAGACGACCGTGGGCGAGCAGCGCGCGCGCAACGTCCACATTCACGAGGGCGTCAGCGAGGACGAGTTCGTCGCGATGCGCACCGCGCGCGACAAGTCGCTGGGCATGCCCAAGCTGATCCTGCCGTCGCTGCAGGTGAACATTCGCGCCGGACGCCTGCCCGAGCCCGAAGAGAATGGCGTGCGCTACCTCAAGCTGCCGCTGGACTTGCTGTGATCGCCGCCTTTCCGGGCGCTGACCCGGTCGGCGGCTTCGTCGGCGGGCTGCTGATTGGGTTGGCCGCGGCGCTGATGCTGCTCGGCGCGGGGCGAATCGCGGGCGTCAGCGGGATCGCGGCGCGCGGGCTTGGGCTGGCGGGCGGCATGTCGCTGTCGTCGGCCTGGCTGTTCCTGATCGGCCTGCCGCTCGGTGCCGCCATCGTGGCCGCGGTTCGGGGTATGCCCTCGCTCGATTACGTCGCGCTGCCCGCCTTGCTGGTCGCGGGCCTGCTGGTCGGCTTCGGGACGCGGATGGGCAGCGGGTGCACCAGCGGGCATGGCGTGTGCGGCGTGAGCCGACTGGCGCCGCGATCGTTGCTAGCCACAGCAACCTTTATGGCGGCGGGAATGCTGACCGTCTTCATCCTTCGTGTCGCGGGGATCGACGGGTGAGCGCGCTTCGCCGCATCCTGCCGCCGCTCCTGTCCGGCCTGCTGTTCGGCGCGGGGCTGACCGTCGGCGGGATGGTCGATCCGGTGCGGGTCCGCCAGTTCCTCGACGTCACGGGCGCGTGGGACCCGACGTTGGCTTTCGTCATGGGCGGGGCACTGCTGGTCATGGCGGCGGCCTGGGCATTGCAGAAGCGCATGGCGCGTCCCTTGTTCGCGCCGTCGTTCAGCCTGCCCGAGCGGCAGGATGTCGATGCGCGCCTGATCGGCGGGGCCGTGCTGTTCGGCGTGGGCTGGGGAATTGCGGGCATCTGCCCCGGCCCGGCGCTCGCCAGCCTTGCCTTGGCGCCGCTGGCGATTATGCCGTTCATCGGCGCGATGCTGCTGGGCATGGTCGTTGCCCGCTTCACCCTCGATCGACCGAAAGGATAACAATATGGACGTTCGCACGGTCACCCCCAACGTGTCCGTCAGCCCGCAGATCACGCCGGCCGAGGTCAAGGAATTGGCGGCGATGGGCTTCAAGGCCATCGTCGGCAACCGCCCCGACGGCGAGGAGCCGGGCCAGCCGGATTGGGCCGCCATCGCCGATGCCGCCGACGCGGCGGGCCTCGAATATGCCTTCATCCCCGTCACCCCGGGGCAGATGAGCGACGCGCAGGCCGAGGAGTTTCGCCGGCTGGTCACCGAAATGCCCAAGCCCGTGCTGGCCTTCTGCAAGACCGGAACGCGGTCGATCCACTTGTGGGCGCTGGCCGCGCGCGACCGGCTGTCGACCGACGAGGTCATTCGCATGGCCGCCACCGCCGGATACGACCTGGAGGGCATGCGCGAGCGGCTCGACGCCGCGTCGCCAACCGAATGATCGATACGCTCCAGGCCGTCCTCGGCACGCTCAGTGGCGCGCTGGTCGGGTTCAGCCTGGGGCTGGTGGGCGGCGGGGGATCGATCCTGGCCGTCCCGCTGATGGTTTACCTCGTCGGCGTCTCAAATCCGCACATGGCGATCGGCACGAGCGCGCTGGCGGTCGCCGCCAACGCTGCCATCGGCCTTGCCAACCACGCGCGCGCCGGCAACGTGAAATGGCGCTGCGGCCTGTTGTTCGCCGGGGCGGGCATTGTCGGCGCCTTTGCCGGATCGAGCGCGGGCAAGGCCTTCGACGGGCAGAAACTGCTGTTCCTGTTCGCCATCGTCATGGTCGTGGTCGGCGTGCTGATGCTGCGCCGGCGCGGCCGCGAGGGGAGGGGCGACGTGCGGCTGGGCCGGGACAATGCGGCGAAGCTGGGCGGTTATGGCCTTGCGACCGGCGCGTTCAGCGGTTTTTTCGGGATCGGCGGCGGCTTTCTCATCGTCCCGGGGCTCGTCGCGGCGACCGACATGGCGATGATCAACGCGGTGGGCACCAGCCTGGTGGCGGTAACGAGTTTCGGGCTGACGACCGCGCTCAACTATGCCGCATCGGGTCTCGTCAACTGGCCGCTGGCCGGGGTGTTCGTGGCCGGTGGACTGGTCGGGAGTCTGACCGGGACGCGCGCGGCGAAGCGGCTGTCCTCGTCGGGCCAGCTGGTAACGGTGTTCGCGGGGCTGATCTTCGTGGTCGCCGCCTACATGCTCTATCGGAGCGGGGTGGCGGCGTTCGGCTGAGGGAGGCTGGATGCCCGACGTGGATTCGAACCACGATTGACGGAGTCAGAGTCCGTAGTCTTACCATTAGACGATCGGGCATTGCTGCCGGCGCGCCGAATAGAAAGGGCGGCCCGCCGTGTCAACGGACAGCGGCGTTATTCGTGCCGCCATTGCGCTTGCCCCCTAACGTGCGTTAAACCGGTGCCAAGTCAGTCGCTCACGCCAAACCGGTAGGGCGACGCAGGATAGATAAGGCGTTGGTATCATGGCGGAGCGCGTCGCCACCACGCCGCCTTCCGCCCCGTCGGGCGAGACGGCGGCATCGGCAGGGCCGCCGCGGCAGCGGCCTCCCTTTCATCATCACCCGAATCCCCGGCACAGCTATGGCGCCGTCGACCTGGGCACGAACAATTGCCGCCTCCTCGTCGCCCGGCCGACCGAGGACGGGTTCACCGTCATTGACGCCTTCTCGCGGATCGTCCGGCTCGGCGAGGGACTGAGCACGTCGGGAAAGCTGAGCGAATCGGCGATGGACCGCGCGGTGGGCGCGCTCGCGGTGTGCGCGGACAAATTGCGCCGCCGGCATGTCTCCCTGTCCCGATCGGTGGCGACCGAGGCCTGCCGCCGCGCCGCCAACGGCCGCGATTTCGCCGAGCGCGTGCGCCGCGAGACGGGCATCGCGCTGGAAATTATCTCGCCGCAGGAAGAAGCGCGGCTGGCGGTGCTGGGCTGCCACAAGCTGCTGGAGCCGGGCGACGGGCCGGCGCTGATCTTCGACATCGGCGGGGG
>CAZKCD010000039.1:10671-14026 GCA_964551235.1 uncultured Sphingomonas sp.
AGTCGCGCCGCCTACAAATTGCTCGAACTCGACGAACGGTTCGGGTTCCTGAAAGGCGTGTCGGCGGTGGTCGACCTTGGCATCGCGCCGGGCGGCTGGAGC
Source organism: uncultured Sphingomonas sp. (assembly GCA_964551235.1). GTDB lineage: Bacteria > Pseudomonadota > Alphaproteobacteria > Sphingomonadales > Sphingomonadaceae > Sphingomicrobium. The sequence goes on from CAZKCD010000039.1 coordinate 10,774, forward strand.
CAGGTGGTGCGCCGTCGCTCGCCCAGAGCGGCGATCGTCGGCATCGACCTGCTGCCGACCGACCCGATCGACGGGGTCGAAATCCTCGAAATGGACTTCATGGAAGAGGCCGCGCCGGAGACGATCCGCGAGGCGCTGGGCGACATCCCGGCCGACCTGGTGATGAGCGACATGGCGGCCAACACCGTCGGCCACCAGCAGACCGACCATTTGCGGACCATGGCGCTGGTCGAGGCCGGGCTGTTGTTCGCCACCGAAATCCTGCGGCCGGGCGGCACGTTCGTCGCCAAGGTGCTGGCCGGCGGGGCGGACAACCACCTCGTCGCCGAACTGAAACGGCACTTCACCACGGTCAAGCACGCCAAGCCGCCCGCGAGCCGCAAGGATTCGTCGGAATGGTACGTGATCGCGCAGGGCTTCAAGGGACCCGGCCCGGCGGCGGGCTAGGCAGTCTTCGCCTTGCGGGCGTCGGCCACGGCCTGCTTCAGTTCCTCGTAGGGCACCGCGGCGTTGATGATCGAATCGCCGATGATGAAGAGCGGCGTGCCGGTGCCGCCAAGCGCTTCGGCCCATTGCAGGTTGCGGCGGATTTCGCCCTCGAACGCGGCATCGCGCGCCATCTCGGGCGTGATCCCCACGGCATTGGCGACCTTGTCGAGGTTGTCCGGGGTCGGCCGGCCCGCCGCGAAGAGTTCGTCGTGGAAGGCGCGAAACTTGCCGGTCTTGGCGGCGGCCAGCGAGACGTGCGCGGCGACGAGGCTGTCCTGGCTGAGGATCGGCAGTTCGCGGAACACGACGCGCAGTTTCTTGTCCTCGGCGATCAGGCGGTCGATCGACGGATTGACCTGGCGGCAATAGCCGCAGGCGTAATCGTAGAAATAGACGATGGTGACGTCGGCGTCCTTGGCGCCGGACCAGGCCGAGCCGAAGGGCGTTTCGATCTGCGCGCGGATGGGCTCGATCGCCTTCACCGCCTGCGCGCGGCGAAGCGCCTGCTGGCCGTCGAGCAGCAGCGTCGGCTCACGCAGCAACCCTTCACGAACGATCCGCGGACCCATCAGCTGCGGAGCGGCGAAGACGAGCACCGTCGCCGTCAGTAACGATCCCGCAACGCCCCCGATCACCGCCGCGCCGAACGCGCCCCCCTTATTGTCCGTCACCGGCGTCCTTGTCCTTCTTCTTGTTCTTTTTGTCTTTTTCGAGCTGCGCCTCGCTGACCAGCGCGATGTCCTGCGCGCGGATATAGTCGGGCGTGCCCGGTGCAATGCCGGCCATGGCGGTCCGCGCGCTGGCCAGCGCGAGCTTGGCATTGCCCTGCAGATTGTGGCTTTCGGCCATCGACAGGGCCGCGCGCGCACGATCGCCTTCGCGGTCGTAGATCATGCCGAGTTGCAGCCAGGCGAACGGATTGTCGTTGTCGCGGTTGACCGCGGTTTTGAGCACCTGCTTGGCCTCGGCGAAATTCGCGGTGTCCTCGCTGGCGACGAGCGCATGGCCGAGTGTGACCGCAATCATCGGCTGGTCGGGGGCGGCGGCGACCGCCTTGCGCAGCAGCGGAATGGCGTCGCGCGGTCGGCCGCTTTCGAGCAGGATCTGCCCCTTCAATTCGAGGAAGAAGGGGTCGGAGGGATCGCGGGCGAGCAGCGCATCGGCCTCCGAGAGCGCTTTGTCGGGGTAGGCACCCAAATGATAGGCGTAAGCGCGGGCGTAATGCGCCGGCACCCCCTGGTCGCTTTCGGGATATTTGGTCGTCGCCAGCTTGGGCTGGACGTAGCCGAGAAGCTTGGCCTTCACGCGCTGGAAGCGCGCCTCGAGCGCCGGATCCGTCGGCCGGCCCCAGGCCGCGTCCTTCTTGTAGACCTCGCTCAGTGCCTGAATACGCTCCTGGCTGAGCGGGTGGGTGCGGTCGTAGCTGTCCTTGGCATAGACGGCGAGGCGATATTCTTGCTGGCGCAGCTTGCCGAAGAAATCGAGGCTGCCCTTGCCGCTGATGCCAGCCCCCTTGAGGAAGGACGCGCCGGCCAGGTCGGCCGAGCTTTCCTGCGCGCGGGTGAAGGCGAAGAAGTTGCCCATCGCCGCGCGCTGGCCGGCCATCATGATCCCCATGCCGGCATCGGGCGCCCCGGCGGCGGCGGCGGCGACACCCAGCAGCAGCGAGAGGATGGTGATGCCGGTGGCGGCGCGCGCTCCCTCGTCGAAGCGGATGACGTGGCCGCCGGTGATGTGGCCGACCTCGTGCGCGATCACGCCCTGGACCTGGTTGGCATTATCGGCGGCGGTGATGAGGCCGCTGTGAATGTAGACGATCTGCCCGCCGGCGACGAATGCGTTGATCGAATCGTCGTTGATGAGGACGATCTTGACGTTCTTCGGCTCCAGCCCCGCGGCGCGGACGATCGGCGCGCTCATGTCGCGGAACAGCAGCTCGGTCTCGCTGTCGCGAAGGATGGACTGGGCCATCGCGGGACGGACGGCGGCGAGGGACAAGGTCAGCGCGACCAGCAGGTAGCCGATCACGCGCTTCAAGGTGCGTCGCATGCCCCGCTGTCCCACCGGGGGCCTGAACGCCACATGAAAAAGGGAGGAGCGCGGCCCCTCCCTTTCCATGCGCGTTGATTGCTCAGCCAAAGGTCCGTTGCCACCAGCCGCTGCGCGGCTTGCCGTCGGTGGCGGGCACTACGGCGGGAGCCGTCTCGGCCGGCGCCGGCGATTCGGTCGCGGCAGCGGCCTTCGCCTTCGCGCTGGCGCGCTTGGGCTTGGCGGGCGCTTCCGTTGCGGGGGCTTCCTCGGCAGCGGCCTCCGTCACCGGCTCCGCGACCTTCTTGGCCCGGCTGGCGCGCTTCTTCGGCTTGTCCTCGGTCGCCTCGGCAACGTCGGCGGCCGGCGCTTCCGCCACCGGAGCCGGATCCGCGGTCGGTTCGGCCTTCTTGGCCCGGCTGGCGCGCTTCTTCGGCTTTTCCTCGGCGGCCGGCTCGTCGGTCACGACGGTTTCGACCGGAGCGGCCTCGACCGGCGCGTCCTCGGCCTTGCGGGCACGTGGGCGACGGCGGGTCTTGGGCTTGGCGTCTTCGTCCGCCGCCGGTTCGGCCGCGGGCAGGGGCGTTTCGTCGGCGACGGCGGTTTCGACCATCGGCGCCTCGTCCGGCGCGATGCCGTCCTGGCCGGCCGGAGCGTCCCCGCGACCGCCGCGCCGTCCGCGACCGCCACGACGGCCACGGCGACGGCGGCCGCCTTCGCCGCGTTCATCGCCTTC
>CAZKCD010000039.1:14126-15633 GCA_964551235.1 uncultured Sphingomonas sp.
CTGTCGACGGTCATGCGGGCGCCTTCGAACGCCTCGTCGATCATGACTTCGACCGTCACGCCGTAGCGTTCCTCGATCTCCGCCAGTTCGGCGCGCTTCTTGTTGAGCAGGTAGATCGCCGCCTCGCGCCCGGCGCGCAGCGTGATGCGGTCGCCGCGGCCGCGCGCCGCCTCGTCCTCGATGATGCGCAGCGCGCTGAGGCCCGACGACGACGCAGTGCGCATCAGCCCGGTGCCCTCGCAGTGCGGGCAGGCCTTGGTCGAGGCTTCGAGCACGCCGGTACGCAGGCGCTGGCGGCTCATTTCCATCAGGCCGAAGCTGGAGATGCGGCCCACCTGGATGCGGGCGCGGTCGTTCTTCAGCGCCTCCTTCATGGCCTTCTCGACCTTACGGTTGTGGCTGTTCTGCTCCATGTCGATGAAGTCGATCACCACGAGGCCGGCCATGTCGCGCAGGCGAAGCTGGCGGGCGATTTCGTGCGCGGCCTCGATATTGGTCGCAAACGCGGTTTGTTCGATATTGTGCTCGCGCGTCGAGCGGCCCGAGTTGATGTCGATCGAGACGAGCGCCTCGGTCGGGTTGATCACCAGATACCCGCCGCTCTTCAGCTGGACGACCGGCTGGTACATCGCGCTGAGCTGGTCTTCGACGCCGTAGCGCTGGAAGATCGGCGTGGGGTCGGCGTACGACTTCACCTTCTTCACGTGGCTGGGCATCAGCAATTTCATAAAGCGCTTGGCGGCCTTGTAGCCGTCCTCGCCCTCGACCAGCACTTCGTCGATCTCCTTGTTGTAGAGATCGCGGATCGCCCTCTTCACGAGGTCGCTGTCGCGGTAGATCAGCGCGGGCGCGCTGCTCGAGAGCGTCTTTTCGCGGATTTCGTCCCACAGGCGGGCGAGGTAGTCGAAGTCGCGCTTGATCTCGACCTTGGTGCGCTCAAGGCCCGCGGTGCGGACGATGAGGCCCATCGTCGAGGGTAGGTTGAGGTCGGCCATCACCGACTTCAGCCGCTTGCGGTCGGCGCCGTTCGAAATCTTGCGCGAAATGCCGCCGCCGTGGCTGGTGTTGGGCATCAGCACGCAATAGCGGCCGGCGAGGCTCAGATAGGTGGTGAGCGCCGCGCCCTTGTTGCCGCGCTCTTCCTTGACGACCTGGACCAGCAGCACCTGGCGACGCTGGATGACGTCCTGGATCTTGTAGCGGCGGCGCAGCGCCTGGCGCTTCTTGCGCAGTTCGTCGGCGGCGCTTTCGTCGACCGGCGAGCGGCTGCTCTCCATGCCCACGGCGTCGGTGCCGTCCTCGTCGCCTTCCGGCTCCTCGGGCCGGTCGTCCGTGCCGTCATCCTCGTGATGCGGGTCGAGCACGGCGTCCTCGGCGGCGGCGCGCAGCCGCTCTTCCTCGGCCGCATGCTCGGCCTCTTCCCGAAGCAGGGCATCGCGATCCGCCTTGGGGATCTGGTAATAATCCGGGTGGATTTCGCTGAAGGCCAGGAAGCCGTGGCGATTGC
>CAZKCD010000040.1:0-9185 GCA_964551235.1 uncultured Sphingomonas sp.
CGGTCGCCGCGACGATCGCGAAGCTGGTGACCGGCAGGAAGCCGCCGACCCAGCCCGTGCCGACATGGTAAGGCAGGCTCATCGCGGTATAGCGGGTGCGCGTCGGGAACATCTCGACCAGCGCCGCCGCCTGCGGCCCGTAGAGCGCGGTCGCGGCGATGACGAAGCCCATCAGCACCGCCAGCAGCAGCACCATGTTGACCCCCGCCGCATCGGCGCTGAGCGGATAGCCCGCCGCCGCCAGCTCGGCGTTGATCGCGGTCGCGATGCCCGCCTTGTGCGCCTTGAGGTCGGCCACGCCGTCGCCGCTCATGACGGGCACCGACTGGTCGCCCGCGACGACCCGCGTCTGCCCGTCCGCCGACGCCCGCGTCGAATAAGCGACGCCGCGCGTGATGAGGTGCGACTTGGCAAGGTCGCAGGCGCTGGTGAACTTGGCCGTCCCGGTCGGGTCGAACTGCGACGAGCAGGTCGCGGGATCGGTCTCGATCACCACCGGCGTCTTCGCCTGCGCGGCGACGAGCGCCGGGTTGGTCGCCTCGGCGATCAGGTGCGAGCCCGGGAAATAGAGCGCCAGCGCCAGCAGCATCCCGCCCAGCAGCACCGGCTTGCGCCCGATGCGGTCGCTCAGCCAGCCGAAGAAGACGTAAAGCGGCGCGCTCGCCAGCGTCATCACGATCAGCAGCATGTCCTTGGTCGCCGCGGGCAGGCCCAGCGACTTTTCGAGGAACACCTGCATGTAGAAGAAGGTGAAATACCAGACCGCGCCTTGCGCGCACATGATGCCGAAGAAGGCAATCAGCACCCGCCGCAGGCTGTCCTTCGTCGCGAAGCTCTCGCGCAGCGGCGCCTTGCTGGTCGCGCCTTCCTCCTTGAGCTTGGCGAAATGCGGGCTCTCGCTCAGCTTCAAGCGCATCCACACCGAAATGCCCAGTAGCAGGATCGACACGAGGAAGGGGATTCGCCAGCCCCACGCGTCGAACGCCTCGGTGCCGATCGCCGTGCGCGTGGCGAAGATGACCAGCAACGCCGCCAGCAGGCCGAAGCTCGCGCTCGACTGGATCCAGCCGGTCGCCTCGCCGCGCTTGTGGTCGGGCGCATGCTCGGCGACGTAGATGGCCGCCCCGCCATATTCGCCGCCCAGCGCCACGCCCTGCGCGATGCGCAGGACGATCAGCAGGATCGGCGCCAGCACGCCCACCTGCGCATAGGTCGGCAGAAGGCCGATGGCGAAGGTCGCCCCGCCCATCAGGCTGACGGTGGTCAAGAAGGTTGCCTTGCGGCCGACCCGGTCGCCCATCGCGCCGAAGATGATCGCGCCCAGCGGGCGGAAGGCAAAGCCGACCGCGAACAGCGCCAGCGCCGCGACCAGCGCGCCGGTCGGGTCCAGCCCCGCCAGGAACACCTTGGCGATGACCGGCGTCAGCGACCCGAAGATGAAGAAGTCGTACCATTCGAACGCGGTTCCCGCGCTCGACGCGGTGACGACGCGACCCATCGACCAGTTTTCGGTCGGCTGCGACATAATGATCCCTCCCATGCCGTCGTCGGACGCGACGGTCAGTCGGGGACGATAGTTTCGCCTAGCCGCGCGACATTCAAGCCCCATTTGACGACGTCGAGGCGGTTGGCGACCCGCCCGTCCGCGCCCAGCACCAGCGTCTGGCGAACGCGATAGTCCTTGGTTTTGTAACGGATGGTCATTCGGTTGCCGACCACCTCGGCGGTCACCGGCCCGACCGCTTCGGTCAGCGTGCCGGTGTAGCGCCCGCCGCCCAGCGGACGAATCGTCCACGTCCGCTGCCGCGTCCCGTCACCCTCGGTCGTGATGTCCTGGCGTAGCACCAGGCTGCCGTCGGGGGCGGGCGTGCCGATGCTCGTCACGCTGATCGCCTTGCGTCCGCCCGTCAGCGTGGTCAGCGTCCCGCTGCCGCGCGTCGGCCCGGCGAAGAAGGCGATCGGGTCGAACGCGGGAGCGGCGGCGGCCGGCGGCAGGTCCACTCCCGGAAGGCAGCCGCCCAGCCCCAGCGCCGCGCCGACGGCGGCGGCGATCCGCCTCAAAGCCCGTGGGCCATGTCGATCACGAAGCGGTAGCGCACGTCGCCCTTTTCCATCCGGTCGAAGGCGGTGTTGACGTCCTTCATCGCGATCATCTCGACGTCGGGAAGCACGTTGTGCGCCGCGCAGAAGTCGAGCATCTGCACCGTTTCCGGCACCCCGCCGACGCCCGATCCGCCGAGAGCCTTGTTGCCCATGATGAGCGCGCCGCCATGGACCGGGGGAAGCGGCTCGATCGCGCCGACCAGCACCATCTTCCCGCCGCGCTTCAGCAGCATCAGGTACGGGTTGAGGTCGTGGGCGACCGGCACCGTGTCGAGGATGAAGTCGAACCGGCCCATCGCCCCGGCCATCGCCGCCGCGTCCTTGGAAATCAGCACGTCGTGCGCGCCCAGCCGCTGCGCGTCGGCGGCCTTTTCGGGGCTGGTCGAGATGACCGTCACGTGCGCGCCCATCGCGACCGCGAACTTGACCCCCATGTGGCCGAGCCCGCCCAGCCCGACGACCGCGACCTTGTGGTCGGGGCCGATGCCGTGCTGGTTCAGCGGCGAGAAGGTGGTGATCCCCGCGCACAGCAGGGGCGCGGCCTTCGACGGGTCGAGCCCGTCGGGCAGTTTGAAGACGAAATGGTCGCGTGTGACGATATGGTCGGAATAGCCGCCCTTGGTGATCGTCCCGTCCTGCTTGTCCTTGCCGTTGTAGGTGAAGGTCGATCCCTTCAGGCAGAACTGCTCCCACCCCGCCTGGCATTCCGAACATTCGAGGCAGCTGTCGACGACCGTGCCGACCGCGACCGTGTCGCCGACCGCAAAGTCGGTGACCGCCGGGCCGACCGCGGTGACCTCGCCGACGATCTCGTGGCCCGGCACCACCGGATACTGGCTGTTGTGCCAGTCGTTGCGGCACTGGTGCAGGTCGCTGTGGCAGATGCCCGAATAGGTGATGCGGATGGCGACGTCATGGTCGCGCAGGTCGCGCCGCTCGAAGTGGATCGGGTGAAGCTCTTCCTCGGGGGTTTCGACGCCCCAGCCAATCGCTTGTGTCGGCATGCCTGCTCGCTCCTATCGTTGTGCCCTCGTCAGAACGTTCTGTGCCTGCACAAGATGCGGGCGATCGACCATTTTTCCGCCGACCGCCAGCACGCCGGCCGACGGGTCGGCGGCGAAGGCGTCCACGATCGCCTGCGCATGCGCGATGTCCTCGGCGCTCGGCGTGAAGGCGGCGTTGATCGGCCCGACCTGCGCCGGGTGGATGGCCAGCTTGCCGGTGAAGCCCTCGCGCGCGGCCGCCTCGGCCTCGGCGATCAGGCCCGCCTCGTCGCGGAAGTCGGCGAACACGCCGTCGACCGGCTGCACGCCCGCCGCCACCGCGCCCGCCAGGCACAGCGACCGCGCCATCTTGTAGGTGAAGCTCAAGGCCCCGTCCGCGTCATATTTGCTCGACGCGCCCAGCGCCGCCGACAGGTCTTCCGCGCCCCAGCACATCGCCACCAGCGGCGACTTGGCGTCGCGGTAGCTCAGCAGCCCGAACAGGCTCGCCGCCGTCTCGGTCACGATCGCATGGACCGGAAGATTTCCGGTGCGGTGCGCCAGCTCGGCGACGTCCGCGCCGCTTTCCGCCTTGGGCAGCACGACGCCCTCGAAGTCGGCGGAGGCGAACACCTCCAGGTCCGGCTTGTGATGGTCGGTGCGCAGCGGGTTGATCCGCACCCACCAGCGCGGCCCGCCCTCGCGCTTCAGGGTCTTGAGCAGGTCGCGCGCCGCCTGCTTGCGGTCGGGCGCGACGCTGTCTTCCAGGTCGAAGATGATCGCGTCGGCCTCGCTGGCGATCGCCTTGGCGATCTTCTTCTCGCTGTCCGCCGGCACGAACAGCCAGCTGCGTGGCTGGCTCATGCCGGCCGGCGCTTGAGCAGCGCGGTGCGGGTAAAGGTGCACACCGTCTCGCCGCGCTGGTTCTTCGCGCGATGCTCCCACGTCACGATCCCGGCGTTGGGCCGCGATCCGCTCTCGCGCAGCGCGGTCACCTCGCTCTCGCAGGTCAGCGTGTCGCCGACGAACACCGGCTTGGGAAAGCGCACCTCGTCATAGCCCAGGTTCGCGACCAGCGTCCCCAGCGTCGTGTCCGCCACCGACACGCCCACCGTCAGGCTGAAGGTGAAGCAGCTGTTGACCAGCGGCTTGCCGAACTCGGTCGCCTTCGCCGCCTCGTGGTCGAGGTGCAGCGGCTGCGGATTGTGGGTCAGCGTCGAGATGAGGAGATTGTCGGTCTCGGTCACCGTGCGGGTGATGGCATGGGCGATCACGTCGCCGACCTGCCATTCGTCGAAATAGCGTCCTGCCATGCCCCGTCCCTAGGCGGGCAGCAGCAACTCGGCAACCGCCTCGGTGATCGCCGCGCCGTCGAGGCGGTAGGCGGCGTAGAGATCGACGAGGTTGCCCGTCTGCCCGAACCGCTCGACGCCCAGCGGCGCGACCCGCTGGCCCAATAGCCCGCCAAGCCACGACAGCGAGGCCGGCGCGGCATCGCAGAGTGTCACCAGCCCGGCGTTCGGCGCCAGCCGCCCGAGCAGCCGCTCGGCATGGCTCGGCGCATGCTCGCCTTTCCACCGCGCCGCCTGCGCCGCGGTCCAGCCGCGATGGAGCAGGTCGGGGGAGGTGACGCTCAAGAGGCCCAGCCCCGGCACGTCGGCGCTTAATTCTTCCCACGCCGCCAGCGCCTCGGGCATCAGCGCGCCCATCGCGACGATCGCCGCTTCGGCGCCGTTCGCGGGTTCGCGCAGCCAGTAGGCGCCCGCCACCGCGTCGGCCTTCCAGCCGTCGCCCTCGCGCGCGACCTGCGGGATCGAGCGCGTCGACAGCCGCAGGTAGGTGCTTTCCCCGGCAGGATCGTCGATCAGGCGGAAGGCTTCCTGCATCAGCACCGCCAGCTCGTCGGCAAACGCCGGCTCGTAATGGCGCAGCCCCGGCTGGCCCAGCGCGATCAGCGGCGGGTTGATCGACTGGTGCGCGCCGCCCTCCGGCCCCAGCGTCACGCCCGATGGCGTCGCCACCAGCAGGAAGCGCGCGTCTTGGTAACAGGCGTAGTTGAGGCTATCGAGGCCGCGGGCGATGAACGGGTCGTAGAGCGTCCCGATCGGCACCAGCCGCTCGCCGAACAGATCGCCCGACAGGCCGAGCGCCGCCAGCATCAGGAAAAGGTTGGATTCCGCGATCCCCAGTTCGATGTGCTGGCCTTGATTGTCGCCACTCCATTTTTGCGCCGACGGAATCTTTGCCTTGGCGAAAACGTCTTCCATCGCCCGGCGCTTGAACAGCCCGCGCTGGTTCACGAACGCGCCGAGGTTGGTCGAGACGGTGACGTCGGGCGAGGTGGTGACAATCCGGTCGGCCAGCGGCGCCTTGGCCTTGGCGAGGTCGAGCAGGATCCGCCCGAATGCCGCCTGCGTTGACTGCTCCGACCCCTCCGGCGCGGGAATGTCGGGAATGGCGATCCGGCCGAAGTCGCGTCCGCGCTTCTCGCGCTTGATCCGCGTCGCTTCCAGCAGCGCCTCGACGCCCGGCCGCGCGTTGGCGCCGATGCCCGCCAGCGGCGTCCATTCCTCGCCCTCGGCGATGCCGAAGCCGTCGCGCATGGCGTGCGCCTGCGTCGGGTTCATCAGCCCCGCATGGTTGTCCTTGTGCCCCGCGAACGGCAGGCCGAAGCCCTTCACGGTCCACGCGATGAACAACGTCGGCACGTCGTCCATCGCCGCGTCGAACGCCGCCGTCAGCGTCTCCATGCAATGGCCGCCAAGGTCGTTCATCAGCGCGCCCAGCTGCGCGTCGTCGAGGCCCTTGAGGAACCCGTCGGCCTTGGTCCCTAAGTCCGCGACCATGCGCGCCCGCCACGCCGCGCCGCCCTGGTAGAGCAGTGCCGCGCTGTCCGCGTTCGGAAGATTGTCGAGCCAATCGCCGACCGCCTTGTGCTTCGCCAGGGCCGCGCCCAGCTTTCGGCCGTAGCGAAGCTCGACGATCCGCCACCCGCACGCCTTGAAGATGTCCGCGAAGCGCTCGAACATCCGGTCGGCGCTGGTCGCGTCGAGGCTCTGGCGATTGTAATCGACGATCCACCAGCAGTTGCGGATGTCGTGCTTGGCGCCCTCGATGATCGCCTCGTAGATATTGCCTTCGTCCAGCTCGGCATCGCCGATCAGCGCGACGAAGCGCCCGCGCTCCTCCTCGGCCATCAGCCCGTGCGCGGTCAGGTAATCCTGCACCAGGCTGGCAAAGGCCGTGATCGCCACGCCAAGCCCGACCGAGCCCGTCGAGAAATCGACCGGGATCTTGTCCTTGGTGCGGCTGGGATAGCTCTGCATCCCGCCGAAGCCGCGGAAGTTCTGCAACTGCTCCAGCGTCTGCGAGCCCAGCAGGTAATGGATCGCGTGCAGCACCGGCCCGGCGTGCGGCTTCACCGCCACCCGGTCGTTGGGGCCCAGCGCGTGGAAATAGAGCGCCGCCATGATCGCGGTCATCGACGCGCAGCTCGCCTGGTGTCCGCCCACCTTCAGGCCGTCGACGCTGTCGCGAACGTGGTTGGCGTGGTGGATCGTCCACGCGCTGAGGAAACGCAGCCGCTCGTCGAGCAGCTTGAGGGACGCGAGGTCGGGGGCGGCGGTCGTCATGGCCGAAGCCCTAGCCGATTGGCGGGCGACGGCAAGGGGAGGGGCGTCAGTAGCGGCGCGTGAACACCCGCGTCGACCAAGGCTGAAGCGTCATCGCGGTGCCCTTGGCGATCGGCATCGCGGCGCCGTCCTTCTCGGTCCAGGTGCCCGGATGCGGCAGCGCGTCGAGCGTCACCGTCTTGGCCTCCGCGCTGTAATTCTGGACGACCAGCACCGCATCGCCGGCCTTGGCGCGCACGAAGCTGAAGACCTTGGGATTGTCGCTGTTCTTCACCTGCACCATGCGCCCGCCCCACGGCGCGTTGTCGAGCGCGGGGTGGGCGTCGCGGAAGGTGATCCAGTCGCGGATCAGCGCGCCGTGCGGGTGCGCCTTCCACGCGATCGGGTCCTTCTCGAAGAACTGGATTTTCTTGTCGAGGCCGGCTTCCTGCCCGTTGTAGATCAGCGGCATGCCCTCGCTGGTGAACAGCAGGGCATAAGCGTTGGCCAGCGCTGGTCCGAACAGCGCGAACTCGGTCCCCTTCCAAGCATTTTCGTCATGGTTGGTGATGAAGATCATGCGCTGCGCGCCGCTCGGCCACGCGCTCTCATTCTCGCTGTAGAAGCCGTAAAGCGCGCCGGTATCCGCCTCGCCCTTGCCCAGCTTGATCAGCGCCTCGGCCCATGCCCAGGCGTAGCTGCTGTCGAAGCTGGTGGTGTGGAGGTCGCGGTGGTTGAACTCGCCCAGCATCCAGACATGCTTGTGCTTGGAAAGGTCGCGCTTCACCTGGGTCCAGAAATCGGGCGGGACGTAACCGGCGACGTCGGCGCGGAAGCCGTCGATGCCATAATCGCGCACCCACATTTCCATCGCGCCCGCCATTTCGCGGCGAAGACCGGGCTTGGAATAATCGAGGTCGATGATGTCCGACCAGTCCCACCACGGGGTCGAGACATGCTTGCCCTGCCAGTCGCGCGCGTACCAGTCGGGGTGCGCCTTGGCCCACGGATGGTCCCACGCCGTGTGGTTCGCCACCCAGTCGAGGATGACCTTCATGCCGGCCGCGTGCGCGGCATCGACGAAGGCCTTGAGGTCGACCTTGGAGCCAAGCTCGGGATTGACCGCGCGATAGTCCTTCACGCTGTAGGGGCTGCCCAGCGTCCCCTTGCGGTTGACCGCGCCGATCGGGTGGATCGGCATCAGCCACAGCACGTCGACGCCCAGTGCCTTCAGCCGCGGGATCTGCGCCTCAGCCGCCTTCAGCGTGCCCTCGGGCGTGAACTGGCGGGTGTTGATCTGGTAGATGACGGCCTTTCGCGACCAGGCCGGATGCTCGATCCCGCTATAGGCCGGGGCGGCATAGGGGTCGGGCGCGGCCATCGCCGGGGTCGTGGCGGTCAACAAGGCGGCGGCAACGGCTAGACGCAACATCGGCCTACTCCTTCAGCGCGGCGGCGGCGCGGGCGCGCTCCCCGATGACGGCGAGGTCGGTATCGCCCGCCTTCACGATCCAGCTTCCCCCGACGCAGCGCACCGACGGATGCGCCAGCCAGGTCGGCGCGCTCTCCAGCGTGATCCCCCCGGTCGGGCAGAAGCGCGCCTCGCCGAAGGGCCCAGCCAGCGCCGACAGCGCCTTGAGGCCGCCCGCGGCTTCGGCGGGGAAGAATTTGAAGCGGTCGAGGCCCAGGTCCATGCCCCGCATGATGTCCCCGGCATTCGCCACGCCCGGCAGGAAAGGCACGCCGCTGGCGATCGCGGCCTTGCCCAGACTCTCGGTCAAACCGGGCGACACAATGAATTGCGATCCCGCGTCGATCGCGTCGCCTAACATATTGATATTCAACACCGTTCCCGCGCCGACGATGGCGCCCGAAACCCGCGCCATCGCCCGGATCGCATCCAGCGCATAGGGTGTTCGCAGTGTGACCTCCAGCACCGGAAGCCCCGCCTCGACGAGCGTCTCGGCCAGCCCGACCGCGTCGATCGACCCGTCGAGGACCAGCACCGGGATGACCGGCGCGGTCTGCATGATGGTGTCGATGTTCATGGGTGCGCCTCCGCAAAGGCCGCGGCTGCCCCATAGAGGCCGGGCTGCGGGTGGGTGATGAGTTTGACCGGGATCGCCTCCATGCGCCGCTCGAAGCGGCCCTTGGCGATGAAGCGGTCGGAAAAGCCGGACTCGGCGAAGCGGTCTTTCAGCCGATAGCCCAGGCCACCGGCCAGCACGACCGCGTTGGCGCCATGGGCCAAAGCGAGATCGCCCGTCGCCGCGCCCAGCGCGAGGAAGAAGCGGTCGAGCGCCGCCGCAGCCAGCGGATCGCTGCCCTCCAGCGCCGCCGTCCACAGCGCCTTGTCCTCGATGCTCGCGACCGCCTTGCCCTCGATATGCGCCAGCGCCTGGTAGATGTTCACAAGTCCCGACCCGCAGGCGATCCGCTCGATCGACACGCGGCGGTGGGTGCGACGCAGGAAGTCGAGGATCTGGTC
>CAZKCD010000040.1:9285-13354 GCA_964551235.1 uncultured Sphingomonas sp.
CTGGAAGCTCGCGTGGTCGGCGGTGCCGAGCGTCACCGGCTCGCGCAGGTCGATGACCTTGCCCTGGTCGACATGGGCGATGGCGAAGCGGGCGTGGGTGCCGCCGATGTCGGCGACGGCGATGGTCCGGCTCACAGCTTGCCCTCCATATGGGCCAGCATGGTCGATCCGCCATGCTCGGCATTGTCGGCCCCGTGGCGCATGAAGGCGAACAGCTCGCGTCCCGTGCCGACCGGCGCGGGCGGCGGCGGGGCGGGCTCGCGCGCGTCGAGATCGACTTTGGCCTCGAGCAGGCCGCTATGCCCGCACAGCTTGATCACGTCGCCGTCGCGGACCCTGGACAGCGGTCCGCCGCCCAGCGCCTCGGAGCAGCAGTGGATGGCGGCGGGCACCTTGCCGCTGGCGCCGCTCATGCGGCCGTCGGTCACCAGCGCGACCTTGAATCCGCGGTCCTGGAGCACGCCGAGCGAGGGGGTCAGCTTGTGCAGTTCGGGCATGCCGTTGGCGCGGGGCCCTTGGAAGCGGACGACGACCACGACGTCGCGGTCGAGCTCGCCGGCCTTGAAGGCGGCGATTACGCTGTCCTGGTCCTCGAACACGCGGGCCGGCGCCTCGATCGTCCAGCGCGTCTTGTCCACCGAGCTGAGCTTGAAGATGGCCCGGCCGAGATTGCCCTGGACCAGCGCCATGCCGCCGTCCGGCTGGAACGGGTCGTCGGCCGGCCGCAACATGTCGGGGTTGAGGCTTTCGGTGATGCGCGTGCGCACCAGCCTGTCGCCGTCGAGCGACGGCCGGGTGGCAAAGTCGGCGAACTCGTCCGACCCGGCGGGCAGGATGTCGGTGTGGAGAAGCCCCGCCTCGCCGAGCGTGTGGGCGACGAACTCCATCCCGCCGGCATGATGGAAGTCGTTCGTGTCGCCCGACCCGTTGGGATAGACGCGCGCGATCAGCGGGACGGCGTTGCTGAGCTCGTCGAGATCCTGCCAGTCGATATGGATCCCCGCGGCCCGCGCAATTGCCGGGATGTGGATGGCGTGGTTGGTCGAACCGCCGGTAGCGAGCAGGCCAACCGCCGCGTTGACGATCGAGCGTTCGTCGACGACTTCGGAAAGCGGGCGACGGCGGGTCGCGGCAAGGTCGGCGATGCGGTGGACCGCCGCGCGGTTGAGCGCTTGGCGCAGCGGCGTGCCCGGATTGACGAAGGCGGCGCCGGGGACGTGCAGGCCCATCAGCTCCATCATCATCTGGTTCGAATTGGCCGTCCCGTAGAAGGTGCACGTGCCGGCGCCGTGATAGCTGGCGGCTTCCGCGGCGAGCAGTTCCTCCTTCGTCGCCTTGCCCTCGGCGAACAGCTGGCGGACGCGCTGCTTCTCCTTGTTGGCGAGGCCCGACGGCATCGGGCCGGCGGGAACCAGCAACGCGGGGAGGTGGCCGAAACGCAGGGCCCCAATCAGCAGGCCGGGCACGATCTTGTCGCAAATGCCGAGCATCGCGACCCCGTCGAACATGCCGTGGCTGAGCGCGATCGCGGTAGTAAGGGCGATCACGTCGCGGCTGAACAGCGACAGTTCCATGCCGTCCTGGCCTTGCGTCACGCCATCGCACATGGCCGGCACGCCGCCCGCGACCTGCGCGGTCGCGCCGACTTCCCGCGCCCAGACCTTCATCTGTTCCGGGTAGCGATAATAAGGCTGATGCGCCGAGAGCATGTCGTTGTAGGCGGTAACGATGCCGATATTCGGCCCGCGCATCTGGCGGATGGCATCCTTGTCCTCGCCCGCGGCGGCGAAGCCATGGGCAAAGTTGCCGCAGGACAGGCGCGGGCGGCTGATCCCGCGCTCGGCCTGTTCGGCCATCAGGTCGAGGTAGCGTTGCCGCCACGGGCGCGACCGTTCGATGATGCGGTCGGTGACGGCGGCGATGCGGGGGTCGAGACGGCTCATGCCCCACGCCTTTCGCGCCCGCGCGCGCCAAGGGCAAGGGGGCAGGGCGTCACTTCGCGTCCGGCGGGAGCAGGAAGGCGAGCGGGATGTGGACGCGCGAGGCCCAGCTTGCCTCGTTATGCGCCTGGCCGGGGAAGTTGCGGACCATCCAGTTGCGGTCGATCCGATAACCGCGCGCGGCAACGACGCGATCGATGCGCTGTTGGTAGGCGGCATAATGCCGGTCGAGCGTTTCGGTCCCGTGATCGAAATACAGGCGGTGCGTCGCGGGCGCGGGCAGCGATGGCTTGAGGTAGCGCTCGAAGGCGGTCGCGACGGTGTCGACTTCCCGGTCGGTCAGCTTCTCGCCTTCGTTCGGCAGGAACAGCGGCCAGTGAGTCGAGACCATGCCGGCCGCGCCGAACACCTCGGGATACTGGTTGATGGCGTAGAGCGAGATCAGGCCGCCCATCGACGAACCCATGATCGCCGTATTCTCGCGGTCGCGCCGGACACGGAAACGCTGGTTGATCAGCGGCCGAAGCTCCTCGACGATGAATTTCAGGTAGCCGTCACTCAGCGGGTCGCCGCCATAGAGGCCACGGACGCGGTCCATATAGGGCGCGGGCAGGTGATCGAACGCCTTGGCGGGAACATAGTCACGCAGGCGCTTGGGCGTGTTCCAGATGCCGACGATGATCGTCGGCCGCATCTTGCCCTCCCGCATCAGCCGGGCGGCGACCTCGTCCACGCGCCATTCGGTGCCGTAGCCCGCGGTCGCGTCATCGAAGAGGTTCTGCCCGTCGTGCATGTAGAGCACCGCATGACGCTTGCCGCGCCGCGCGTAGCCGTCGGGCAGCCAGACGACGACCCGGCGCGGTTCGGCATAAGCCGACTTCATGATGCCGAGGTCGACGATCCGGCCGGTGCTGACGACCGGGACGTCGCGGGTCGGTTCGGCCTGGGCGATGCCGCCGAACGCCAGCGCGATCAGGGCAAGCAGTTTCTTCATGCGGCGTCACTCCAGCGCGCCAGCGCGTCACGATGCGGGGCGTAATGGGAGGCGCAGGCGGCGACGAAGCGGTCGACCCGGTCCATGTCGGCGACACGCATGCCCGGCTGCGCCGGCTGCAGCCGGTCGGGAAACTGGCCGTAACCGGCGAACAGGCAATGCCAGCTGATCGGGGTGTAATATTTCGCGATGCCCTGGCGCAGCACCTCTTCCTCAATGTCTTTGCCGGTGAACCAGGCGGTGAACAGGCCCTTGAGGCTGTCGGACAGCTCATCGTGGCTGGTGGCGTCGCGCCAATAGTCGGTGTCGGCGCGGCGGGCAGCGCGATAATGGGCGACGATATAGTCGCGGATGCCCTCGTAGCGCGCGGCGACCTCGACGTTGAACTGGCGGCGCGAGTCCTCTTGGTCGGGGCGTTCGACGGCGTCGATGAAGCCTTCCACCGTCGCCAGGACGACATGAAGGGCGGTCGCCTCGAGCGGCTCGATGAAACCCTGCGCGAGGCCGATCGCGAGGCAGTTCGATACCCAAGAGCGCTCGAACCGGCCGACGCGCATCTTCAGGTGCCGAACCTCGGCATCGGGCGCGAGGCCGAGGTGGGCCCGCAGTTCGGCGGCTGCTGCATCGTCGTCGATGTAGCAGGAAGAATAGACGTAGCCGTTCCCCGCGCGGTGGGTCAGCGGAATGTGCCAGGCCCAGCCTGCGGAGAGGGCCGTGGCGCGGGTTGCGGTGCCGGGGCCGGATTCGGGCAAGGGCGTCGGCGTGACCACCGCACTGTCGTTGAAGAGGTTCGAGGCGAAGTCGCGGTGCGGCTCCCCTAGCGCGCCTTCGAGGATCAACGCTCGAAAACCGCTCGCGTCCACGAACAGGTTGGCCTCGAACCGCCGCCCGTCCTCGGCGCGGAGCGCGGCGACGTGACCGTCCGGTGCCATCTCGACCTCGGCGATGCGCGCGTCGACGTGGGTCACCCCGCGCGCGGTCGCAACCTCGCGCAGGAAACGGCCGACCAGCACGGCGTCGAAATGGTAACCGTAGCTGACCTCGAACGGAAAGGCGGTGTCGGCGAAGGGCGCGCGCCGCTCGTCCGCCAATCGGCCGGGGACGAAGAAACGGTCGGGATGCGCGGGCACGTCGA
>CAZKCD010000040.1:13454-14924 GCA_964551235.1 uncultured Sphingomonas sp.
TCGCTCGATTCGATTAGCGTGATCTCGGTGCCGCGGGGTCCCCAGCGATCGTTGAGCAGGCAGGCCGCCATCCAGCCGGCGGTCCCGCCGCCGAGGATGCAGATGCGGCCCGGGACGGCCATCAGCGCGGCGCGATCCGGATCGCGAAGCCGCCGCCCGGCGCCATGCGGAGGTCGAGCCGGTCTCCCTTGCGCACGCGGCGGGTCTCGCGAACGAGGTCCTTGCCTTTCGGGCCGGCCTCGGCGGTCGGCCCATCGCGCCAGATGGTGGCGACGTACGTCTTGCCCGGATCGAGGAAGTCGAGCGCGACCGGGACGGTGCGGGCGTCCTCGTTGGTGATGCCGCCGACGTACCAGTTCGGCCGCCCGCGCTCCTTGCGGGCGATCACGGCATGGCCGCCAACTTCGCCGGAGAGGACGCGGCTTTCGTCCCAGTCGACCGGCACAGCCTTGATGAAGTCGAACGCGACCGGCTGCGCCTCGTAATTTTCCTGCAGGTCGGCGGCCATCTGGATGGGAGAATAGATGACCACGAAATAGGCGAGCTGGCGCGCGACGGTCGAGGGAATGTCGCTGTCGCCGCGACCCTTCAGGCTGACGATCCCGGGCGTGTAGTCCATCGGTCCGGCCAGCATGCGCGAGAAGACCAGTTCGGTCTGGTAGCGCGGCGGGTTCTTGGGGCTCCCCCAGGCGTCATACTCGCCGCCGCGCTGGCCTTCGCGGCTGATCCAGTTGGGATAGGTGCGGCGAAGGCCGGTATCCTTGATCGGCTCGTGCGCGTTGACCGCGATCCGACGCTTTGCCGCCTCTTCGACGACCTTGAGGTGATGGCGGCTCATGACCTGCCCCTCGTGCCATTCGAACCGGATCGTCCCGTCGGGCCCACGCGCTTGCACGCCGCCGGCGTCCGAGACGTATCCCGTCTTCACCGCGTCGATCCCATTCGCCCGGTAATAGTCGAAGCCGGCACCCATCTGCTCCTCGTAATGGGCGATATTGGCGCTGGTCTCGTGATGGCCGATCAGGTGGACGCCCTTCGCTTTCGCGTAGGCCGCAATCCTGGGGAGATCGAAATCCGGATAGGGCTGCGTGAAACTGAAGTCCCCGCCATTGGCGAACCAGTCGCCGTCCCAGCCGACGTTCCACCCTTCGACCAGCATGCCGGGAATGCCGTTCTTCGATGCGAAGTCGATCAGCTTCATCGCGTTGATGGTGGTCGCGCCATGCTTCGGCCCGGATGCCCAGCTTTGCGTGTCGAGGTGCATGCCCCACCAGATGCCGACATATTTGCGTGGCTTCACCCAGCTTACGTCGCCCAGCTTGTTGGGCTCGTTTAGGTTGAGGATCATGTTGCGCGCGGCGTAGAGGCCCGGCGCGTCGGCCGCGACGGTGATCATCCGCCACGGCGTCGTGAACGCGCCGGCGCGGCTGACCTTCGCGCCGGTCGATGACGGCGTCAGCACGGCCTTCA
>CAZKCD010000041.1:0-14904 GCA_964551235.1 uncultured Sphingomonas sp.
TCTCCGTCAAACAAACGGCCCGCGAGCTTCTGTTCGCGGGCCTTCGTTTGTGTCAGCTTTGGGTGGAAAGCAGACACTAAATTGATAACGTGCCGGGATGCTTCACAAGCGCGATTTGAACGGGACGCTTGTAATCGGCGACAGCGAAGCTGCGCCGCGAACCGCAGTGGTGCACTGTGGACGGGTGGCAAGGCATGCTTGTCGCTGTCAGCCTAGCCGGAGCCAGTGGGAAAGAGGCCCTCCTACAGTTCCTACCGGCTAAGAAAGCCGCTCAACGCGCTAGAGCATACCGGCACAGACCGATGGTTCATCGCGCCAATTTGGAGAATGGCATCAACGCGGCCTTGTTAGCGGGCTGGGAGCCAGACAGCAGGGGCAAGCCCTTCCACATTGATCTCTAACGTCCGCGTTGACCGCTATCCCATCGCTGATTGCCGTGTGGGTCCGTCTGCGCACGGGAAGCCTGCTTCTTCCCATCCTGCTGCATAATTTCGGCAACTCTTTTTCATTCTTCCTCTAGACCTTCGACCAGACTTGGCAGTTGGCATCGCTCCCTTGTTCGAAACCAAGCGGCGGCAAGCCATTCGCGGGCATTGAAGGCGCAGGCGGCCAGATCACCGCGCGGGATTGTTGTTCGAGTAGATCACGGACACGATGCGCCAGCCCTTTTCCTGGCGCACGAGGTGCCATGATTCCTTGCCCGCATTGATGGCCCGGCCGTTCACCGAGTAGATGAAATCGAAGGTGATTGCGGCGACATCGCGGTCATGATCGATCTGAATGTTGCGGAAATGCTCCTCATGCCGGTGCGGGCTTTGCGCGATCCTACCGATGAACGTGCGCGGAGAGTTGGCGGGGTCAAAGCCCGCCTTCGGGGTCTTCTCCTTGAGTTGGGCCAGCCGGGCATCGCTATACACCCGGCGCCATGTCACGGGACCGTCGGCGAACAACCCCAGAAACTGTTGAGTGTCTTTCTTGATGATCGCGTCGCCGAAGGATTGAATCACGCCACGAAGCTCCTGCTCCGCTTGGGCTTCGAGGGAAGGAGAATCAAGACGAGCGGAAGGGGGCGAGGCGAGCGCGATTGCGAGAGCGTAGAAGATCATGGCTGTATCCCGGTGTGATTCTGAAGAACTTGCGGAGAAGGGGACTAGGTTGAAGGCGCGCAGTCGCGCAGCACAACGACGGACCGACCTTCGTCGAATCCATCAAACACGCCGGATAATTCGACATGGCGGTTCGGCTTGAGGGATAGCGCGAAGGTCGATTGCCCCTTGGCAAGCAGGCAGCTCACATCGAGCCTGAACCCCGAACCCGGCACGAGGCCGCTGAGCATATTCTCCACCAGCCTGAAGTCCACGCGATATCGGTCACCCGCCTGGGTTACGGAGGCCACCGGCCCGAACAACGTAAACGTCCGGCCCTTGTAGCGCGGTTCGATGGCGACGCTGCTGTTTCTTGCCTCGGCTGCGATGAGCGACGAGAAGCGCAGCACGCTCATCCGGATTGGCGCGGTCATGGCTGGCTGGGCCGCACGGCCCTTTTCCGCCAAGGCAAGCCCGGCCGCGCCGCCCTTCAAACTCGCCAGGATGCCGCACATTTCCATGCGCGCCGCGGACTCGCCCACCATCATCCCGGTGCGTAAGCGAGCCTCCATCCGCACGGTTCCCTCTCTTACCGTTTCGGTCACACGGATCTCGATCGGGAAACCGCGCGCCTTGCCGGTCATGGGCTGTTCGATCAGCATCGTCCCGGTTTCGGGCTCCTCGGTCATGATCGTGTATCCCTTCGCCGACACGATGCCGCGCAGTTGACCAATCGCACTCGCGCGAGAAAGGTTGGCGACGGACCGATCAGCCACAAAGCGCAAGCCGGTCAATGGACTGCCCCTTTTGTGGAAGGTTTCGTCGCACCTGCCGGGCTGCAATTGAACGAGTGCAAGCATGCTGGCAGCCGCGAACGAGGAAGTTAGCAACATCAATTGACTCCGTGAAATAAGGGAAATTCAGCGCCGCAATCGGACGACAAATTTTCGGCTCGGACTCAGCGCCGCGACAAAGCTACCGTCTTCTTGCCGGCGAAAATCATAGGTGCCGCTCGGCGTAACAAGCGCAGCGCGATCAAGTCGGTCGCCGGGATGGATCGATATCACCGCCACGTTGTCGGTGTTCGCCTGCGGCAACGCATCGAACCATGTACCTGCAGCATTGGCGACACCCAGCTTGCCGCGGCATATTCCGTCTGACACCGCAAAACGAGCGATCCCCGTTACTGCCTTGTCGCCGAAGCTGCCGCTGTAGCCGGTAGCCCAGGTCGGACACGGTGCTCGCGGTCCCTTAGGATCGGCCTGAAACGGCGCGACAAGCATCTGCGCAGTTTCCTTGATGTCGGACACCCAGACAGCATTCGAAAGAACGCTGACGCTCTCCTTCCTTTCGGGATAGAGCACGAGTGCGCTCCGCGCCCCGATCGCCACCCCGGCATGATGCGCGATCCGAACACCATCTGCATTGGCCCCAATGCGCCATCCGAAAGCGATCCTGTCTTCGCCCTCGACGACCGGTGAACCATCGTTCATCTTGGACGGCGTCCACATCGCCATCCTTGCCCTTGGCGAAAGAAAGGCGTCTTGCATTACCCGTGCGCCGAACATCGCGACGCCCGGTGCCGTCCCGCGGAAACCTGCCCCGCCCCAAGAATAGCTGTAATCATGTGGACCAGCAGGCTTGATGGTGCCGCCATCGAATTCATAGGCAACGGTGTCGTTGGTCGGGTCCGGAGTGAGATCCGGGCGCAATGGCAGATCGTTGATGATCTCCCGCGCGACATAGGAAAGAAATGGCGCGCCCGCAGCGCCTTCGATCGCCGCGCTCAAGAGGGTGTAGCCGTAAGAGCTGTATCGATATCCCGTGCCAGGGGAGAAAAGGAGCGGCCGATTGGCAAAGATCTGAACGGCCTCGTCGATCGATGCGAAATGCACGTTGCCGCGGTCGGCATCGACATCCTGATAATGCGGGATTCCCGACGTATGCGCGGCCAGCTGACGGATACTCATCGCAGATGGCCATTTAAGATTGCGATTGTGAATATAGCGCTGGACCGATGCGTCGAGGTCCAGCTTATTGCGATCATACAGCCGAATCGCTGCCGTCGCCGTGATCAGTTTGGATACACTGGCGAGCCGAAAGCTGGTGTCGGCTTCGACCGGCATTCTGCGATCAAGATCGCGATATCCTGCCGCACCAGTCCAGATCAGGTGCCCATTTCGCGTTACGGCCGCTGCCATGCCCGGTACGCCATTGGCATCTATCTGGGCAGCAAGGATCTCGTCGGCAATCCGGCGTTGTACGGCGGTGACATTCTCTGGGGCCCGGGCTGAAACGGATGTATTGCATCCGCTCACGGCGAGGGCGATCAGGGCGGAGCGTGTGGATAGCGTGTTCATGCCCCGGGGTTGCTGACTGACACGGCATCGGGGCAAGAAAAGAACGGTGAAGATTGGTGAAATGAAGGTTGAACTCTGCCCCGTTCGTCGCGCGATCATCGTCGAAGGCGGTGCGCATCGATTACCGGACCTGTCGTTTCGCATGCTCAACCTACTGGTATCGCGCACACCCGACCCGGTTTCATTTTCAGAGATCGAGCAGGCTGTCTGGAACGCGCAAGTAACGCGCGAGACAATCAAGCAACGGGTGACCCTGCTGCGCGAAAGTCTCGAAAAGATTGGTATTGATGGAGGACTGATCGAAGCGGTCCGCAATCACGGCTATCGCACCACGTTACATGCAGGCGCGCCCGGGTCTCAGCCGCGAAAATTTGGTCGCGCCAAAACGGTAATCGTGGCCGGCGCCATTTTGATCGCGGCTATGGCATTGATACTGGGATGGTCGCAGCGCGGTATTTACGGACCCCGCCCCGGGACGCTGGCGGTTGTGATTAATCCGCTCTCCCCGGCCAGTAACCCGGTCAAATGGGAGGAGCTCCGGCGAGACGTGGTTCGCGCGATTTCGAAGTTTGAGGGCTTACAGGTCATCGACGCCCCACGATCGGCTGAGCCGCGGCCTGACTTCATTGTGCGGCTCGCTTCTGAAGACGGTGGACTGGGGCGAGCGTTCTCGAGCGAGTTGATCGATGGACATACAGGCGCAATCCTGTTTGCAGAGAAATACCAATTACCGCCTGACGGGTCGGACCGCGCGGTTTTGCATTTTGCGAACAACGTGCATGCCCATGTGAGTGCG
Organism: uncultured Sphingomonas sp.; assembly: GCA_964551235.1. GTDB lineage: Bacteria > Pseudomonadota > Alphaproteobacteria > Sphingomonadales > Sphingomonadaceae > Sphingomicrobium. Next base: position 4,242 of record CAZKCD010000041.1, read on the forward strand.
TTATCGGCTAGTAACGCCGGAATCTCTGGCAAGGCGCGCGCCCGTTACGCAGAGGCATATCGGCTTTGGCGGCTCGGCGATCGGCAAAGTCTGCTCGGAGCCCGTGACCGGCTCAGGGCATTTGAAGGCGAAGCCAAATCCTATCCTCTGGTTCGTTCTCTGCTCGCCCGGGTTCAATCGGATTTGGTGCTCCGACACAACGCGCCCCGCGCTTTGGCGCGGCAGGCTGAGTTAGAGATGCGCATTCTAGTCGCTAGGCAGCCTAGTGTAGGGGAATTCCGCTATTCGCTGTCGCGCACCTTGTTGGCGCAGGGCAAATTTGAGCAGGCCCTCGACCAGTTGCGGGTAGCGCAGCGAACCATGCCCTTTCTCAGCAGAGACATCATCGCGATAGAAAAAGAGCTTCAGCCAGTTCCGAAGTGAGCTGACGACCCATTGCTGACATTTTGGTGAGGTCAGTTTCCGGGTAAAACCGTCCGCCATGGTGAACACAGATGCCTTATTTCGTATCGCGGATGCCGCTCAAGATGCGGGCAATTACGATTTGGCGCGCACCTCCTTCGAGCGCGGCGCTTATCTCGGCGATAGCACGTGCCTTTGTCGGCTCGCATGTCTCTACGACACTGGAACCGGCGTGCAGGTCGATAAGATGTTAGCAATGCAACTGTATCGAAAGGCATGGCGGAACGACCGCAACACAGTTGCCGGTGGTAACATTGCCATCCTTTGCCGAGAGCGGAAACAATGGAGACAAGCCTTCCGTTGGTGGCAGCGGATAGCCACACTTGGCGACGGAAGTGCGCAGCTCGAATTGGCTAAGTGTTATTTACGAGGCCAAGGGGTTAGGCGCGACCCGCAGGCCGCGCTGCGTTGCCTCGCAGCTGCGGAGAGGTCAGAATACATTACCGAACACGAACGGGAATTAGCCGGACGCTTGCGGCTTAAGCTACGTCTTCGGCAGATTTGATTGGCCGAAACTAGTGGCAACTCTCCACCCAAAATTGGCGCTAGCCTAGCGGCAGCAATGGGTCGAAAGCTGCCACTCAGATTTTCTGTTCAACATAGCGCTTTATGAGCGGTCTCGCTGAAATGGCGGTACGACCGACTGGTGTCCGGTCGAGGTACCTAAGCTGGCTGATCAGCGCAAAATCACAAAGGAAGGGTCTGTCGTCGAGGACGAACAGACTAGCCGACAGCAGACACTCGACGGCGTCCAAGTTTCGCTCCAGGTCACGCCTGATATGATCGGGTGATTTGCGTAGCGTACCTTGGCCCCGCAGTTGACCGAGAATGCGCCGCAAAAAGAAGCGATAGGCAATGCGCCCTTTGACGGAACTACCAAAAACAGCCGCCACGGGTTTCCGTCCCTCGGCGTCATACCAGCGATAATAGAGGCCGATGAAGTAAAGGGATTCATCCGCCCATTCCTCAATCGCCTGAGCAACGCCTCGCTCGTGCATTCCGAGCGGCAGCAATGGCGGATCCGGAAAGCGCGCATCGAGCGCGTAAGCAATGTCGGTCGAGTCCGTGATAAAGTCACCGTAGATCTCAACCGCTGGGACTTTGCCTGTACCCCGCCGAAGGAGTGTTCCGCGCGCAGTTAGTGGGTTAACGGTGACATATTCCAGCTGCTTGTAATCGAGGATGGCACGCACCTTCATGCAGAAGGGCGAGTAAGGCCAATCGTAAAAGACAATCTTGTCGCCCATCGCAACCCAACGTGTATCGTACCATCATGCCAATGGATTTTTAAGGTCCGCAATTAGCCTATTCCTGACTACAGTGATTGACCCGGAATGGTCACACGCAGTCAGACTAAATTAGGCCTCGGTAGCATCGGGACTGGTCGGATGGTAATGTGACGAATGGCCGACGACGAAGAGAATCGATCCGTAGTTGAAAGGCTCGATCTGAAGAAGCACGCTGAAATGAAGCAAGCTCTTCGAGACAAAGATCGAGAGGACGTGTGCCATGGCCGCGCGACCGCGGCCGAAATTCATAAGCGCAATCTTTTTCTCGGAGGGCTCGACATGAGCAAGGCAAGGATCGTTCATTTCGGTCCGCACTCTGAGTCGAAGGAGTCGAAGGACCACAAAGAATAGGCTGGGACCGGTATTGGCTGAACCCGAGCGTTCAATTCGAAACTTCGCGTCAGTCTATCGACCCGTTCTGTTGACCATCGGCGCCTTGGCTAGGCCAGCTCGAGGCGGTACATTCGAGACATGGCGAATGATGCTAGCATAATAATCAACCGGCGGCGGATCGTGATGCGTCGCGCCTTGCGAACGCTCGGCGATAAGAGTGTCGTGAGATCTTGGTTGAACCAGTCAAATGTTTGGCTAGGCGCTAGTCCAGCGTCACTTCTCGAAACGGCAGAAGGATTCGACGCCGTTGATACATACCTCTCTCAAGTCGAGTATGGCGTATACGTCTGATCTTAGTCGTTAGCGTGATGCCCACTAACGGCGTAGGAATAGCAATGACCGGCTTGGTGTACGTGCTATCGCCCAAGCCGCGCCAAATGCTCAATTCTGCAATTGAAGGCTATTGATTCTACTGAAAACCTTCGACGGGCGCTTTCAGGTGAAAAACAGCGCTTCTGCAGCGTACGGCTAGGAGAAGTTGCCCTCCCGCGACACAATGCAGACGCCACTGCCGTTTGAAAGCTCCCGGGCAATATTAGCGGGTTTTCCTGGGGGCAGACCGCCCTTCCTTTCCGGTCCCTTGTCTTTTAAGTTCACCACTTCGTGAAGGGGGGTGGGGTGGAGCTGTCCAGCTCTTCGACCGACGAGAAGGCACCAGCCGCCGAGCGGGTCTTCATCAGCCACGCCAGTGCCAACCAGGCGCAGGCACGTGACGTGTGCACGGCCCTCGAGAAGCGCGCCATCCCTTGCTGGATCGCCAGCCGCGACGTTGCACCCGGCGAGAATTATCAGGAAGCGATCGTCCGGGCGCTCCGCAAGGCCCCGGCGCTGATCCTCGTGTTTTCTGCCGCCGCCAACGAGAGCGACGAGATCAAGAAGGAGCTCTCGCTCGCAAGCCGCTTCAAGATCCCCGTCATCGCGGTGCGGATCGAGGATGTCGAGCCAAGCGACGCTTTTGCCTACGAGCTTTCGACCCGGCAGTGGATCGACGCTTTCTCCGGCTGGAACCGCGCGATGGAGACGCTCGCCCATCGCATCGCGGACTTGCCTGATCGATCGGGACGCGACGGCCCCACGTCGCCCGCTCCCGCCGGAAGGTCGCGGGAGCGGCGATATTCGAAGGGCGTGTCAGTCGCGGCAGCATTGCTGCTCGTTGCCTTGGCGGCTGGCGGCTGGTGGCTGCTCCGCCCCGCGCCGAAGACGCACAGCATGGTGGTGCGACTTGCCGGATTCGAGCGGTTGTCGGACGGGCTCGACCCGGCGTTCGGCGAGCGGATCGATGCCGAGGTATCGGCGGCTTTCAACGCTGACGGCGTGGTCGGGGTCTCGACCGCCGCCGGTCCGCCGCCGGGGTCCGCGCCCGCTTATGCGCTGGGTGGGTCGGTGCAGCAGGACGGCGGGGTCATCCGTGTCATCACGCGCCTTCTCAACGAGCGGTCGGGCGCGACCTTGTGGACCGACACGGTCGATTATCCCGTGGCCGAGGCCAGCAACGTACCGCGCCACATCGCGGTCGATGCCGGCAACGTGGTGCGTTGCGGCCTGTTCGGCGCGGAAACCTATCGCAAGGCGCTCCCCGACCAAGTGCTCAAGGACTATTTGAAATTCTGCGAGGGCCACTGGGACACGGACATGAGCGACGGGCGCAAGGCCCTTGTGCCGGCGCAACGGGTGGTCGCCGCCCTCCCCGATTTCTCCTGGGGATGGGCGGGCGTTGCCGGGGCATTCTGGAAGGTTGCGGCTTATGCCGACAGTCCCGAACTGGAGGCCCAGGCGCGACGCGATGGCGTGGAGGCCGCCGATCGGGCCCTGAAGATCGACAAGGAGAACAGCGAGGCGCTGTGGATCAAGTCGATGCTGATCGACCGATCGGACTGGGTCGAGCGCGAACGACTGCTCAAGGCCGCCGTGGCCTCGCGCCGTCTCGATTGCGGGTGCGAGCACCACCAATATGGCTGGATGCTGCTCAATGTCGGTCGGGTCACCGAGGCGCTCGACCAGTTGCGGCAGGCGAACGACATGCTGGCGCTCTATGTCTACACCCCGCTCAACCTTGCCGACGCGCTGGTCGCTTCGGGCAAATATGAAGAGGCGCGGACCTATTTCGATGCGGCCGCGGCACTTGCGCCCGATGCAGAATTCGCCCGCTACATCGAGGCGGAAGGGGTGATGGCGACCGGCGATCTCAAGCGCCTCGACCGTCCCGGACTCGCGATCGACGCGGCGCGGCGACGCGCGCTTGCCGAGGCCTATCGGGCACGCGGATCGGGAGACGCGGCCGCGAAGAGCCGGGCCGTCGCTGCGCTTCGGGCGCTTCCGGAGACCATGCAGGACGACACGGTGGCGCGCCTCCTCGCCGAGCTTGGCGCGGGGCACGAGGCGTTCCTGATCGCCGCCCGGCGGTCGTCGCGCGAATATCCCGGGCCGTCGGTCTTCTGGTACCAAGGGATGCGTCCGGCGCTCGATGATCCCGGTTTTCCGGCGCTGGCCGAAAAGGCGGGGCTGCTGCGCTACTGGCGAGCGACGAAGACCCGGCCCGACGTCTGCCGGGAAGCTCGCGCACCGGCCTTCTGCCGGCTGATCTGAACCCGCGCGACCAGCGCCCCGGAAGACGCGACGAGTCCCCTTGCTTTTCGGGGCCAAGAGTCCGACGCTCGATCCTTCGGTAAGCGCGGCTTCGCGCCCGGTTCCGACGCGATTCCGCGCCCGCCACTAACGACGGACGAGAGGAGAGTCGCATGCCAAATGGAGCACTCAGCAACGGCACGAGGGTCATCGCGCTGGTCGGACCGGCCGGCGCGGGCAAGACATCACTGGCCGAAGCCCTGTTGTTCGCGAGCGGGACGATCCCGCGCCAGGGCTCGACCGACGCGGGCTCGTCGGTCGGCGACTCGAGTCCCGAAGCGCGCGCACGCGGCGGCTCGACCGAACTCAACCTGATGCACTTCGACTATCTGGGCGATCATTTCGCGATCATCGACGCCCCCGGCTCGGTCGGCTTCGCGGCCGACGGGACCCGGGCAGTGGCGACCGCCGACCTCGCCATCGTCGTGGTCGATCCCGATCCGGCGCGCGCCGCGCTGGCGGCGCCGTCGCTTCGGATGCTCGACGAGCTGGGCATCCCGCACCTCGTCTTCGTGAACCGTATCGACCAGGCGCGCGGGCGCATCCGCGACCTCCTCGCCGCGCTGCAGCCGATGAGCGTCTCTCCCCTCATCGCCCGCCAGCTGCCGATCCGCGAGGGCGACAAGGTCACCGGTTTCGTCGATCTCGCGCTGGAGCGGGCCTATCATTATGAGCCGGGTAAGGCATCGACCCCGATCGCCATCCCGGACGCGATCGCGAGCGACGAGAAGACCGCCCGGACGCAGATGCTGGAGCAGCTGGCGGATCATGATGACGCGTTGCTCGAGCAACTGCTGATGGACGAGGTACCCGAGAACGCGACGGTGTTCGCCGACCTAGCCCGCGAAACGAGCGAGAATCTCGGCGTGCCGGTGCTGTTCGGCTCGGCCTCGTCGAGCTGGGGCGTGCGGCGTCTGCTGAAGGCCTTGCGGCACGAGACCCCCGCGCCTGACGCGGCGGCCAAGCGGCTGGGCGTCACTGCACCGGCGGCGAGCGTCTTCAAGATCAGTCACGGCGGCGCGGTCGGGCGGCTGGCGCTCGCCCGCGTGCTGGGCGGCGCGCTGAAGGAAGGCGGCGACGTGACCGTGCGCGGCGAGCATGTGCGGCTGGGCGCCTTGTTCAGCGTGCAGGGCGACAAGACGGCCAAGATCGCGTCGGCCCGCAATGGCGATGTCGTGGCGGTCGCCAAGGTCGACGAGGCGCGGCCCGGCGACTGGCTGTGCACCGGCCCCTGCCCGCCGACTATCGAGCTTCCGGCGCTGTCACGCAACGCGGCGCTGGCGATCGAGCCGGCCGACCGCAAGGACGATGTGCGCATGGCCAGCGCGCTGGCCCGTCTCGTCGAGGAAGACGATGCATTGACGCTGGAGCATGACGACGCCGCGCACGAAATGCGCATTCGCGGGGTCAACGACGAGCATCTCCAGATGGTCATCGCCCGGCTGGAGCGGCGCTACGGCGTCGCGGTGACGAGCCGCGCCCCCTCGATCGGTTACCGGGAATCGATCCGCAAGCCGGTTACCCAGCACGGGCGGCACAAGAAACAGTCGGGTGGCCACGGGCAATTCGGCGACGTCATCATCGAGGTGCGTCCGCTCGGCCGCGGCGAGGGCTTCCGCTTCGACGAGAAGATCCACGGCGGGGCCATTCCCAAGCAATATATCCCGGCGGTCGAGGCCGGGGTAAAAGACGCGCTGGCGAAGGGGCCGCTTGGCTTCCCGGTGGTCGACGTTGCGGTAACGCTGGTCGACGGCAGCTATCACAGCGTCGACAGCAGCGAGATGGCGTTCCGCACCGCCGGGCGCATTGCGATGAGCGAAGCGCTGGCCAACGCCAGCCCCCACCTGCTCGAGCCGGTTCACAAGCTGACCGTGGTTTCGCCCGCCAGCAGCTCGTCGAAGGTGTCGTCGAGCGTCGCCTCGCGGCGCGGGCAGATGCTCGGCATGGGACCGCGCGACGGCTGGCCCGGCTGGGACCGCGTCGAGGCGCTGATCCCCGAGGCCGAGATGACGGGGCTGGAGGCGGAATTCCGGTCGCAGAGCCAGGGACTGGCAACCTACGAGGCCGAGTTCGACCATCTGGCCGAGCTCAACGGCAATTTAGCCGACAAGGTGGTCGCCAGCCGGGTTTCCGAGCCGGCCTAGCGCGGGGGCGACAGGGCGAGGGGTTTGGGCTACAGCGCCTTCAACCCCTCCCCTCGCCCGCGGACGTCGATGCGCCACTGGTTCAAGGACCAACATTTTCGGTCCCTTCTCAAGAACACCTCGTACCTCGCCATTTCGAAGGCGGTCGCGGCCGTGGCGTCGATCGCGACGCTGGCGATGGCCGGGCGCGCGCTCGGCCTCGAGACGTTCGGTATCCTGATCCTCATCGCCTCCTACGCGCAGGCCGCGAACGGGCTGAGCAAGTTCCAGAGCTGGCAGACGGTGATCCGTTATGGCGGCGCGGCACTGGCCAAGGGCGACGAGGCCAGTTTCAAGAAAGCCTCGAGCTTCGCGCTCGGGCTTGATCTCACCAGCGGCGTGGTCGGGATGGCTGCGGCGATGCTGCTGCTCCCGCTGCTCGGCTATTGGTTCGGGCTGACGGCCGCGACCATCGGCTTTGCCTTCCTGTACTGCCTGCTGATCCCGACGATGGGCGCGTCGAGCCCGAGCGGGATGCTGCGCGCGCTCGACCGGTTCGACCTGATTAGCTGGCAGGGCACCGTCACGCCGATCGCCCGCGCGGCGCTGGCGACCACGGGCTATGCGCTCGGCTGGGGCCTGCCCGGCTTCGTCGCCTTGTGGGCGGCGACCGATCTGCTGGGCGACCTGTTCCTGTGGTTCCTCGCCTGGCGCGAGATGGGTCGCCGCGGCCTCCGCACGGGCGTGCGGCCGACGCTGAGGCCGGTCGGTCTCGACGGGGCCTGGCCGTTCGCGATCCAGGTCAACCTAACCTCATCGCTGATGGCCGCGTGGGGGCCGGTGGCGCGGCTGATCGTGGGCGGGCTGCTCGGCCCGGCCAGCGCCGCCGTCTATCGCGTCGCGGCAAGCCTCGCCGACAGCGCGCAGAAGCCCGCCGACCTGCTCGCCAAGGCTTATTACCCCGAGGTCGTGCGCATGGACCTCTCGACCAAGCATCCGTGGAAATTCATGCTGCGCGGGACCGCCATGGCCGCGGCCTTCGGCCTGGCCGCGATCCTGCTGCTGGTAATCGGCGGCAAGCCGTTGATCGGCGCCCTGTTCGGCAAGGAATTCCTGCCGGTCTATTCGGTCCTGCTGGTCATGATCGGCGTGCCGCTGGTCGCCATCCTGAGCTTTCCGCTGCCGCCGATGCTCTACGCGCTCGATCGCCCCGACGGTCCGCTGAAGGCGCGGATCATCGCGACGATCGTCTATTTCGCGATCGTCGCGCCCTTGTGCTGGCGGTTCGACACGATCGGCGCAGCCATCGCGATCGTGCTGGCGCATCTCGTGATGGTGGCGATCCTGCTCGTGATGCTGCGCGGCGAGCACCGCCGGGTGCGCGCCAAGTGACGAGCCCGCGCATCTGGGTGCTGCTCGGCGCACGCACCGGCGACAACAACCAAGCGCTGGCGCTGGCCGAGGCGCTCGGCCTGCCGTTCGAAGTGAAGTCGCTCGATTACAATCGGCTGCAGGCGCTGAGCGTCTGGCTGCCACCGACGGCCGCCACACTGACCGCGGCGGCAAAGGACGGGCTGAAGGCGCCGTGGCCCGACCTCGTCATCGCCATCGGTCGGCGCAGCGTGCCCGTGGCGCGCTGGATCCGGAAGCAGAGCGGCGGGCGCTCGAAGCTGGTCCGAATTGGCCATCCCCGGATCGACCCCAAGCTATTCGACCTCGTCATCACCACGCGGCAATATCCGGTCCCGCCGGGCGACAATGTCGTCCTATTGCCCGTAGCGATGAGCCGCTTCGTCGAGCCACCGGTGCTGACGAGCGCCGAGGAGGAGTTCGTGCGCCGGGTTTCCCCGTTCCGCATGGTCGCGATCGGCGGGGCGACCAAATATTGGCAGCTGCCGGTCGAGCGGATCGTCGACGCCATCGCCCAGCCGTTTGCCGGTACCATAGTCGCGGTGACCAGCCGACGGACCGATCCGGCCATCGTTGCGCGGCTAAAGGCGATGGACGTCGAACTGGTAGACGGCCCCTCCCCGCGTTTCGCGGTGCTGCTCGATCGCGCGGCCGAGATCTTCGTGACCGGCGACAGCGTGTCGATGATTTCCGAGGCGGTGCTGACGGGCAAGCCGGTGGCGATCATCCCGATCGAGCAGGACGAGAAAGGCCGCCGGAAGCTGGGCGACGAGCCGCGCGAGCGCGGACCCGACGCGCGGCGGCGCGACCTTCGGCGGTTTTGGAACCACCTGATCGCTAACGGCATGGTCGGAACGCCGGAAAGCGGCCCGAAGGCCGCGCCCGACATTCCCGATCCCAACGGCATCGCGGCCGACGCCGTGCGGCGATTGCTGGACCTTGAAGCGCGCGGTCAGTCCGCCCAAACGACCGGGTAGAACAGCCGGAGACGGTTCCCGTCCGGCCCGACCTCATAATCCCGCAGCGTCGCCCAGGCCTTCATGAGGTCGATCCCCGCCCCCGCCCCGCCGCCAGTGCGGACACGGCCGAGCGGCAGGTTGCGCGGGTCGAACGGGGTGCCGGGATCGGCGATCGTCACGGCGAGGCCGTCACGTTCGGCCTCGAGGTCGATCTGGATCGTCTGGTCGGGTCGGACCGCACCATGATCGTAGAGATTGATGACCCATTCCTCGACGAGGATGCACAGCCGCGCGATTTCCTCCTCGCTCAGCCATTGCTGCGCCCCAAACTCGCGGGCGACCTTGACGGCATCGTTCACCGCCCGCTCTCCGGACAGGCGGCGGGACACGCGTTCGACTTCGGAATCGCGCTCGGTCATCAATGTTGGTATGTCATGAAACGGGATTGAACGGGAGGTGCGGCAATGCTCACTCGAACGTTGGTATTCGGCGCATGCGCGTTGATGGCGGCCAGCCCGGCGATGGCGGAGATCGCCCGCGTAAAGATGGCCAGCGGCACGGCCTCGATCGAACGCAACGGCAAGCTGACCCGGGCCGCGCCCGGCTTCCAGCTTGAGCAGGGCGACCGGCTGGTCACCGGCAAGGACGGGCGCATCAGCCTCACCTTCCTCGACAACACGCGCTTCGCCGTCGGGCCGAACAGCCGCGTGTCGGTCAGCCAGTTCCGCTACGACCGAACCCGCCAGCAGGGCGAATTCGTGACCAGCGTCGATCGCGGCTCGCTGGCGATCGTGTCGGGCAAGATCGCCAAGTCGAAACGTGACGCGATGAAGGTGCGCACACCAACCAGCCTGCTGGGCGTGCGGGGGACGAAGTTCATCGTCGAGGTGGCGAAGTGAACCGGCTCGCCGCGGCGCTGGCGTGCGTCGCGTTGACCGGCTGCGCGACATCGTCGCTAGTCCTGCTCCCCGACGAGGGCGGCGGGCAAGGCGCGGTCGCCATTCTCGAAGCCGACGGCAAGCCGACCGAGAGCGTCGTGCAGGAAGGTAATACCCGTACCCGGCTGGGCGACGCCAAAGCAGCGACCCGACCGCTCGGCGCCAAGGGGCTTAAGGCGAAAGAGGCGGCGTTGGTCGAAGGCCTGCCGCCGCCGCCGCGTAGCTTCACGCTTTATTTCGAGCAGGGTACCACCAATCTCACCCCGCAGTCCGAGGCCGTACTCGCCGAAGTGCGCCAGGAACTGACTGGCCGTAGCGGCGCGGAGATCGAGATCACCGGCCATACCGACACAGTCGGCAGCGAGAGCAACAATGACACTTTGTCGGCGTCGCGCGCGCAGGAAGTGCTCAACTGGCTGGTGTCGAAGGGGTTCGATCGCTCGGCCATGTCGGCGGTCGGGCGG
>CAZKCD010000042.1:0-14664 GCA_964551235.1 uncultured Sphingomonas sp.
TGGACAAATGCAGGCCGCGGAAACCGCGATGCAAACCCATATCACCGCAGTCCAGGCCGTCAATACGACGCAGAACAACCGCCTGACGACGCTCGAGACGAGCGATACTTCGCAGAACAACCGGCTGAACGCGCTCGAAGCCAGCGACACGACGCAGAACGGCCAGATTGCGGCACTCCAGGCGTCGGACACCGCCCAGAACGGCCAGATTGCCGCGCTTCAGGCGTCGGATGCGGCGCAGAACGGCCAGATTGCGGCCCTTCAGACGTCGGATGCGGCGCAGAACACCGCCATTGCCGCCAACAGCACCGCCATCGCCGCCAACACCAGCGCGATCAACACGCTGGCCGCAGAGAGCGCCTACGTGACGATCAACTCGACCGGCCCGGGCTCGACCGCGACGGGCGACGATTCGATCGCGATCGGCGAATCGACGACGGCCAACGGCGCCCGCGCCACCGCGCTCGGCGCGCAGGCCGATGCCAATGACGAGGAAACGGTGGCGGTCGGCTTCAACGCCAACTCGACCGGCTTCCACTCGACCGCGGTCGGGGCGCTGGCGGACGCGGCCGGCCTCGGCTCGACCGCGATCGGCTGGGATTCCAACGCCACCCAGGCGCGCAGCACGGCGATCGGCAACTCGGCCAACGCCACCGGCACCGACAGCACGGCGGTCGGCCGCAGCGCCAACGCCAGCGGCGCCGAATCGACCGCGCTGGGCCAGGGCTCGGCGGCGACGATGACCAACGCCGTCGCGCTCGGCCAGGGCGCGCAGGCGGTGCACACCAACTCGGTCGCGCTCGGCGCCGACACCAGCACCACGGCTGCCAACCAGGTCAACGTCGGCGGCCGCACGGTCAGCGGCGTCGCCAACGGCGTGGCCGCCAACGACGCGGTCAACCTTAGCCAGCTCAATGCCGTCACCAACAATTTCGGCAATGCGCTGTCGGCGCTGGAGAGCGATTTCGACCTGCTGCGTTCGACCGTGTCGAACAACCGCAAGGAAGCGCGTCGCGGCATCGCCGCCGCGGTCGCCATGTCGGAAGCGCCGATGCCCTCGCGCGACGGCGGGATCAGCTACTCGCTGCACGGCGCGACCTACCGCGGTGAATTCGCGGTCGGCGGATCGCTCAAGTATCGCGTCAACCAGTCGGCGGCGTTCGACATCGGCGTCTCGCACGCCGGTGGCAAGGACACGGCGGTCCGCGCGGGCGTGAGCGGCGAGTTCTAAGCCCGGCCCGTCAAGGCCACGAGCGGCCGTCGCCAGGCAATCGCCCGGCGGCGGCCGTTTCGCGTTCGGCGAAGACGCCGATTGTGCCGCGTCGCCGAAGCGGCCACAGTGCAGGCGGGGGTGTGAGCGTGAAGGAAGTGATGCAGCCATGACTCGCGCCTATGTCAACGCGGTGGCGGGCTGCGTCCCCGGCCACGACGTCCACCAGGCCTTCATCGACTGGGCGGGCCGGCAGATCGCCGAGCCGCGCGCGCGGGCGCTGTTCGCCCGCATGGCCGACCGGTCGGGGATCGCGCATCGCTGGTCGATCCTCCCGCCCGCGCCCGGCGGCGGGTCGCCGGTGGCCGAGGGCGGTTTCTACGACGGCGACTGGCCGGGAACGGCGGCGCGGATGGCGACCTATGCCGAGGCCGCGCCGGCGCTGGCGATGGAGGCGATCGGGCGACTGCGCGAGGAAGTGACGCTGGAGGGCGTGACGCATCTCGTCGTCGCCAGCTGCACCGGCTTCGTCGCGCCGGGCATCGACCAGATCATCGCCGCGCGGCTCGGCCTGCCGAATGTCGAGCGGACGCTGGTCGGTTTCATGGGCTGCTATGCCGCGGTCGCCGCGCTGCGCGTCGCGCACCACATCGTCCGCTCCGAACCGGGGGCACGCGTGCTGGTGGTGACGGTCGAGCTGTCGAGCCTGCACCTGCAGCGCGACGCCGACCTCGAATCCCTGCTGGCGATGCTCCAGTTCGGCGACGGGGCGGCGGCGGCGCTGGTCAGCGCCGAGCCGGCCGGCTTCGGCATCGAGCAATTGTTTTCGCTGGCGCTGCCGGAATCAGCGGAGCTGATCCAGTGGCATGTCGGCGACCACGGGTTCGCCATGCACTTGTCGGGCGAGGTGCCCGGCCGCATCGGCGCGGCGCTGGGCGATGCGGCGGTGCGCGGCGCGATCCTCAACGGCTGGGAGGCGGCCAGCGTCGACTGGTGGGCGGTGCATGCCGGCGGCCGCTCGATCCTCGACGCGGTCGAGCGCGGGTTCGACCTGCCGCAGGGCGCGCTTGCCGCCTCGCGCGAGGTGCTGGAGCGGTTCGGCAACATGAGCTCGGCCACGCTGATGTTCGTGCTGGCCGAGATGGCGAAGCGGCCGGGCCCGGGGCGCGGGGTGGCGCTGGCCTTCGGGCCGGGGCTGGCCGCCGAGGGCTTCCGCTTCACGCGCGAACCATGAGCGGGCTGGCGGAACGCTCGCGCGCCGAGGAGCAGATGGATTCGGCCGCGCTCGACGCGGCGACCTATGCGGCGGTGCTGCGCGACCTCGAGCGGGTGAATGCGGTGACGCTGGCGGCGCGCCCGACGCTAGATTTCTTGGGCCGCGTGATGGCGGGGCGGCGGCGGTTTCGGCTGCTCGACGTCGGCTTCGGGCACGGCGACATGCTGCGCCGGATCGCGCGCTGGGCGCGGCGGCGCGGGCTGGAGGCGGAATTGGTCGGCGTCGACCTCAACCCCAACAGCGCTGCCGTCGCCCGTGCCGCGACGCCCGCCGACCTCGCCATCGACTATCGCACCGGCGACTATGCCGACGTCGAGGGCGAGATCGACGTGGTCGTCAGCAGCCTCGTCGCGCACCACATGAGCGACGCGCAGCTGGCCGATTTCCTGCGCTTCATGGAGGCGCGCAGCGCGTGCGGCTGGATGGTCAACGACCTGCACCGCCATGCCTTCGCCTACGCCGGCTATCCCTTGCTGGCGCGTCTGTTGGGCGTCCACCGGATCGTGCGCGAGGACGGGCAATTGTCGATCGCGCGCGCCTTCCGCCCGGCCGAGTGGGAGGCGATTCTGGCGGCGGCGGGCATCTCGGAGGCGACGGTCGTGCGCCGCTTCCCGTTCCGGTTATGCGTCGAACGCCGGTCCTGATCGCGGGCGGCGGGCCGGCCGGGGCGGCCGCCGCGATCGTGCTCGCGCGCGACGGGGCGCGGCCGGTGGTGGTCGATCGCGGCACGGGCCCGCGCGACCTCGTCTGCGGCGGGTTCCTCGGCTGGGACGCGCTCGCGGCGCTGCGGGCGCTGGGCATCGAACCGGCGGCGCTCGGCGCGCGGCCGATCACGCGCTTGCGGCTGGTCGCAGCGGGCCGGGTGGTCGAGGCGGCCTTGCCCCATGCGGCGGCGGGGCTGTCGCGGCGAACGCTCGACGCAGCGCTGCTCGAGGCGGCGGGCACGGCGGGGGCGGAGGTGCGCGGCGGGCAGGTGATCCGCGCGGTCGAGGACCGGACGCTGCGCCTGGCAAACGGCGCGGACATGGCGGGTGAGGCGCTGTTCCTCGCGACCGGGAAGCATGAGGTGCGCGGGGCGGGACGGCCCACCGGCGGGCGGGGGCTGTCGGTCGGCCTGCGCGCGGCGCTGCCGGTCGATGCGGCGCGCAGCGCGGCCTTGGCCGGGACGATCGAGTTGCATTTCGTCGAGGGCGGCTATGCCGGGTTGCTGCTGCAGGAGGACGGGCGGACCAATTTCTGCCTGTCGATCGAGACCGCGCGCGTCGCGCGGGCGGGCGGCGCGGCGGCGCTGATCGACGCGCTCGGACGCGCCTATCCGCGGCTCGGCGCGCGGCTCGACGGTTACAAGGGGCCGTTTCAGGCGGTGGCGGGCGTGCCCTATGGCTGGCGGGCCACCGCGGCCGAGGCGCCGGGCGTGTGGCGGATCGGCGACCAGGCGGCGGTGATCGCCAGCCTGGCGGGCGACGGCGTGGCGATCGCGCTCACCAGCGGGGCGAGCGCGGCCACGGCCTTCCTCGCCGGGAGCGGTGCCGGTGCATGGCAGCGCGGCTTCGCGCGCCGGTCGGCGCGGCCGCTCATGTTGGCCGAGACGCTCCGCTTCGCCGCCGAGCGGCCCGCCGGGCAGCGGGCGCTGGCGGCGCTGGCGGGCTGGTCGCCCGCGCTGGCGCGGCTGGCGGCGCGGCTGACCCGGATCGGTTGATTAGGGCCCTCGTTGGCCGGTTGGCCCCGACCGCCCGTCGGTTGGTCGAAAGCCGGATGACGCGCGCTGTATCGGGCCCGTAACACAGCCGGCGTAACAGGAGACGCATGATGATTCGCCCGATCGCCGCCTTGCTTGCCGCCACGTTGCTGTCCGCGCCGCTGGGTGCGCAGGTCGGCGTGCGCGCTTCGTCCCAGACCTCGCAGGCGAGCGAGGAGCAGGACGCGATCATCATCCGCGGCGAGAAGAAGAAGGAAATCGCCAAGGCGCTGCGGCAGATGATCCAGCCGACCGACCGCGGCGAGCAGCTCGCGCGGTTCGAGGACAAGGTCTGCCCGATGGTGATCGGCATGCCGCGCGACTGGACCGCCAAGATGACGCAGATGATCCGCGACAATATCGTCGCCGTCGGCGGCAAGCTGGAGGAGCCGGGGTGCAAGCCCAACGCGCTCGCCATCTTCATCGACCAGCCGACCGAACTGATCGCCGCGCTGCACGAGGAAGAGCCGCAGCTGTTCAACATGAGCCCGCGCGCATTCGACAATTTCGCGCGCCTGCCGGGACCGATCTGGAGCTGGCACGTCACCGACCTGCGCGACCGCGACGGCAACATGGTGGCGCAGGGCAGCAGCGGCGGCAACGATTTCGCGGTGATCAAGAATGCCGCGGCCAGCCGCCTCTATACCAACATCCGCGAGGACATGCTGGGCGGCTTCGTGGTGGTCGACCGCCCGAAGACGGTGGGCAAGACGCTGCGCCAGATCGCCGACGTGGTGACGATGCACCTGCTGCTCGACGTCAAGCATGACGCGGGCCGCCGCGACAAGAGCTCGATCCTGTCGCTGTTCGAGCCGCGCGGGGCGAACGAGGCGCTGCCGGCGCGTTTCTCGAGCTTCGACAAGGGCGCGCTGACCGGCTTTTACACGCAGCGCGAAAACAACCGCACCGCCCGCCAGCAGCAGCTGAACATCGCCGGCGCTATCGCCAAGGCGGAAAAGGAAAAGGGCAAGGAATAAGGGGCCGGGCGCGGGCCCGACCCCTTCAGTTTTCCGGCGCGTGTCCGCGAGGGGCCTTAGCGGCCGCCGTTGCCGCGCGCGTTGGCCTCGGCCTGCGTCAGCGTGCCGTCCTTGTTGGTGTCGAGCGCGTCGAACTCGGCCGCGGCCGGGGTGCGGTTCTCGGCCTTGGTCACCTTGCCGTCCTTGTTGACGTCCAGCTTGGCGATGAACGGGGCGGCGTTGGCGGCGGGCAGCGCCGCGGCCTGCAGCGGGGCGTTGAATTCGGCCAGCGTGAGCGAGCCGTTCTTGTCCTTGTCGAGCTGCTTGAACGCGGCCTCGCGCTCCTTCAGCACGGCCGCCTTGCGGGCCGCGAACGAGCGGGTCTGCGCGGCCTCGATCTCGGCCTTGTCGGTCGAGCCGTCCTTGTTGGCGTCGACCGCGTCGAACGCCTTGTCGACGTCGGCGAGGAACGCCGCCTTGGTCATCGTCTGCGCCGGCGCGGGCGCGGCCGGCTGCGCGGCCTGGGCCAGCACGGCGGCCGCCGGAAGCGCCGCGAGGGTCGCGAAGAGGGCAAATTTCTTGGTCACGTCAGTCTCCTTGTCGCGGGGCAATACCGCCCCTGTCGTCGGATGTAAGTGGCGCCCGTGTAGGCGGGCGGGGGTTGCCCGCCCATGAACATGCCGGACGGCATCGTCCTAGAAGGTGTAGGCAAGGCCCGCGGCAAAGCGCCATTGCGAACGCGACCCGCGGTCGTCGACGAAATAGCTCTTGCCGATGTCGCCGACCACGCGCGAATAGTCCGCCGCGCCGAAGATCGACAGGCCGCCGGTCAGGTCGCCGGTGATCGACTGGTTGGCGAGCAGGCCGAGCCGCCAGTTCTTCATGCCCCCGCCCGGGTTGCTGGCGGGAATGGCGAACGAGCCGAACACGATGGCCGGATTGGCGTAATAATAATCGGCATATTTGTTGCTGACGAAGTCGGCCGACAGGCTCGCGGCGACATAGGTGCGGCGCGACAGCGGCGTGCCGAACTCAAGGTTCGGGGTGATGACGGTCGATTCGTGCGCGCTGCCGATGTCGTGGACCGCGTCCACGCGGACGCTCAGCGTGTCGTAGGGGTTGGTCAGGCCGTGGAAGCTGACCCCGACGAAGCCGCCGATTTCATAGGCGGTCTTGCGCTTGCCGAAGGCGCGGACGATGTCGTCCTCCACCTTCTTCACGCGCTCGCGCCGGACGCCGACGATCGGGCCGATGTCGAAGTCCACGCCGCTGGCGGGGCGACGGGCGAAATCGACGTAGAGGTAGGTGCCGCGCGTCGAGAATTCGAAGCCCGACAGGCGGCCGCGGATCGCGGCGAAGGGCGTGAACTCGCTGTCGTCCGACCCTTCGTAATCGGGCACGTAGGCGCCGCCGACGGCCAGCGTCACCGTGTCGCTGCGATCGTTGGGATCGGGAAGGCCGGCCTCGGTCTGCGCAAGGGCCGGGGCGGACGCGGCGACGAGCGCCGCGGCGGCAAGGTAACGGATCATGGCATGCACCCCTGTTGAACGGCGCAAACTTAATCCCGTTTAAGGTTCGCGCCTAGCCCCTTCGTGGCCCCAAGAGGGCGATCACAGCCCCCGGCGACCGAAGCCCCCGGTCCGCCGCCCGAAGCCGGCCGTGGCCGGCTCGCGCGCCGGCGGGCGCGGGGCGATCGAGCTGGCCAGCCCGCCCGAGCCGATCGGCGGCGTGTCGCGCGGCGGGTCGTGCCGGGGCCGCCAGCGGCCGTCGGGGCCGCGGATCTCGAAGCGCAGGACCGGCACCGGCTCGGGCCGGCCGTGGGCGTCGCTCATCGCGTGGAAGGCGCGGGCCAGCGGATTGCCGGGTTCGGCGGCGATGGTGTCGCCGTCGCCCATCACCGGACCCTCGATGAGGAGGTAGCGCTCGATCATGTTGAGCTGCTCGCCGACATGCTCGATCGGGCCGGGCGCGTCGAGCACCTCGACCTCGCGCCCGATGAAGGGCAGCAGGCCGGACGAGGAGATGGAGACGTGGCCCGGCGCGGTTTCCGGGAACGCGTGCCAGACGAAGGTCTTGATCGACACCTCGTTCTGCGCGAGCGCGCCGACCAGGTCGTCCATCATGTCGCCGGTGAAGCAGCTGTCGGTCGCCGCATTGTAGCAGCCGACGGCATAGGCCGACGTGTCGTGCTGCGGGCGCGCGACGATGGCCATCGCGCAGACCATCGCCTTGGCGGTCTGGCGGATGTCGAGCCAGCTTGCGACCGCGCAATCGAGGTCGGCGCGGATCGTGACGTAGCGGCGGTGCGCGCGCAGCCGCGCCATCGGCTCGCCCGGCGTCGCGCCCACCGAGCGGTCGAGCGCCAGTGCGACCATCCACGGCGGCAAGGGCGAGTCGGGGTGGCTCAGCCGGATCGTTCCGCCGCGCCCGTGCATCTGCGTGTCCTCGCCGTCGACGGCGACCGACCAGCCGCCGTCCTCGTCGAACACGGCGAGGATCTCGGCCAGCTTGTCGCGGTCATGCGGGGCGTAACGGTCGAACAGGATCGCCAGCGTCGGAAGGCTCGTCGCGCGGACCTGCTCGTCGTGGAACGGCGGCAGCGCGCCGAAATCGCACACGCCGGCCATGCCCGTCCCCGCCAGGGCCTGCGCCATCGTCTTTTCGGTGGTCGCCATGATCAGCGTGTCGAAGCCGAGGATCGCGCTGCGCTCGCGCGGCCGGCGGTCGGCGTAGGGCAGGTTGGCGATGCGCGAGGCGATCGCCGGTGCCGCGGCGGGCTCGGGCGGGGGCGGCGGCGCGGCGTCGATCGCGCCGGCGGGGCGGCCGAAGGCGGGCAGGATCCCGGCGAGGCCTTCGCCCTTCATCACGAGGTCGGTGAGCTTCACCGCTTCCTCGACGCTCATCCACCGGTCGGAGCCGTCGAAGCGGAGCAGCGCGGCGTCACGGTCGACGAAGGCGGTGGTCGAGGCGATGATGCAGGCGATCCGCTCGGCCAGCGTGGCGCTGTCGGTGGTCGGGCGGTCGATGCGGATCTTCTGCGCGTGCGGCGGCAGGCCGGGCTCGTCGCGATGGTCGGCGCGGACCTCGATGAAGATGCTGTGGCTGGCGGTGCGGCCGCCGATCAGGATCGGCCGGTCGAACGGCGTCGGGCAGTCGCCCTGGCCGTCATCGAGCTCGCCGCACGTCCAACTGTAAAGCGGGACCTGCTTGCTGAGTAGGGTGCGCACCGGGCCGGCCGGGAACAGCTTGGCCTTCGAGAAGAGGATGGTGATCATCGGTCAGTCCTGCCGCACGCGAAACGAGCCGCGAGCATGGACCGACGCTGGTGAAAAAGACGTAAAGGGACGGGCTAAGCGCCCGCCGGATCAGTCGCCCTCGCCCGGTTCCGGCGAGAAATACTTGTCGTACTTGCCGTCTTCGCCCTTGTGCTCGTCGGCGTCGGCGGGACTGTCCTTCTTGCGCGTGATGTTGGGCCACTGGGCGGAGAAGGTGTTGTTGAGTTCCAGCCACTTTTCGAGGCCATTCTCGGTATCGGGCAGGATCGCCTCGGCCGGGCATTCGGGTTCGCACACGCCGCAGTCGATGCACTCGTTGGGATTGATGACGAGCATGTTCTCGCCTTCGTAGAAGCAGTCGACCGGGCAGACCTCGACGCAGTCCATATATTTGCAGCGGATGCAGGCGTCGGTGACGACGTAGGTCATGGCGAAAAGGCTCCCGTGTTCGAATTTGCCTAGTGGCTAGGGCGGCGATTTTGCCGCGTCAATCGGCTCCGCCTTGTTGCGAGACGTTATCAGCGATCTCCTCGTAGGCGGCGCGCGCCTCGGCCGCCGGTCCGCGCCGCGTGGGCAGGTGAAGCACGCGCAGGATGCGGACCGTGCCATTGAGCGGCAAGGCGATGACGCAGCCGGGCTTCACGTCGCTGGTGCGCGTAGCGTGGCGGCCGTCGATGCGGACATGGCCGGCGCCGACGAGCGCCTGCGCCAGCGTGCGCGACTTGGCGAGGCGGATGAAGAACAGGAAACGGTCGATCCGCACGCGTCGACGGCTCAGCGGCGCTTCAAATCGGCCAGCGCGGCGAAGGCGTTGCCGGGGCGCGGCGGCTGGACGGCGCGGCGCGGCGGGCGGCGGTTGCCGCGCCACGTCCAGGCCTCGCCCCCACCACTCTTGGCGGCGCGCACGAAGCCGACCTCGGCCATCAGTTTCTCGACCGTTGCCGGATCGAGCCCGAGGCTGGTGACCAGCGGCGCATCGAGGATCGCCTCGCTGCCCGCCTGCCGCGCGGCATGGGCGTGGCTGGCGACGCGGTCGGCAAGGTCGAGGCGCAGCCACGTCGCACCGAAGCGGCGGAAGGCGAGGCTCGCGCCGCGCGGATCGGCGCCGCCGTCGAGCGTGGCGGCGGACGGATCGGGCAGGCGCGGCATCGGCTGGCCGGCGCGGATCGCCAGCAGGGCGGCGCGCCATTGCTGCGCTCCGGGCTTCAGCAGCGATTGGACGAACAGGTCGAGCGCGCCGAGCCGGACGCGCAGGCGGTGGAGCGCGTGGCGGTCGGCCTTGTCGAGCGCGGCGACCTGGGCGGCGATGGCGCGGCGCGGCAGGACGCCGCCCGCGTCGGTGAGCATCGCCGCCAGCGCGCGCACCCCGGGCGACACCGCCGGGTCACTGGCCGCCTTCGCCAGTTCCTTGAGCGAGCGGACGTGGCGATCGAGCTGCTGGTCGATCCAGCGTTCGAGGCGCGCGCGAAGCTCGGCCCGGCGCGGGGCCGACAGGCGGTCGAGCGGGCGGGTGGTCCGCACCGCGGGCTCGGTCAGGGAGCGGCCGGCGGACAAGCGCGCGAGGATGAATCCTTCCCAGCCGATCGCCAGCCCGCCATCGGCCTCGACCACCAACGAAAAGGCGGTGTCGGGCGCGTCGAGCAGCGCCTTGGCCCGCCGGTCGAGCTCGTCGCCGAGACGGCGTTCGGCGGCCGCGAGAAGCAGGCGCTTGTCGGCATGGCGGGCATTGGGATCGACCTTGAAGTCGAAGCCCGCCAGGTGCCCGATCGGTTCGGGCCCGACGCTGACCTCGCCGTCGGCGGCGACGGTCACGGGCAGAGCGTCGGCGCCGCGCGCGCCGATGTCGCGGATCAGCACGGCGGTGCGACGGTCGACGAAGCGCTGGGTCAGCCGGTCGTGCAGCGCGTCGCTGAGGCGCCCTTCGACCTGCCGGGCGCGGTCGGCCCACTTGACCGGATCGGCCAGCCAGTCGGCGCGCTGGGCGATATAGGCCCAGCTGCGGATGCCCGCGAGCCGGTCGGCCAGCGCCTCGATATCGCCGCCGACATTGTCGAGGCGCGCGACCTCGGCCGCGAACCATTCGTGCGGGATGTGGCCGCCGTCCTGGATGTAGCTGAACAGGCGGCGGACCATGCGGGCGTGGTGCATCACGCCGACCTTGCGGAAGTCGGGCAGGCCGCACGCCGCCCACAGTCGCCGCGCCGCCGCGCCCTTGACGTGGGCGATGGCCGGGTCCTCGGCGAGCGTCTTCAGGACCGCCAGGTCGATCGCCAGCGGCGCGGGCTTCAGCAGCGGGTCGTCGCTGCGCTGTTCGAGGCTGGCGATGAGCGCGGTCGCGTCGGTGAAGTCGAGGTCGCTGGAGCGCCAGTAGAGGCTGTCGAGCGGGCGGAAGCGATGCTCCTCGATCGCGGCGATTTCCTCGTCGCTGAACTCGGGCGCGCTGTCGCCGCCGAGGCCCAGCGTGCCGAAGCTGCCGTCCTTCTGGTGACGCCCGGCACGGCCCGCGATCTGCGCCATTTCGGGGATGGTCAGCCGCCGGTCGCGCCGCCCGTCGAACTTCTCGAGGCCCGCGAAGGCGACGTGGGTGACGTCCATGTTGAGGCCCATGCCGATGGCGTCGGTGGCGACCAGGTAATCGACCTCGCCGCGCTGGAACATGGCGACCTGGGCGTTGCGCGTGGCGGGGCTGAGCGCGCCCATCACCACCGCCGCGCCGCCCTTGAAACGGCGCAGCATCTCGGCCAGCGCGTAGACCTGCTCGGCGGAAAAGGCGACGATCGCGCTGCGCGGCGGCAGGCGCGACAGCTTGACCGCGCCGGCGTAGCGCAGCGTCGAGAAACGCGGGCGGCTGACGATCTCCGCCTCGGGAAGCAGCTTGCGGATTAGGGGCTTGAGCGTGTCCGAGCCGAGGACCAGGGTCTCCTCGCGGCCGCGCGCGCGCAGCAGCCGATCGGTGAAGACGTGGCCGCGCTCGGGATCGCTGCCCAGTTGCGCCTCGTCGATCGCGGCGAAGGCGAACTGGTCGGGGAACTGGCCCTCGTGGTGACGATCCCCGCGCCCCGTCCGCACCGGCATCGATTCCGCGGTCGCCAGCACGTAGCGCGCGCCCTTGGGGACGATCCGTTCCTCGCCGGTCAGCAGCGCGACCTGGTTCACGCCCTTGATCGCGACGACGCGGTCGTAGACCTCGCGCGCCAGCAGGCGCAGCGGGAAGCCGATCACGCCCGACGAATGGGCGCACATCCGCTCGATCGCCAAGTGGGTCTTGCCGGTGTTCGTGGGGCCGAGAATCGCCCGCAGGATGCCGTCGTTGGGGGCGGCCATGGACCGAATGTGGCAGCGCCGACCGGGGCCTTCAAGACGGATGCGGCCTTAAAGCGGTCTTAACCTTGTTTCGCCAGAACCGACCTTCGACACACGAAGGGGTTGCGATGCGCGAGGCGTGGGCAGGACGGGGACGCGGGGGCGCGCTGGCGACGGCGCGGCCGGTGGCGTTCGTGCCCTTCGGCCAGAAGAAGCCGCCCTTCAGCCTCGTCGTCGACCTTGCCAAGGAGCCGTTCAGCGCGACCTGGTGGCGCGGGGCGGCGACGCTGGCGCTGTTCGGCGGCGCGCTCGGCTGGCTCGCACCGGGGATCGACCCGCTGCCCGGACGGCTGGAGCCGGCGATCCCGTCCGCGCAGGAACGCGAATGGCAGGTGACCGGCGTCGGCACGCTCGCCGGCGGATCGGCCAGCGGCCAGCGCATGGCGGCGGGCGCGGCGGTCGAGCCGCTGCTGGCGGCGCCGGAACGTGTGATCGTCGAGCAGAAGCTGACGATCGGCGCCGACGGCATCGGCCCGGCGCTGGTTCGCGCGGGCGCGGCCTATGGCGACGCGGTGCGCGCGCACCGCCTCGCCAAGGCGAACAACGCCATGCCCGCGGCCGGGACCGCGATCGACATCACGCTCGGCCGCAAGGAAGCCGGGCGCCGCGCGGTCGAGCGCATCGCCTATTGCGCCGGGCTCGACCGGCGGATCGCGATGGTGCGCGGGGAAGGCGGCCTGACGCTTCGGGCAATCGCGCTGAAGATCGACAGCCGGCCGCTGCGCCTGCGCGGGGTGGCGGGCGGCGGCCTCTATTGGGCGCTGCGCAACGCGGGCGCGTCGAGCGCCTCGGCGGCGGAGTATCTCAAAGCGCTGGCCGACCAGATCGACGTCGGCGCGATCGGGCCGCAGGACCGCTTCGACCTCGTCCTCGCCAGCCGCAAGAGCGCCGACGGGCGGGGCGAGCAGGGCATGCTGCTTTACGCCGCGATCGACCGGGCGATGGACACGGATGTGCAGCTCGTCCGCTGGACCGCGGGGGGCAAGCCGTTGTGGGTCAACCTCGCGACGCTGGGCGACATGCACCGCGACGACAATGCCATGCAATGGCCGGTCGCCGCGCCGATCACCTCACGCTTCGGCCTGCGCGTCCACCCGATCCTGCGTTTTGCCCGGATGCACCGCGGCTTGGATTTCGGCGCGAGCTGGGGCACCCCCATCCGCGCCGCCGCCGACGGCCAGGTGACGCGCGCCGGCTGGGCCGGGGGCTACGGCCGCCAGGTCCGCATCGCCCATGGCGGCGGCCTGGCGACCAGCTATTCGCACATGAGCTCGATGACGGTGGAGCCGGGGGCCAGCGTCGTGCGCGGGCAGTTGATCGGCTACGTCGGGACCAGCGGCCTCTCGACCGGCCCGCACTTGCACTACGAGGTGTATCGCGGGGGCGTGGCGGTGGACCCGATGAGCGTTAGGTTCGTGACGGCGCGGCCGATGGACCCGGGGGTGGTCGCGGCGATCCGCCGCAGGGCGCGAGAACTCGCGCCTTAGTCGCCGAGCGCCTTACCTCCCGTTCTTGAATCTCCCGAGACCCTTGATAGATTGGGATCGACGGCGGGGTGACGGGCTTAACGTTGTCCAGCGCGAGCTAATGCTCCCGACAAAGGGACGTGCTGTTTCCAGCCGTTGCGCATCCGCTTTGACCAACTGTCAAAGTGAGATGGAATGAAACGACTTCAGAAAATTCGTCGCCGAAAAGCTGTCCAGCAACGGGGGCGGTGCTTTTATTGCGGCCACCCGACCTGGTCATCATGTCCTGACGAGTTTGCAGCTCGACACTACATGTCCAGGCGTGCGGCCAATCGGTTCCGAGAGACGGCTGAACACCTGAAGGCGCGCGGTGAGGGCGGGCGCGATGTGCCAGCCAACATCGTCATGGCATGCTTATACTGTAATTCTCGCCGGCATCGTCGACGGTCTCCGATGGAGCCGCAGGCATTCAGGACCAGGATCAAGTGGCTGCTCCGGCGTGGCAAGTGGCACGGTTGCTGCGCCGGTTCGCGGTAGCACGGATGTAAGGGTCAACGCCGCGGCAAAGCCGCGTCGTCGTCGATCGGGCTCGCTTGCGCGACCCGTCGGCCGGGCTTCGGCATCTCTTCGCGTAAGGCTGGCGTCGCTTCGCGTCGGCAGCCTTACGCTCGGTGCCTCAGCGCCCGTGCCCCCTCCACCGCTTGATCGTGCGGGTAATGATGCCGGCTTCGTCGCCGGTCTCACGCCACATCGCCGCGAAGCTCGGATCGCTTGAGGCCGGGCGCTTTTCGGGCTCGAGGTTGTCGAACGCGACGCGGATCGGGATGGCGACGCCTTCGCCGCAGACGATGCATTCGCGGTTGCGCAGCGCGGGAATGGCGTCGAGGAAGCCGCGCGCGCCTTCGGGCATGGCCGCGCGCACGCAGGCCTGGTCGCGGTCGTTGTTGAGGCGCATCGAGATGATCGTGCCGCACTGCGACAGCACGCCTTCGGCCAAGTCGGACGGGCGCTGCGTGATGAGGCCCAGCGACACGCCATACTTACGGCCTTCCTTGGCAATACGCTCGAGGATCTTGCGGACCGCCTGGCCGTTGCCGCTGTCGTCCTTGGGGACGTAGCGGTGCGCTTCCTCGCAGACCAAAAGCAGCGGGCGCTGCGCCTCCGTGCGGCTCCAGATCGCATAGTCGAACACCATGCGGGCCAGCACCGAGACGACGACGCTGGTGACTTCCGACGGCACGCCCGACACGTCGACGATGCTGATCGGCTTGCCGTTGGCGGGCAGGCGGAACAGCTTGGCGATGAAGGTGCCCATTGAATCCGACACCAGCATGCCCGAGAACATGAAGGTGTAGCGCGGGTCGGCGCGCAGCTCGTCGA
>CAZKCD010000043.1:0-13910 GCA_964551235.1 uncultured Sphingomonas sp.
GCGTCGCCGAGGCGCAGGGCGTCATCGACGATTGCGACTTCATCATCGGCACCTTCTCGAAATCGGTCGGGACGGTCGGCGGCTTCTGCGTGTCGAACCACCCGAAGTTCGAGATCATGCGGCTGGTGTGCCGCCCCTACGTCTTCACCGCCTCGCTGCCGCCGAGCGTGGTGGCGACCGCGGCGACCTCGATCCGCAAGCTGATGCACGGCAAGGCCAAGCGCGATCACTTGTGGGAAAATTCGCAGACCCTGCACCGCGGCCTGACCGCCATGGGCTTCACGCTGGGCACCGAGACGCCGCAGTCGGCGATCATCGCCGTCATCATGCCCGACCTCGAAAAGGGCGCGGCCATGTGGGAAGCGCTGCTGCACGAGGGCCTGTACGTGAACCTGGCCCGCCCGCCGGCGACGCCCGCGGGCATGACCCTGCTGCGCTGTTCGCTGTGCGCCGAGCATTCGGCCGAGCAGGTGCAGGAAATCCTCGGCATGTTCGAACGGGCCGGACGCGCGACGGGCTGCATCGCCTAAGCCCACGCGGACTCTTTCGCGATCCGGCGCACGGGTCTAGGGTAGGCCCATGAACAATGACGGGGAGGAAGCGCGGGTCGGCTGGCGCGGCGTATGGGCTGCGGGCATCGCCCTCGTCGCGACCCTCGTCCTGCTCGGCATGGTGGTGCTGGTCGCGCTGTCGAACACGGCGCGCGAAAAGGCGCTGGCGGCCGAGCGACGCGCCTATGACGTGACCCTGGTCAGTCGCAGCGCCACCGCCAGCATCAGCCGCGCCGAGGCCGCGCTGGGCCGCTTCGTGCTCGACGAGGAGAGCGATACAACCGGCAACATCTATTACAGCCAGTGGCGGCTGGCCGGCAGCCAGATCCGCGAGCTTGGCAATCTCGTCCGCCAGTCGCCCGAACAGCGCGCGCGCGTCGCCGAGGTCGTGGCGCTCTACAACAAGCGCAACACCGAATTCTTCCCCGCCGCCCGCGCCGCCGCGACCAAGCAGGGCGGATTGGGGCCGCAATATTATTTCGAGGCGAGCCAGTCGGAGACCGGCGCGCAGCTCGACCGCAAGCTCGACGAGATCGCCGCGGCCGAGCGGGCCAGCCTGCGCGACCTCATCCAGCAGAGCCAGTTCGTCTCGGCCGAGGCCGACAAGCTGACCGATTACCTGAGCTGGCTGGGCATCGTGGTCGGCTTGGGCGCAATGGCGCTGGGCATCGTCGCGGTGCAGGCGTGGCGCCAGCTCGCCGCCTCGCGCAAGGAGGCGGAGGACGAATCCGAACGTGCCGCGCGGCTGGAAGGCGCGGTGCGCGAGCGGACGCAGGAATTGTGGGCCGCCAACCAGGCATTGAAGCAGGAGGCCGAGGAACGGCAGGCCGCCGAGGCGCAGCTTCGCCAGGTCCAGAAGATGGAGGCGGTCGGCCAGCTGACGGGCGGCATCGCGCACGACTTCAACAACATGCTGGCGGTGATCGTCGGCGGGATCGACCTTGCCCGGCGCCGGCTGAGCGGGCCGCGCAAGGAAGTGCTGCAGCACCTCACCAACGCGATGGAGGGCGCGACGCGCGCCGCCGCGCTGACCCGCCGCCTGCTCAGCTTCGCGCGGTCCGAGCCGCTGCTGCCCGAGCGGGTCGAGAGCGGCGGGCTGGTCGAGGGGATGCGCGACCTGCTCGACCGCACGCTGGGTGAGCGGATCCGGATCGAGACCCGGCTTGCGGCGGACGCCTGGCCGACCTTCGTCGACGCGCATCAGCTGGAGAATGCGATCCTCAACCTCGCCGTCAACGCGCGCGACGCGATGGAGGGCGAAGGGACGCTGACGATCGCCACCGAAAACGTCACCATGACCGCCAATGCGGTCGGCGACATCCGGCCGGGCGAATATCTGAAGATTTCCGTCACCGACACCGGCTGCGGCATGGCGCCGGAGGTGCTCGACCGCGCGTTCGAGCCTTTCTTCACGACCAAGCCGGTCGGCAAGGGCACCGGGCTGGGGCTGAGCCAGATCTTCGGCTTCGCGCACCAGTCGGAAGGCGAGGTCGGGATCGAGAGCACGCTTGGCCAGGGCACGAGCGTATCGCTCTACCTGCCGCGCACGGCGGTCGCCGCCGACGCGCCGCGGCTGGCCGCGATTGCGGCGGAAAGCGAGGAAGCGATGCACGTCAGCGGCGCGCGAATCCTGCTGGTCGAGGACGATCCGCGCGTGCGGACCGCGACGATCGGCGCACTCGAGGACCTCGATTATGCGCCGGTCGCCTGCGCCAGCGGCGCCGAGGCGATCGAGGCCTTCGCCGCGCAGGACTTCGACCTCGTCATCTCCGACGTCATCATGCCGGAAATGACCGGGCCGGAACTGATCCGCATTTTGCGCGCCGAGCGGCCGGACATCGGCGTGCTGTTCGTCACCGGCTACGTCGGCGAGGGCGAAGGCGACGACCTCATCGGCTACGAACTGCTGCGCAAGCCGTTCACCGTCAATTCGCTGGCCAGCGCGGTGGCGGCGGCCATCGCGCGGCGCGAGCCTAGCGAATCGCCCCCGAGCGCAGCAGCTTCGGCAAGAGGCTGAGCGCGCCCAGCAGCGGGTGCTTGCGCTGCCAGTCGGTGAGCTGGATGTCGGTGCCGGCGTGGCGATTGATCTTCCACGCGATGTAATCGGGCCCGCCGGCGTAGGTCGCGCTGGCCTTGGCGAGGCGCAGCACACTCAAGGCCTTGCCCTGCACGCGGCGCAGGCCCCAGCGGCCCGCCTTGCCCGCGGCCAGCGGCGCGGCCGCGGCGCCGAACGCTTCGTAGCGCGCCGGATCGCTGTCGACGACTGAGGTGGCGCGGCCCTTGCGCTCGGCGCGAAGCTCGGCGGAATAGGTGAGCGCGAAGGCGCGGCGCCACCAGTCGAGGATCGGCTCGCCCGCGATCCGGCCCGCGGCGCCCAGCAGGGTCGGCGCGGCGCGCGCGACGGCGGCGATCGCCTTGCCACGCGCCGCCTCGTCCTTCGCCCAGACGAGGCGCGAGGGCTGGGCGAAGCGCGCCCAGACCGAGACGTTGAGCGTCTCCGGCCCGTTCAGCCGGTGGAAGTCGGCCTCGCTCAGCACCGCATATTTGCTCATCAGCCCATCGTGCTGGAACGGGAAGACGTTGGGCGGGATGAGGCGGTTGGCGGTCGCCATCCAGCCCTTTTCGAAGGCCGAGGGATAGTCAGCGACGATCAGGTAGAAATCGAGCATCAGCCCGTCGAGCGCGGTGTCGCGCAGGCACGAGCCGTAGAACATCACCGCGCGCGCGGCCGCGCCATGCTTGGCCGCCAGCGCCGCGGCCATGGCGGTGACGCGCGGGTCGACCGGCTGGCCGAGTTCGTCGGCGACGAGGGTCGCAAGATCGGTCATGGCGCGCGAATTTACGCCGCGAGGCGGACGAAGGACAGCGGCCGCGCCGGGCGCAGGAAGATCGGCCGGCCGATGTCGGCGCGGAAGGTCTCGCCGTCGAGGATCACTTCGCTGGCATCGCCCTCGATGCTGATCTCGTCGGCTTCCTCGACATGGACGCCGTCGAGCTTCGACTTGCCGAGCCGGCCGCGCAGGCTGGCGACGAAAGCGCGCAGCAGCGACGCCGGCTTCTGCTCGACCGCGACGAATTTGAGCGGCCCCTTCCCGCCCGAGCCGATCTCGCCCGACAGCAGGAGCTTTTCGAGCGTCGTGACGGCCAGCAGCGCGAACTTGCCGGTCAGCGTCCCGTCCTTGCGAACCGAGATCTTGAGCATCTGCGGTTCGGGGGGAAGGAACTTGGCCTTGAGCCCGATCACTTGGTTCAGCACCACCGCGAAGGCGGTGATGACGTGGCTGATGCCGTTGGGCAGCCCCAGCGGGTAGATGCGGTTGCGGCAGTAGAGCATGATGTCGGCCAGCCCCGCGCCGCCGAGGAACATGCCGATCACCGGCTTTTCCTCCCCGTCATGGCTGAGCGCGATCAGCTCGCGCGCGACGAGGCTGCCCGAAAAATCGGTCTGCGCGAGCGCGACCAGCTTCTCGAGGCTCTTCACCGGATCGCCCTGGATGCCGAGGTCCATGGCGATGAGGTTGGTCTTGCCGCTGGGCAGGACCGCGACCGGCGGCGCCTCGCCCGCGAAATGGCCGCCGTTGTAGAGTTCGGTCAGCGCCGCCTGCACCGTCCCGTCGCCGCCGTTGATTACCAGCAGCTTCGGTTCGACCCGGGCGATGGTCTTCATCGCCTCGCCGATCTGCTCGGCATGCTCGACCTCGTAATGGAAGACGTCGGGATGCTCGGCGCAGAAGGCGCGGATCTTCGGCAGCTGCGCGATATTGCCCGTCGAACGCGGGTTGGACAGCAAGGCGACGCGCGGACGCGGCATCAGGCCCGGCCCCCGGTGATCTTTTCGACAGTCGTTCGGCGACAATTCATCATGATTTTGCGACGCGTTCCGCTATAGGGGGCGCAAAGAGCGGCCCAAGTTCGAGCTGTCCGTCATCGGCGGGCTTTGCGGCCAAATGATGGTGGGTGGACGTTTCAATTTTGACCAAGTCGGGCCTCATTGATCGCTATCTGGCACGGTCCATTGCCGTCCCGCTGATCGGCACCTTGCTGCTCGCGGCGATGCTGCTCGTCCTCGAAAAGATGCTCCGCCTGTTCGACTTCGTCGTTAACGCGGGCGGGCCGATCAGCGTCGTGTGGCGGATGCTGGCCAACCTGCTGCCCGAATATTTCTCGCTCGGCATCCCGATCGGGCTGCTGCTGGGCATCCTGCTCGCCTTCCGCAAGCTGGCGCTGTCGAGCGAGCTGGACGCGCTGCGCGGGATCGGCGTCGGCTTCGGGCGGATGCTGCGCGTGCCCTATTTCTACGCGCTCGCGCTGATGATCCTCAACATCCTGATCGTCGGCTGGGTCGAGCCCTATTCGCGCTATCGTTACGAGGGGCTGCGCTTCGATCTGCGGTCGGGCGCGCTGGGCGCGGCGATCAAGGTCGGCGAGTTCAACAACCTCGGCAAGCGCCTCACGCTGCGCATCGACCGCAGCGACAAGGACGGCACCGAGCTGTCGGGCATCTTCGTCGCGGTCGACGACAAGTCGGGCACGCAGATCAGCGCGACCGCCGAGCGCGGCCAGTTCCTCGCCACCGACGATCCCGAGACGATCGTCTTCCGCCTTCGGCAGGGGCGGCTGGTGCAGGATTCGCCCGATTTCCCGGTGCCGCGCACGCTGAGCTTCACCAGCTACGACCTGCCGATCACCGTGCCCGCGGGCGACCGTTTCCGCAGCCGCGGCAACGACAAGGACGAGCTGACGCTGCCCGAGGTGTTCCGCGAGGCGCGCGAGGGGGCGACGCGCAAGGACCGGCTGGAGGCCGAGGCCAATTTCCATTTCCGCCTGGTCGAGGTGGTGATGATGCTGATGCTGCCGCTGCTGGCGGTGGCGCTGGCGGTGCCGCCCAAGAGATCGACCAGCGCGCTGGGCATCTTCCTGTCGATCGTGATGGTGGTGACCTACCACAAGCTCAACCAATATGCCGAGCAGATGGGCGCGCAGGGCCGGTTCGAGCCGGCGGTGGCGCTGTGGATTCCCTTCTTCGTGTTCGTCGTGCTGATCGGCTGGATGTACCACGTCCTTGCCCACCGGCCCGGCGGGCAGCCGATCGGCGCGCTGGAGGTCGGCGCAGCGCGGATCGGCAAGGCGGTGCGGCGGATCCTGCCCAAGCGGCGGATGCCGGCATGATCAACACCGACTTCCTCCCCTCGCGCCGGCTGGCGAGCTACCTGGTCAAGCTGTTCCTGACGCGCAGCCTGGCGGTGCTGGTGCTGCTGGTGCTCGTGCTGATGAGCCTCGACCTCCTCGGCGAGAGCGGCAAAATCCTGCGCGTGCCCGGCAATGGCGACGCGGAGGTGTGGCGGTACGCCTCGCTGCGCCTGCCCCTGCTGGTGCAGCAATTCCTGCCCTTTTCGGTGCTGCTCGGCACGCTGATCGCGCTGGTCGGCCTGAACCAGAACAGCGAGGTGGTGGCGATGAAGGCGGCGGGCCTCAGCGCGCACCAGATCATCGCGCCGATGCTCTTCGCCAGCTTCGGCATCGCGATCGCCGCCTTCGCCTTCAACGAGACGGTGGCGGTGCCGAGCGCGCGCGTCGTCAACGCGTGGAGCGACAATGATTACGAGCCCCTGAAAGCCGACAGCGGCGTCCAGTCCAACGTCTGGGTGCGCAGCGGCGACGATTTCGTGCGCGCGCGGCTGGCGGCGGGGCGCGGACCCGCGCTGCAATTGCGTGGCGTCACGCTCTACCAGCGCGAGGACGGGCGGCTGGAGCGGATCGTCAAGGCCGAGCGCGGGGTGCAGGTCGACGGCGGCTGGCGGCTGGAACAGGTGACCACCTACGACGCGGCGATGAACGTGCAGCGAAAGACGCCGAGCATGATCGCGCTGGCGGGGGTGACGCCCGACCGCTTCGGTCTCGCCAAGGTCAAGCCCGAGGAACAGGACATCGCGACGCTGAGCACGTCGATCGCCGAGCTTCAGGCGGCCGGCCGTCCGTCAGACGAGGCGCGGGCGGGCTGGTGGCATAAATTCTCGGGGCCGCTGGCGATCGTGCTGATGCCGCTGCTGGCGGCGATCGCGGC
This sequence comes from uncultured Sphingomonas sp., assembly GCA_964551235.1. Taxonomy (GTDB): domain Bacteria; phylum Pseudomonadota; class Alphaproteobacteria; order Sphingomonadales; family Sphingomonadaceae; genus Sphingomicrobium. The sequence goes on from CAZKCD010000043.1 coordinate 6,616, forward strand.
CTTCGGGCTGGCGCGATCGGGGCAGGTGCTGCTGCGCGCCGCGGCCGGCATGGCGCTGGGCTTCGCCTTCTTCGTGGTCGACAACCTCAGCCTCGCGCTCGGCAATGCGGGCGCCTATCCGGCGTGGCTGGCGGCGTGGGCGCCGGTCATGCTGTTCGCGCTGATCGGCGAGACGATCCTGATCCGCAGCGAAGAGTAGGTCGCGCTCAGGCCGCGGCGCGGCCGCGCCAGCTGGCCATGAACAGGTGGCCGATGAGCGGAAACAGCCCGCGCCGGTTGGCGACATGATAGACCGAATCCGCGCCCAGTTCCGCGACGAGGCGGCGGTGCGCGACCGGCAGCGCGTGATAGGGGATGCCCGGCAGCAGGTGGTGCAGCGCGTGGTAGCGCAGGCCGACCGGCGCCCACAGCTCCGCCCAGATGCCCGGCGGCGGCACGTTGATCGTGTCGAGATATTGCTCGGTGACGCTCATCGGCTCGCCGTCATTCTCCCACAGGTGCGCGACGAGGGTGCGCACCTGGTTGAGGAACATGACGCCCGAGGCAATCCCGAGGAAGGTGAGGAAGGCCGCCAGCGGAATGACGCCGGTCGCGACCATCGCGATCAGCGCGATCGCCCACAGGCTGGCCGCGCCTTCGGCAAGCGCCCACTCCTTCGCGAACGCGCCCTCCGGCGCCTTGCGGCGAAAGACCGGGTTGATCTGCAGCCCCGAGAAGCGGCCGACGACCAGCGCGCGCAGCGGCGGGATCAGCAGCGACAGCGGGGTCAGCACGGCGAAGCGGAACATCAGCGCGACCGGCGCGAACAGCGAGGCAACCAGGAAGACGGGCAGCGTCCACGGCTTCATCAGCGCGAGCGGCAGATATTCGGGATCCTCGACCGTGCCGTAGCGGATCTTGGCGTGGTGCATGTTGTGGATGCCCTCGTAGAGGAAGGAGGGCACCAGCAGCGGCACGCCGATGATGGCGTTCCACGCGAGTTTGAAGCCGGGCAGCGCGCCCGCCTTGATGTGCGTGATCTCGTGAATGAACGAGCCGGCGCGGTAGAGCGCGAGGATCGCGACCGCAGCCGCGAGCAAGGTCCAGCCGAGCGACGGCGCGAGGATGGCGGCGGCAAGCGCGCCATAGCCGATCGCGGCCGAGGCGATCAGGTCGGTCCAGTAGACCGCCGCGCTGGGCGCGTTGAGCTCGCGCGTCAGCGTCGCCGCGGCGCGCAGCATCGCCTTGTCGTCGCCCGTCGCACGGGCCGGCTTGGGGGCCGTCTGGTCAAAGGTCATCGTGTTCATCAGATTTGTCCGGCTTGGCCGATTGCCTAGAGATAGTGGCACCATCATGGCCGGAAAAGGCCTGAATGGACCGTGACTTGCCCCGACCCCGGCGACGAGACGTGACAAGGGCGCGGCGACGGACTAGCCCTGCGTGCCCATGAGCGACCTCACGATCCGCCCCGTCCTGACCAAGGCCGACCGCAACGCCTTCGTCGATTTCGCGTGGGAAGTGTACAAGGACGACCCGGCCTGGATCCCGCCCCTGAAGAGCGAAGTCCACGGGCTGATGAACCCCAAGGAAAACCCGTGGTTCGAGCACGGCCACGCGGCCTATTTCCTCGCGGAACGCGGCGGCAAGGTCGTCGGCCGGATCAGCGCGCAGGTCGACGAGTTGGTGCAGGACCGCATGCCGCAGACAGGCCAGTGGGGCTTCTTCGACGCGCTCGACGCCGAGACCGGGGCCGAGCTGATCGCCCAGGCGGAAGACTGGCTGCGCAAGGAGGGCATGAAGCACGCGCTCGGTCCGATCACGCTCAGCATCTGGGACGAGCCGGGCCTGCTCATCGAGGGCTTTGACGAGCCGCCGCTGGCGATGATGGGCCATCACCGGCCCGAATATCGCGCGATGATCGAGGGGGCGGGCTACGCCAAGGCCAAGGATCTGCTGACCTTCGCGCTCGACATCCGCATCGACATGATCCCGATCATCGACAAGCTGATCAAGGCGGGCGAGAAGAACCCGCGCATCGTCGTGCGCGACGTCGACAAGGGCAAGTTCGACGAAGAGGCCGCGATCATCCTCGACATCCTGAACGACGCCTGGTCGGACAATTGGGGCTACGTGCCCCTGACCGACGCGGAGATCGCCTATGCCGGCAAGAAATTCCGGCCGATCATCGTCGAGGACCTCGTCAAGATCGTCGAATATGACGGCCAGCCGGTCGCCTTCATGATGACCATCCCCGATTTGAACGAGATGATCGCGGACCTCGACGGCTCGCTGTTCCCGTTCGGCTGGGCGAAACTGCTGTGGCGGCTGCACAAGGTGAAGACGAAGCGCGTGCGCGTGCCGTTGATGGGCGTGCGCAAGGCGTTCCAGGGCGGCCGCCTCGCCAGCCAGTTCGCCTTCATGCTGATCGAATTCACCCGCCGCGTGTGCGTCGACAAATACGGCATCAACTTCGGCGAATTCGGCTGGGTGCTGGAAGACAACCAGGGCATGATGTCGATCGCCCAGCTGCCCGGCGCGGGGACCAATCACACGTACCGGATATACGAAAAGGCGCTCTAGGGCGCCGGATCGTCGCCCGGCGCGCAACGTCTTCCTCTCTTTTCCGTTGGTTGCGGCAAAGGAGACACGAGATGAGCGACACCGTCGAACCGATGATCCACGAAGACGCGCTGCCCGGCAGCGAGGCGAGCCTCGAGCGCCAGCCGAAGTGGGAGCCGCGCTTTCCCGGATCGGGCCGTCTTAAGGGAAAGAAGGCGATCGTTACCGGCGCCGACAGCGGCATCGGCCGTGCGACCGCGGTTCTCTACGCGCGCGAGGGCGCCGACGTGGCCATTTTCTACTTGTGCGAGCATGAAGACGCGGAAGTGACGAAAAAGGCCTGCGAGGCGGAAGGGGCGCGCACGATCCTCGTTCCGGGCGACCTTGGCGACAAGCAATTCTGCGAGCGCGCCGTACAGCGCGTCGTCGACGAATTCGGCGGGATCGACATCCTGGCCAACATCGCCGGTGAGCAGCATCCGGATCAGGACATTCGCGATATTACCGAGGAGCAGCTGAAGCGCACGTTCCAGTCGAATATCTATTCGATGTTCTTCCTGACGCAGGCGGTCCGTCCGCATCTGATGCGGGGCAGCGCGATCGTCAATTGCACGTCGATCACTTCTTATGCGGGCGAGAAAGAGCTGCTGGACTATAGCTCGACCAAGGGGGCGATCACCGCCTTTACCCGCTCGCTGAGCCAGAATTTGGTCGATGACGGCATCCGCGTGAACGGTGTCGCGCCGGGTCCAATCTGGACGCCCCTCAATCCCTGTGGCGGATCGAGCGAGGAGAAGATGAAAACCTTTGGCCAAGACACGCCGATGGGGCGACCGGGCGAACCGAATGAAGTCGCGCCGTCCTTCCTGTTCCTGGCGTGCGATGATTCAAGCTACATGACCGGCCAGGTGATTCACCCCAATGGCGGCCAGGTGATCGGCGGCTAGTCCGCCAATTCGATGCACACGGGCGCGTGGTCCGACGCTTTCTCTTCCGCGCGCGCCCATTTATGCACCTCGGCGCCGAGGAGCCGGTCGGCGGCTTGCGGCGAGCAGAGGAGGTGGTCGATGCGGAAGCCCGCGTCGCGTTGCCACGCCCCCGCCTGGTAATCCCAGAAGGTCCATAGCTTTTCCGCCTCCGGGTGGAGCGCGCGCAGGGCGTCGGTGTAGCCGAGGTTGACGATCCGCCGGAACGCCTGCTGGCTTTCGGGCTGGAACAGGGCATCGTCGGCCATCGCCCGGCGACTGAAGGTGTCGCGGTCCTCGGGGATGACGTTGTAGTCGCCGGCCAGCACCACCGGCCGCTCCAGCGCCAGCAATTCCTTGGCCCGCGCCCGCAGCCGCTCCATCCAGCGCAACTTATAGTCGAATTTCTCGGTCCCGACCGGGTTGCCGTTGGGCAGGTAGAGCGACGCGACGATGACGCCGCTCACTTCCGCCTCGATATAGCGGCTGTGCGTGTCGTCGGGATCGTCGGGCAGGCCGACCAGCCGCAGTTCCGGCGCCGCGCCCCTGGCGAGGATGGCGACGCCGTTGAAGCCCTTCTGCCCGTGCCAGACGGCATGATAGCCCGCCGCCTCGATATCCTTCACCGGCAACGCGTCGTCGGCGCACTTCAGTTCCTGCAGGCAGGCGACATCGGGCTGCTCGCGCTCGAGATATTCGACGAGGCGCGGCAGGCGCGCGCGGATGCCGTTGATGTTGAAGGTGACGATTTTCATCAGATCGAAAAGCTGCTGCCGCAGCCGCAGCCACTCGCCGCATTCGGGTTCGTAACCTTGAAGGCCGCGCCGCCCAGATCCTCGACATAGTCGACCGTGCTCCCGTCCAAGAGGTCGAGGCTGGTCGGGTCGACCAGCAGGGTGACGCCGTCGGTCTCCGCGGTCGTGTCGCCCTCTTCCGGCTCGCCCAGCGCGAACTTGTACGAAAAGCCCGCGCAACCGCCGCCGTCCACGGACAGGCGCAGCATGGCGGGCTTGCCCTGCTTGTCGGCAATGAAGCGCACGCGCTTGGCCGCCGAGGCGGTGAGGGAGAGGTTGGTGCTCACGGATGCGAAATAGGGACCGCGCCGGGGCGCGGCAAGGCGCTTACTTCTTCGGACCGCCCTGCGCGACGTGATGGTTGTCCATCGACTTGCCGCCGCCCTGCTGCATGGCGAGCAGGTAATCGGTCGACTTCATGAAGGGGATCGGGTTGACCGCGCGGCCCTCGATGCGGACCTCGTAGTGGAGGTGGCTTCCGGTCGAACGGCCGGTCGAGCCCATCTTGCCGATCATCTGGCCGCGCTTCACACGCTGGCCCGGGGCGACGACGATCTGCGACAGGTGGGCGTAGCGCGTTTCGACGCCGCGGCCATGGTCGACCTTGATGAGGTTGCCGTAACCGCCGCTGTTCCAGCCGGCGTCCGACACCACGCCGTCGGCGGTGGCGTAGATCGGGGTGCCGATCGGGCCCGACAGGTCGATGCCCATGTGGCGGGCGCGACCGCCGGTGAAGGGGTCGCTGCGCTCGCCATAAGCCGATTCGAAGCGGGCGTTGGCGACCGGCTTGTCCGACGGCACGGCGATCGCGCCGCTCGAGAGGGTGTCGAGCTTCTTCCAGCTGGTGAACAGCTGCTTGAAGGTGCTGCTGTTGTCGCTCTTGGTGACCGGCTCGTAGGGGCCGCCGACGGCGGCGCCGGTCGGCACGGTGGCGATGCGCTTGAGCACGGCCGGGTCGAAATCATTCTCGGCGATCATCGCGGCCAGCTGCTGCTGGCGATGCTCGAGCTCGAGGACGCGGGCCTCGGTGGCGGCGGCAAGGCGCGCCATGTCGGCGGGAACGGTCTGGCTGATGGCGGTGGCGGCGGGAGCGGTGAGGTAGCGGACGGTGGCGAAGGTGGTGAAGGAAACGAAGAGGCCGATGGCAAGGGCGAGCGCAAGTTGCACCATCGGCGGCAGGCGGAAGCGGCGAAGCTTCGTGCCGTCATGCACGAAGAATTCGCGTGTCCGGAAAACCGTCCCGGCGATCGCCACGCTGTTGGTCATTGCACCCATGCTCCCACTCGTTCGATCGGTGCGCCGCTCCCACAGCGCATCGCCGTCCGTCCAAATTGTTCAGGACCTCCCCTGGCCCCCGCAGTCGCCACGCGTTTGCCCCGCATGTCGACGAGGCCGAAATCTGCTGAATTGGTTAAGGGAATCAACACGCGGTTCCCGAGTTAAGGGTGAATGGCGTTCATCGCGGGACGAGTTGAGGATATTTCTTGATCGAGGTTAGGATGTTCGACGGCTCTTTCGCGTTGTTCGTGAGTTTTTCACCCGAACCCCACCCGAGCCTTGAGCCTGCCACATTCCCGCTTATGAGTGGCCGCGGGCCACGCCGTCCCAACGCGGCGCGTGCTCTCTGCGAGGAGAGTTATACAGTGACGAACACCAAGCCTGCGCTTCCCGCGCGCCCCTATTTCTCGTCCGGACCCTGCGCCAAGCCGCCGGGCTGGAGCCCCGACAAACTGTTTCTCGAGGATCTCGGGCGCTCGCACCGCGGCGCGCTCGGCAAGCAGCGCCTCCAATATTGCATCGACCTGATGCGGGAGATGCTGGCGCTTCCCGACACCCACCGCATCGGCATCGTGCCGGGCAGCGACACCGGCGCGTTCGAACTCGCCATGTGGACGATGCTGGGCGCGAAGCCCGTGACCGCGCTGGCGTGGGAAAGCTTCGGCGAAGGCTGGGTGACCGACGCGGTCAAGCAGCTGAAGCTCGACCCCACCGTCATCCGCGCCGATTACGGCGACCTGCCCGACCTCGGCCAGGTCGACTGGGGCAGCGACGTCCTCTTCACCTGGAACGGCACCACCAGCGGCGTGCGCGTGCCGGACGGCGACTGGATCCCCGACGACCGCGAAGGGCTGAGCTTTGCCGACGCGACCAGCGCGGTCTTCGCCTACGACATTCCGTGGGCCAAGGTCGATGTCGCGACCTTCAGCTGGCAGAAGGTGCTGGGCGGCGAAGGCGCGCACGGCGTCCTGATCCTCGGCCCGCGCGCGGTCGAGCGGCTGGAAAGCTTCACCCCCGACCGGCCCCTGCCCAAGCTGTTCCGACTGACGAAGGACGGCAAGCTCAACGAGGGCATCTTCAAGGGCGAGACGATCAACACGCCCTCGATGCTGGCGGTCGAGGACGCGATCTTCGCGCTCGAATGGGCGAAGGGGCTCGGCGGGCTGCACGGCCTCATTGCCCGCAGCGACGCCAATGCCGCCGCGCTCGACCGGATCGTCGAGGAGCGCGACTGGCTCGGCCATCTCGCGCAAGACCCGGCGACGAGGTCGAAAACCAGCGTCTGCCTGACCGTCGAGGGTGCCGACGCGGACTTCATCAAGAAGTTCGCCAAGCTGCTCGAGGCGGAAGGCGCGGCCTTTGACATCGCCGGCTACCGCGACGCGCCGCCGGGGCTGCGCATCTGGTGCGGCGCGACCGTCGACACCGCCGATATCGAGGCGCTCGGCCCGTGGCTCGACTGGGCCTGGAACGAACTCAAAGACTAAGCGCGTGGCCTCCGGCCGCGAACCCATGCACCCACGCCCGGCCCGTGCCGGCGTACGAAGGATCGACCTGCAATGACCGTTAAAGTCCTCATTTCCGACAAGATGGACCCCAAGGCCGCCGCCATTTTCCGAGAGCGCGGGATCGTAGTGGACGAGATCACCGGCCAGACGCCGGAGGAGCTGAAAGCCATCATCGGCGAGTACGACGGCCTCGCCATCCGCAGCTCGACCAA
>CAZKCD010000044.1:0-13489 GCA_964551235.1 uncultured Sphingomonas sp.
GCTGTCGCCGTCCTTTTCCCAGTCGAAGATCTTGGCGACATAGTCCCAATATTCCTCGAGCGTCTCGCCCTTGACGGCGAACACCGGCACACCGGTCGCGGCGATCGCGGCGGCGGCATGGTCCTGCGTCGAGAAGATGTTGCAGCTCGCCCAGCGGACGGTCGCGCCGAGCGCGGTCAGCGTCTCGATCAGAACGGCGGTCTGGATGGTCATGTGCAGCGAGCCGACGATACGCGCGCCCTTCAGCGGCTGCGACGCGCCGAATTCCTCGCGCAGGGCCATCAGGCCCGGCATCTCAGTTTCGGCAATCTCGATTTCCTTGCGGCCGAAATCGGCAAGGCTGATGTCCTTGATGACATAGTCGTTATCGGCGCGGGTCAGCGTGTCGGCAGTGGTCGCCACGGGTCGTTCTCCAAAAGTCGAGGGTTCGCGCGCCCCCTAGCCGGAAGCCGTCCGCGACGCAAATATAAAGAATTCTTTATATGTGGTTCAAGGGCTCAAGCCGCACCGGTTTCCGCCACCAGCAGCGCGGGGTCGATGCCTTCGCCGCGAAATGCCGCTTCCCAGCGTTCGCCGGTCGGAACGTCGTAGAGGATCGCCTCCGCGCCCCTAGCCGGAAACCAGCCGTGGCGGGTCATCTCCTCCTCCAGCTGGCCGCCTTCCCACCCGGCATAGCCGAGCGCGCACAGCCACCGGCTCGGCCCCCGCCCCTCCGCGATCGCCTTGAGTACATCGACCGTTCCAGTCAGCGCGCCGAACCCGGGTATCTGGACCGTGTCCTGCCCGCCCCAATCGTCGCTGTGCAGGACGAAGCCGCGTCCCGGCTCGACCGGGCCGCCATGGAGAACCGGCACGTCCGGCGCGTCGCCCGGCTCGATCCCGAGCTGGCGAAGCAGCGCGCGGAACCGCAGGCCTTTGCGCTCCTGGCCGATGCCGATCCCGATCGCGCCTTCCTCGTCATGGACAGCCATGGCGATCACCGCTTTGTCGAAGCGCGGGTCGCTCATTCCGGGCATCGCCAACAGGATCGATCCGGACAGGAAGGGTGGCTGTTCGTCCATCAGTTCCAAGATGCGCCTGCCGCGCTGGGACGACAAGTCTTGTGGCCGTCACAGAGCGCACCTATCTCCCGCCCCACCCCAACAGGAGACATGAACATGACGATCCAGGTCGGCGACAAGATTCCCGATGTCCAGCTCAGCCTTGCCACGCCGGAGGGCCCGGTCCCGGTCCGCAGCGGCGAGTTTTTCGCCGGCAAGAAGGTCGCGCTGTTCGCCGTGCCCGGCGCTTACACCCCGACCTGTTCGGCGCGCCACCTTCCCTCGTTCGTCGAGAAGGCCGATGAGCTGAAAGCCAAGGGTGTCGACGAGATCGTCGGCACCAGCGTCAACGACGCGTTCGTGATGGGCGCTTGGAACAAGGACCAGGGTAGCGAGGCGATCACCATGCTGGCCGACGGCAATGGCGAGCTCGCCGAAGCGCTTGGCCTCACCATGGACGGCAGCAAGTTCGGTATGGGCAAGCGTTCGCAGCGTTACTCGATGATCGTCAACGACGGCGTGGTCGAACAGCTCAATGTCGAAGCCCCGGGTGAATATTCGGCGTCGAGTGCCGAGACCCTGCTCGGCCAGCTGTAAACGCGCCGAAACGACCAGAGAATGCGATGGCGGCGGGCACTAAAACGCCCGCCGCCCGTTGGTGCCCCGACTATCATTTGTAAGGGAGTACCGACACATGGCCACCGCCAAGCCGCGCCGTTCGCGCAAGACCACCACTACCCGCCGCACCACCGCCGCCAAGCCGGCGTCGACGACGCTCCTGTCGCGCACGGGACGCACGATGCGGGACCGTCCCTACGCCAGCGCCGCAATCGCTACGGGCGCCGCGGCTCTGACCGCAGGCCTTGCCGGCCTGTTCTTCATGAAAAAGAGCGGCAAGAGCCTTTCGGACGTCGCTGACGGTATCAGCAGCAAGTCGAAGAGCGTTGCGACCGAGGCCAAGGCAAAATTCGACGATGTCAGCGCCAAGGTGAAGGAAGGATTCACCGACGCCCGCGCCAAGGCCAGCGAGACGCTGCAGCGTCGCCGCGATGGCATCGATCCGGACAAGCCGCAGTCGGAAATCATGGAAGAAGCGCTGACGCTCAAAGCCACCGGCAAGAAGACCAAGAAGCCCGTCGATCCGGTGATCGAGCATCAGACGAAGGTTGGCGCGATCGCTTACTAAGCGCCTCCGACACACATAAAAAAGGAGCGGCAACGCGAGGCGCCGCTCCTTCTTTTTTGCCTTGAACAGTCCGTGGCTTACCAGCCTTGCGGCTTGCCCTTGTTCTGCTCGTCCAGCCAAGCCTTCAGCGGCGCGAAATATTCGGCCATGGCCTTGCCCGACATCTGGCGAGTGCCGGTGAACGCCTCAAGCGCATCCGGCCACGGCTTCGATGCGCCCATTTCGAGCATCGCGTTCAGCCGCTGGCCGACTTCCTTGTTGCCGTAGAAGCTGCAGCGGTGAAGCGGACCCTTCCAGCCGGCCTGGTCGCAGGCCGCCTTGTAGAACTGGAACTGCAGGATGCGCGCCAGGAAGTAGCGCGTGTAAGGCGTGTTGCCCGGGATGTGATACTTCGCGCCCGCATCGAAGCCGTTGGGGTCGCGCGGCGTCGGCGGCGTGATGCCCTGGTAGTCGAGGCGCAGCTTAGTCCACGCATTGTTATAGTCGGCGGGCTGGATGGTCCCGTCGAAAATGCCCCAGCGATAGCGGTCGACCAGCAGGCCGAACGGCAGGAAAGCAACCTTGTCCATCGCCTGGCGAAGCAGCAGGCCGATGTCCTTGTCGGCGCTCGGCACGCGGCTGCGCGGAAGCAGACCGATCTGCACCAGATATTCCGGCGTGATCGACAGGGCGACGGCATCACCGATCGCCTCGTGGAAACCGTCGTTGGCCCCGTTGAGGTAGAGGAACGGCTGCTCCTTGTAGGCGCGCTGGTAGTAGTTGTGGCCCAGCTCGTGGTGGATCGTGATGAAGTCGTCCGCATTCTCCTTGATGCACATCTTGATGCGGATGTCGTCCTTGTTGTCGAGGTCCCAGGCCGAAGCGTGGCACACGACTTCGCGGTCGGCCGGCTTCAGGAACATCGAACGCTCGTAGAAAGTCTGCGGCAACGGCGCGAAGCCCAAGGAGCTGAAGAAGCCCTCGCCGGTCTGGACCATCTTGAGGTAGTTGTAATTCTTGTCCTTGAGCAGGTCGGTGATGTCGTAGCCGAGGTCACCGGCGCCCTTCGGCGCGACCAGCGGGTAGATGTTACCCCATTCCTGGGCCCACATGTTGCCGAGCAGGTCGGCGCGGATCGGGCCGGTCTTCGGCTGGACCTTGTCGCCATACTTCTTGTTGAGCTGCGCGCGAACGTAGGTGTGCAGCGCCATGTAGAGCGGCTTCACTTCCTGCCACAGTCGCTCGGTCTCCTGCGCGAACTCCTCCGGCGGCATGTCGTAGCCCGACCGCCACATCGTGCCGACGTCGCTGAACCCCAGTTCCTTGGCGCCCTCGTTGGCGATGCCGACCATCTTGACGTAGTCGTCCTTCATCGGCGCGCCGACGTTGGTGTGCCAGCTGGTCCACATCTCGGAAAGCTCGGCCGGCGTGCGCTTGATGTTGCCCATTTCGGCTTCGATGTCGCTGCCGCTGATCGGCTTGCCGTTGAGCGTGCCCTTACCCTTGCCATAGGCCGAGTTGAGGCGGGTCGCGATCTCGTTGAGCTCGGTCGCCGCGCCCGGCGTGGTCGGCGCCGGCAGGACGATGCCGTTGCGCAGGATGTCGAGCTTGCGCTTGGTGTCGTAGCTTAGGCCAGGGACGTTGGCGTACTTGGCCGCTTCCAGCGCATATTTCACCGACTTCTCGGTGCCGATCGCGTTGATCTTGGCCGCGGCGGCATCGGTCGCCTCGGTGATGTTGGTGTTGTTTTCCCAGTTGATGCGGTTCGCTTCGAGCGAATAGTCGAACAGGTCCTTTTCCGCCGCGGCGACGAAGGCGTCGGCTTCGGCGACGGTCGGGCCGGCGGCCGGCTCGGCGCTCGGCGCGCCCATGTCGCGGGTCGAGACGACGACGTCGGGTTCAGCGACCGGGGCGGTGGTGGCGCAGCCGGCCAGCGCGAGCGCGGCAAGCGAAACGGAAGCGGCAAAATACTTCAAGGGGACTCTCCTCATCCTCGGGTCTTTTCGCGTGGGCACCGGTTGGGCCGGGTGGCGCGTAACGTCAAGGCTGGCCGACGAATGCCGCCAGTCGTTCGCCGAATTCCGGCTTGGTCACGCTCGACATGTGGGTGCCCGGCACCGGCGCGTAGGTCGCGTTGGGCAGCGCCTCGACGAGGCGCGGAGCGGAGCCATTGTCCTCGTCCTCGGTCCCGCACAGCACCAGCGTCGGCATGGTGAAGGCATCAAGCCACTCGGACGCCGCATCGGTGAAGGTCGGCAGCAGCAGTTTCGCCGCTTCGAGGTCGACCTTCATCGTCTTCATGAACTGGATCGCCATCCAGTGCGGGTCGCCGCGGCTGGACGTCTCCACGTTGGCGATGGCGTCGAGGAAGAAATGCTTGCGCCGGAGCCAGCCGGTCAGCCCCTCATAGCCCATCCCGGCCAGGATCGCGCGGCGCGGTTTCAGCCCCTCGCCCACCGCCTGGACCGTGGTCCGCGCCCCTAGCGAGAAGCCTCCGAGGTCATAGTCGGCAAGACCCAAGTGACCGATCAGCTCCATGAGGTCGCGGCCCAGGATTCCGTCGGGATAGTTGGCCGGATCGTGCGGCTTGCCGCTCAACCCGTGCGCGCGCAGGTCGGGCATGATCACCCGGCAACCGCGCGCCGCCACTGCGGCGGCCGCACCAAACTTCACCCAGTTCGTGTTGCCGTCCGAGAACAGGCCGTGGACAAGCACCACCGGCCAACCGGCACCCATCTCGCGATAGGCCAGCTCCACCCCGTCCGAGGCGGTCCATTTGCGGACGATGACGTCGCTCATTGGGGCGGGCTCGCCCCGGCGTCCTGCCATTTCTTAACCAGCACGTCATACTCGTCGGTCCGGATGCGCGGCAGCGACGACGTGTCGATCCATGCTTCATGGATGCTTTCCGCGCCGAAATGATGGACCGGCCTGAACCCGCCCGGCTTGTCGAACGATCCGACCGTCAGGTCCATCTTGTCGCTGCCCTCGTTGAAGGCGAAACCGAGCGGGGTCCCGCATTCGCGGCAGAAGGGGCGCCGCGCGATCGGCGAACTCGAATACCAGTCGGGCTCCCCGTCCCACGTAACCTCGGCGCGCTTCACGCTCTTAAAGGCGATCGAGACGCCGCCGGTGGCGCGCTGGCACATCCGGCAGTGGCAAAGATAGGCCTCGTCATCGTGGATCGCGACCGAATAGCGCACCCGTTGGCACTGGCAGCCGCCGGTCATTGTCCGGGTCACTGCGGCGCTCCGGCGGGCGTCGGCGGCATCGACATATGCTCGTGGACGATGCGGAAGCTTCCGTCCTTCTGGCGCTGGTAGACCTGCGTGAACCGCACGCCGACCTGCGGCCGCGCCTGCCCGGCCGCCACCGTGAAGCGCGCGACACCCGAACTGACGAAGCTGTCCGGTCCGGTCAGCTGGATGGCGCGGTTTGAGACGGTGTAATCGTTCGGCTGCATGCTGACGAACGCGCCCGTCCAGCCTTCCAGCATCTTGCGGTCCGCGGTCGGGTCGACCTTCGCCGGGTCGAAGGCGACGACCTTGTCGGCGTAATGGCTCATGATCTTCTTGGCGTCGCCGCTCGAATAATCCGCCTCGGCGGCTTCCGCGGCCTTTAGCGCCTCGGCCTCGGTGACCGGTGACCGACCGTCCGCCGCCTGCTGGCAGGCCGCCGCAAACAGCACCAACGGGATCGCAATTGCACGCATGACTTCCTCCCTTGAACGGGCGAAAGCCTAGGCCTCACGCCGCCTTTTGCAAATGGCGACGGCCGAGCAATTCGGCGATCTGCACCGCATTCAGCGCCGCGCCCTTGCGAAGGTTGTCGCTGACGCACCACAGGCTCAGCCCGTTCTCGACCGTCGGGTCTTCGCGGACGCGGCTGACGAAGGTGGCATAGTCGCCGACGCACTCGACCGGGGTCACGTAGCCGCCATCCTCGCGCTTATCGACCAGCATCACGCCGGGGGCCTCGCGCAGCAGGGCCTGGGCTTCTTCGGCGCTGATCTCGTCTTCGAATTCGATGTTGATCGCCTCGCTGTGGCCGACGAACACCGGCACGCGAACACAGGTCGCGGTGACCTTGATCGACGGATCGAGGATCTTCTTCGTCTCGACCACCATCTTCCATTCTTCCTTGGTCGAGCCGTCGTCGAGGAAGCTGTCGATGTGCGGAATGACGTTAAAGGCGATCTGCTTGGTGAACTTCCTCGGCTCGTTGGAATCGCCGACGAAGATGTTGCGGCTCTGCTCGAACAGCTCGTCCATGCCCGCTTTGCCCGCGCCCGACACGGACTGGTAGGTCGCGACCACCACCCGCTTGATCCGCGCCTTGTCGTGAAGCGGCTTCAAGGCCACCACCATCTGCGCGGTCGAGCAATTGGGGTTGGCAATGATGTTCTTGACGCGATAGCCGTCGATCGCTTCCGGGTTCACTTCGGGCACGATCAGCGGCACGTCTGGGTCCATGCGGAAGGCGCTCGAATTGTCGATGACGGTGCAACCCGCCGCCGCCGCGCGCGGCGCGTGCGCCTTGGAAATGTCGCCGCCGGCGGCGAAGATCGCCATGTCCCAGCCCTCGAAGTCGAAATGCTCGAGGTTCTTGACCTTCAGTTCCTTGCCGCTGTCGCCGAAGTCGATGATGTCGCCGGTCGAGCGCGCGCTCGCGACCGCGGCGACGTCCTCCAGCGGAAACTGGCGCTCGGCCAGGATGTTCAGGACTTCGCGCCCGACGTTGCCGGTGGCTCCCACCACCGCGACCCGATAGCCGCTCATTCGATCGTCTCCGTGGATACGCGACCAACCGCCGCGTCGTCTCGTCGATGCAAATAGGCTTATCGCGCCCGCCTGCAAGTGCCCATTGCGGCCCCCGCGCCGCCGCCATAGGATGAAGTTGCACGTCAGGGGGGACAGCATGAGTGGGTTGCGTTGGTTCGGCTGGGGCTATTGCGCCCTGTTCATTCTCGTCGTCGTCAGCGGGTTCATCCCCGCCTTCCTCGATGCGCAGGGACGTCAATTCGGTCTCTTCACGCTCGACCTCTACGATCACAGCCTGCACCTCTTCTCGGGCCTCTGGGCAGGCGCCGCCGCCGCGATCGGCGACAAGGCGACGCGCGCCTACTTTCGCCTGTTTGGCCCGCTCTATTTCGCCGACGGGGTCCTCGGCCTGCTGACCGGCAGCGGCTATCTCGACTTCGGCATTTTCCTTTACGGCCCGCTCGATCTCGACCTGATGACCCGTTTCTTCGCCAATCTGCCGCACCTGATCATCGGCGGGGTCGCGATCTGGGTCGGCTACGTCTTCGCCCGGCGCGCCTGACGCCATGAAGAAGCGTTGGAAAGTCCTGCTAGGCCTCGCGGCGGTGACGCTCGTCGCGGCCGCCGCGCCGATCCTCTATGTCGAAACGCGCTGCGGCGGGCCGGACACCAACCCGCGCGCGGCGCCCTTCGCCAGCGCGCTTGCGCCCGCCGATCGTCGGCCCGAGGCGCGCAGCTGGCTGACCTATCCCGAATGGCACATCGTCCACAGCGCCGACAGCCTCGGCCGCCACCTCGTCGCGGGCAAGCCGCCGTCGGCCTATCGCTACATGCGCGACGTTCGCTCCTTCTGGAGCGCGACCTGCGCCGTCAACGCCGTCAGCGAGGGGCGAGAGGGCGCCGCCGACACCAAGGTCATGCTTTACACGATAGGCCTCAGCTTCTCGGCGGAGATGCTGGTGAAGTCAGCGTGGGAGAACACGATCGGTCGGTTCTTCGAATGGACGAGCGGCTGGCAAAGCGCCGACGACAAGATCGCCGCCCGGGTTCAGCGCGACTATGGCGCGTTCATGCACCAGGTCCCCTGGTACAAATTCCAGTTCGACAAGGCGTTCTCGGCGCTTTGGCAAACGACCGAGCCTGACCAGACCGCCCGCCACTGGGAACGCCGTGTCGCGCTCTCGATGGAATATGGCGTCAAGAACGGCTACGCCGCGCTCATCGACAAGGCGTCGGGCGCAACCCTCGGCCGCGACCAACTCACGCTGAAATTCGTCACCCCGGCACCGGCCAGCGCGGTCGCCCGCATCGACCCGCGCCTGAAGCCGATCGGCACCACGCCCGACGGCCGGACGATCGTCGAAGCGCCCCGCTACGCAGAGTTTACCGAGCTCCTCCGCAAGATGGCCGACGCGCGCCTGCCGATCGCGGAGATTGCCGGCAACGACGACATTCTCCTCACCGTTCTCGCCCCGGCCTCGACGCCACTGCCCGGCACCACGCTCTTCACCATGCCGCTGGGCGATCGGCCGGGCTGGCAACGTGTCGGCATCGAGGTGAAGACGGCGGCGCTGACCACTGCCCTCCCCGCCATCGAGCGCACAGGCGGCCGGATTGAGCATGTCCACGACTATTGAAGCCGGCCTGCGCTGGACCGGCTGGGCGATCCTCGTCCTGGCCGCCTGGAGCCTCGTCATGCTCGCGCTTCCGTTCGTCGGCACGGACCGAACGCTGGCCGTCGTCGGGCACGGTCCCGCGCTCCAAGCCCGCCTGGCCGCGGCCGACGCGCGGATCGTCGAGGTGCGCGACGGCGCGATCCTCGTGCGCGGCAAGCCGGGGCTTGCCCGCCGCCTCTATGCCGCGGGCGCGCCGCTCGTACTTGAAGGACGGATCGCGGCGGGCTGCTTCAGCCGACGCTAGGCGCGTAGCGGTCGTACCAGCTGTTGCGGAACAGTCCGTCGGGGTCGAACTTGCGCTTCGCCGCGACGAAGGCCGGAAACTCCGGGTAGGACGCCAGCAATTGCGCCGGCGTATAGTGCAGCTGGTAGGGCAGGAAGAACCGCCCACGATGCTTCAGCGTCAGGTCGATGAGCTTGCGCGTCAGTTCGGCCTGCGCGGCATTGCCCGCCGCATCGGTCGGCTGGTTGACGTACAGCACCATCGAAAAGGCCGGTTCGGGCGCATAGGTGAGGACATTCTCTTCCTTCCCCACTGCGCGGATCGAGGCGTTGAGCAGCTTCAGGGGCTGCGCCTCGAAGATCGCCTTCATCCCGGTGATGAACGCCGGCAGCTCCGCCCGCGGCACGAAATATTCGTGCAGGATGTCGGTTTCGTTCGGCAGCGCGTTGAACAGATAGGGCACGCTGTCGTGCATCGGGTCGTTGCGCGAGACCAGGCACGCCTCCCCGTCCTGCATCGCCTGCGCCCGCGTCACCGTGCAATTCTCCAGCCGGTGCTCGAGGTTCTTTTCGCTCCACCATTTGAACGAGGCGAAGGCATCGCTTTTCTTGGCAAGGTTCACGGTCAGCCGGCGCAGCTTGGTCGAGCTGACCTCGGTCAGCGGCTGCCGCTCCAGCCCCGCCTCGTCCTTCTGCCGCCGGTAGCGATAGACGAGCGCTTCCTCGAGGAAGCTGCCCGGCGCCGTCGACAGGTGGGTGTAGGTCAGGCCGATGTCCGGATCGGCCTGGATCGCCGCGAAGGCCGCGGGATAGTCGGCCGCCGTGATTAGCGAGCGCTCCGACGCGTAGATATCGTTGGGGACGACATCGAGCGTCGCTTCCAGCACGATCCCGAACAGGCCGTACCCGCCGACGACATGGCGGAACAGCTCGTCATTTTCTTCGCGCGACGCGGTCACGACCGACCCGTCGGCCAGCATCACCTTCATCGATCGGATGCTGTCCATCAGCGCGCCCGCCTGGTGATCCATGCCGTGCGCGTTGACGCTGATCGAGCCGCCGACGGTGAAAATGTCGGTGGACTGCATCGCCTTGACCGCGAAGCGCGGGTGGATGGCGTTCTGGATGTCGTGCCAGGTCGCGCCCGATCCGACGACCACCTGCCGCTTCTCGGGATCGAGCCGGATCGCGTTCAGCCCGCGCATGTCGAGCACCACGCCGCCGGGTCGGAACGCCTGCCCGCCCATCGAATGCTTCACACCCGCCGCGCTGACCGTCAGGCCCTTGGCGCGGGCATAGTCCAAAGCCTGGCGGACGTCGGCCGCGCTACGGACGTCGACGATCCCCGCTACCGCGGTTCGCGACAGGCAACTGGCGTCGTTGATCTGGCCGCCCTGCTGCTTCCAGCGCGGCGGCGCGACCGCCGCAGCCTCGGTCGCCGCGACTTGGCCCGCCAACGGCGGCAGCGCGCTCCCGCAATCCTTCGGCCCTTCCGGGTCGGCCGCCAGCGGGGCCAGATAGGCCCCTGCCCCGACCGCCGCCAGCGCCAGCACCGACACGCCGACCAGCAATTTCTTACGCTTCACCGAACCCCTCCCCCTTCGACGCAATCCTAACGCGGCCCGCCCGGAACGTCTCGCCGCGCAAGGAAGTCGAGGATCGTGCGCCACAAGTGGACGCTGACCTTCGGCCCCGAGACGCGGTGCGTGTAACCCGGATAGACCATCATCTCGAACGGCACCGCCTCGGCCTGCATCTTGGCAAACAGCGCGGTCGAATTCTGGAACACGACATTGTCGTCGCTCATCCCGTGAATGATGAGCAACGGGTCGCGAATCTTGCCGGCGTCGTCGATCGCGTCGGCCTTTTTGTAGGCCTCGGGCACGGTGCGCGGGTCGCCCATGTACCGTTCGGTATAAGCAGTGTCGTACAGCTCCCATTTGGTGACGGGCGCGCCCGCCACGCCCGCGGCGTAAAGCCCCGGGTCGGCCTGCAGCATCTTCAAGGTCATGTAGCCGCCATACGACCAACCGTAGGTGGCGATCCGCTTGGGGTCGACAAACGGCAGGGTCTTGAGGAATTCCGCGCCGGCCTTCTGGTCCTCGACCTCGACGCTGCCCATCGCGTGATAGATCGGCTTTTCGAACGCGACGCCGCGATTGGCCGAACCGCGATTGTCGATCTCGAACCAGATATAGCCCTGGTCGACCAGATATTGCTGCAGCTCGCCGCTCCAGCCGCGCGTGACGCTCTGGTTATGCGGCCCGCCATAATGCTGGAAGAAGACCGGGTAACGCTTGCCCGCGACCATGTTCGGCGGGGTGATCATGCGCCAGTGGAGAGTGTCGCCCGACGGTCCCTTGATGGTGCCGAAGCGATAGGGCTCGTGGCTCGCCGCATAGGGCGCGTAGGGGTGCGCGGCGTCGAGCTTGTTCTCCTCGATCCACGCGATCCGCTTGCCGTTGGTGTCCGCGAGATATTGCTGGCTCGGCTGCGCGGGCGATGAACGCGCGACGATCAGCCGCGTCGCCTTCTTGTCCATCGTCACCGCGTTGCGGAATGCCGGGTCGGTCAGCCGCACCGGCGCCCCCCTGCCCGACAGCGGCAGGCGGTAGGTCTGCGCCGCCAGCGGGTCGGCCGCATTGCTTTCGTAATAGACCAGCCCCTTGGCCTCATCGACCCCGGCCAGCGCGATGACCTGTCCTTCGCGGGTCAGCTTGCGCCACTTGCCCTTGGCCCAACGATAAAGCTGCCCGCTCCCGTCACGCTCCGACCACCAGACCAGGCTGCCGTCCTTCATCCAGTGGTAGTTGTCGGTGAGGTTGATCCAGTGCCCGTTCGCCGCGCGCTCCACGAACAGCACGCGGCTCGCGCCCGTCGCCGGGTCGACCGCGCGCATTGTCAGCGCGTCCTGAACCCGGTTCAGCGTTTGGACGTAAAGCGTCTTCCCGTCGGCCGCCCATTCGACGCGGGCAAGGTAGATATCGTTCTCTTGGCCGAGGTCGACCTTCACCTCGTTGCCGCCGTCGGGATCGATGACGATCAGGTGCGGGACGATATTGTCGGTGCCGGCCAGCGGGTAGCGCTGCTCGAAGGTCGTGGTTTCCTCCGCGCCGATGCTGGTGCGGGTGACCACCTTGACGTTGCCCTCGTCGAACCACTGGACGGCGATGCGCTTGTCGTCCGGGCTCCACCAATAGCCGGTCGAGCGGTCGAGTTCTTCCTGCGCGACGAATTCCGCCTCGCCGTAATGCACGGTGCCCCCGCCCGGGGTCACCGCCCGTGCCGCCCCGCCGACCGGCCCGGTCCACAACTTCTGGTCGCGGACGAAGGCGACGTGGCTGCCCTTGGGGCTGATCGTCGGGTTGAGCTCGCTGTCCTTGCTGTCGGTCAGGCGCGTGACCGTCCCGTCGAGCTTTGCGAGATAGAGGTCGCCGTCCAGCGGCACGAGCAAGGCCTGGCTGTCCGGCGCCCATTCGTAACTGATGATGCCCTTAAGGTCGCCGACGCGGGCGCGTTCGCGCTGCATCTTCTCGGCCTCGCTGATCGCCGCCCCGCTGCCGACCTTTTCGCTGTCGACCAGCATTCGCCACGCACCCGTGGCGGTATCGAGCGCCCACAGGTCGAAGCGCTGGCGGTCGTCGGCGCGCGCTTTCAGCATCGTCAGCAGCTTGCCGTCCGGTGATAGCTTCACGCCGCGCGGGACCGATCCCGACAGGGCGGGCGAGGCGAACAGCCGCTCCAGCGTCAGTTCCTTCTGGTCGACGCCTGCCGGGACGGGAAGGCCCGCGGTGGCGGGTGCGGCGGCGGCGATCAGCAAGGCGGGAATGAGACGGCGCATGGACGACCTTTCGGACAACGAAAAAGGGCGCCCGGACCAGCCGGACGCCCCTTGTTCTTGCCGCTCGAGCGTCGTTTGGAAAGCCCTTAGGCCTCCGTCGACTCGTCGCGACGGATGTCGCGGCGCTCGGCGATGCGGGCCGACTTGCCGCGGCGGCCACGCAGGTAATAGAGCTTCGCGCGGCGCACGGCGCCACGGCGAACCACCGTGATCGAATCGATCGACGGCGAATAGAGCGGGAAGACGCGCTCGACGCCCTCGCCGAACGAAATCTTGCGCACGGTGAAGTTCGAACCGATGCCCTTGTTCGAACGCGCGATGCACACGCCTTCGTAATTCTGGACACGGGCGCGGTCGCCTTCGACGACCTTCACGCCGACGCGCAGCGTGTCACCGGGACGGAATTCGGGGATGGCGCGGTCCTTGGTCAGCGCCTCGATCGCTTCCTGTTCAAGCGTCTGGATCAGGTTCATTTCAACTCAGTCCTAATCTTCATGCCGCGCACCAGAGGGCGACGACCTCGTAGCGTCCCCATGACGCTCCATCAGGTCCGGCCGCCGTAGCCGTGTATCGTTGACCGCCATTGCATGTCGCCATGCGGCAATCTTCGCATGATCCCCCGATCGCAGCACTTCGGGGATCGTGCGCCCTTCCCATTCGACAGGTCGGGTATAGTGCGGATATTCGAGGAGGCCGCTTTCGAAGCTCTCCTCCTCACCGCTCGTGGGCGCGCCCATTACTCCGGGAAGCAGCCGAACGCAAGCGTCGAGCAGCACCATCGCGCC
>CAZKCD010000045.1:0-11579 GCA_964551235.1 uncultured Sphingomonas sp.
ACGCCTGGCAGGCGCCCTTGGCGAGGTCGCGGACGCGGCCGATATAGGCCTGGCGTTCGGCGACCGAGATGACGCCGCGCGCCTGCAACGTGTTGAACACGTGGCTGGCCTTGATCGCCTGCTCATAGGCCGCGATCGGCACGCCGGCCTTCAGCGAGTTTTCGCTTTCCGCGACGGCCTTCTTGAACAGGTCGAAAAGGGCGTCGGTGTCGGCCACCTCGAAATGCCACTTCGACATCTGCTTTTCATTGTCGAGGAAGACGTCGCCGTAGGTCACGCCCGCGTCGTTGAACTTGAGGTCGAAAACGTTGTCGACGCCCTGGATGTACATGGCGAGGCGTTCGAGGCCGTAGGTCAATTCGCCCGCGACCGGCTTGCAGTCGAAGCCGCCGACCTGCTGGAAATAGGTGAACTGGGTGACCTCCATGCCGTCGCACCAGACTTCCCAGCCGAGCCCCCAGGCGCCGAGCGTCGGGCTTTCCCAATCGTCCTCGACGAAGCGGATGTCGTGCTTCAGCGGATCGATGCCGATCGCGTCGAGGCTGCCGAGGTAGAGCTCCTGCAGGTTCGCGGGGCTCGGCTTCAGGATCACCTGATACTGATAATAGTGGCCGAGCCGGTTGGGGTTCTCGCCATAGCGGCCGTCGGTCGGGCGGCGGCAGGGCTGGACGAAGGCCGCGTTCCACGGATCGGGGCCGAGCGCGCGCAGCACGGTGGCCGGGTGGAAGGTCCCCGCCCCCATTTCCATGTCATAGGGCTGCAGGATCACGCAGCCATGCTCGCCCCAGTAGCGGTGCAGCGTCAGGATCAGGTCCTGGAAGCTCAACGGCGTCTTGTCGCTCATGCGCGGGGCTTTGGCGGAAGGGGCCGATAGCGTCAATGGAGCGCGCTCTTTCCCTCGGGAATGTCAGGAAATCGCGACCATAAGTAAGGTAGTGTTGACACAGTCAGCGAATCGTGACTTTATGTAAGGACAACCTGACATCGATTCGAACGGAACGACCCATGATCTTCTGGACCAATGACAAGGACCGCCGCGGCAAGCCGATCGGGATCGTCGCCGCCCGTGCGCTGTCGACAAGCGCGCTGGTGCTCTATCCGGCCGGCGCCCTGCTGCGGCTGGTCGGCCCCGAAACGTTGGCGACCGCCATCGCCGGCTGGACGATGATCGTCGCCGCCGTGGGCTGCGCGGTCGTCATCGCCGGCTCCTCGCTGCAGCGGATCGTCGGCGACCAAGAGAGCGCGCTGGACGAATATGAGCTCAAACTCCGTCACCGCGCGATCCAGGGCGCTTACCTCGTCCTCACCGCGCTGGGCCTCGCGATCCTGTTCGGCCTTCAGCTCGCGACGGATATCGGCGGGACCCTGTCCGGCACCGAGGTGACGAGCCGGTTGATCGGCGGAATCTTCTGGGGCCTGTTCCTCTATTCCTCGGTGTTGCCGACGGCGATCCTCGCCTGGCAGCTGGCACCCGAGGACGCGCCACCGCCGGAGGTCGCCTGATGGAAAACCGCCTTCGGGTCCTGCGCGCCGAGCGCAACTGGAGCCAGGCCGAGCTTGGCGGCCGGATCGGCGTGTCGCGCCAGGCGATCAACGCGATCGAGACCGGCAAGCACGACCCTTCCCTGCCGCTGGCCTTCAAGCTGGCCCGGCTGTTCGACTGCACGATCGAGCAAATCTTCGACGATGGAGCGCGCAATGACTGAGCGTGATGAGATTTTGGGCGAAGGCGAACGCGCCGAACGGAAACGGCGGCGCCGCTTCTGGAACATGATCGGCGCGGTCTTCCTCGCCGGATTGGTGGCTGGCGGCGCGGCCGGATTTTTCATGCAGCAGGAAGCGGCGCGCGGCGTGTACTCGGTCCCCCCCGCGCTGGCCTGGGGCGCGGTTCTCTTCCTCGGCGGATTGTTCGTGGCAATCTGCTGGATCTACCTGGTCGAAATCGACGAGGTCGACTTGCTCGACAACCTGTGGGCATCCACCGCCGGCTTCTACATTTACGCGATGCTCTACCCGTCATGGCTTGCGCTCGCGACCGTCAAGGCCGCACCGCCCGTCAACCACTTAGCCATCTTCGCCGCGTCGATCGTCGGCGGCACGCTGGCCTACCTCTACCGCAAGTGGCGGGCCCGTTAAGCCTTCCGCCATCCCTTCTGACGCACCAACTGATCAAGCAACGGAGTAATGTCATGATTCTCAAGCGTTTCCTCACCGGCCTCCTCGGTTCGGCCATCGCCCTTTCGCCGGCCGCTGCGCAGCCGGCCAAGCCCGACCTCGACCCCGCCGTCTGGGTGGTCAAGGACGCCGACACCACCATTTACTTGTTCGGCACGGTCCACGCGCTCGACGGCAAGGGCGACTGGTTCAACGACGAGGTCAAGGCGAGCTTCGACAAGTCGAACGAGCTGGTGCTCGAAATCGTCACGCCGGAAGACCAGGCCGCGGTCCTCCCGCTGCTGCAGAAATATGCGATGGACCCGTCGGGCAAGCCGCTGACCGCCAAGCTCTCGCCCGAGGGACAGAAGCTGTACAAGGAGCGTCTCGCCAAGCTCGGCGTGCCGCCGACGGCGTTCGACATGTTCCGCCCCTTCTTTGCGGCGATGACGCTGACCGTGCTCGACATGCAGAGCCGCGGCATCAACGCCGAGGCGGGCGCCGAAAAGGTGCTGACCGCGGCGGCCAAGGCGGCCAACAAGCCGGTCGGCGAGGTCGAGACGATGGAATTGCAGTTCCAGATGATGAGCTCGCTGGCCGAGGCCGAGCAGGTCAAGATGCTCGAAAGCACGCTCAAGGAATTCGACCAGGGCGCCGACGTGCTCAACAAGCTGACCACGGCCTGGGGCTCGGGCAAGCCCGACGCCGTCGCCGAGATCATGAACGAGAGCACCAAGGACAGCCGGGCGCTCTACGACGTGCTGCTGGTCCAGCGGAACAAGAAGTGGGCCGAGTGGATCGACCAGCGCCTCGACAAGCCGGGCACTGTGTTCATGGCGGTCGGCGCGGGCCACCTCGCCGGCGCGGACAGCGTGCAGCGCTACCTGAAGGATCGCGACATCGTCGCGGCGCGGGTACCCGCCGCCAACTAAGACCCGTTTGCGAGCACCGAATGCGCGTCCCTCCCCGCGAGGGACGCGCATTCCTGTGTCCGGCGCGCAACGACGCCGCATAATTCCCCCCGGAAATGCGACGAGCCGAGACCGTTAACCGTGCGCTTACCTTGACTTGCGAGCCTGTTAAGACATTCTGGCTTGGCACAACCCGGGGGGGTCAAGGTGCTGGATACAGGCGTTTTTTCACGAGCGCCGGGCGCTCGTTTCGTTGCCCGCGGTCTGATCGCCGCCGCGGCGCTGGTCGCCCTCGCCGCGCCGGTCGCGGCATTGCCGGTGGTCGAGCCCGCGAGCGCCGCCGCGCGAACCGGTCCCGCCTTGTGGGTCGTCAGCGACGCGGACACCACCATCTACCTGTTCGGCACCTTCCATTCGCTCGACCGCGACACCAGCTGGTTCGGCGCGCGGGTCCGCGCCGCCTTCGACCAGTCGGACGAGCTGGTGCTGGAAACGGTCATCCCCTCCGACCCGGCCGAGCTTCACGACGCCCTCGTCCGCCAGCGCCTCGCCAAGCCGATCGTCGCCGGTCAGCCGGTGGTCGACAGCGACCGCGCGCCGGACTTCGTCGCCTCCGCCGGCAAGGCGATGGCCGCGGGGCGCGAACTGGGCATGAGCGTCGAATATGGCGCGGACGCCGTCCTGCGCCGCACCGCCGACGCGCTCGGCAAGAAGGTGGACGGGCTCGAAAGCTTCGAATTCCAGCTCGGCATGTTCGCCGGCCTGCCCAAGGCGACCGCCGCGGCGCCGGCCACCGCCACGCCGCTGCCGGTGATGCTGAACGATATGCGCAGCGCGTGGCGCCGTGGCGATGCCAGCCGCTTCTCGACCATCCTCGGCTCGGTCGAGCAGGCCTCGCCCGCGGCCTACCGGACGCTGTTCGCGGACCGCAACGCGCGCTGGGCCGACTGGCTGGAGGCGCGGATGGACCGGCCCGGCACGATCTTCGTCGCGGTCGGTACCGGCCACCTCATCGGCCGCGACAGCGTGCAGGCCAAGCTGGCCCAGCGCGGCCTCCTCGCCCGCCGCATCGGCTGAACCCCCTTTGGCTTGCCTTCGGGCACGCCTGCGACTATAGGCGCGCTCGCCCACCCATGGTCATCCCTGGAGGCGTGGCGGGGCAATAACATAAGGATCAAGCAATGAGCGAACAGCTGACGCTGCCCGCCGAAGCGCGCGATCGGGCTGGCAAGGGAGCCTCCCGCGAACTGCGTCGCAATGGCCGGGTGCCGTGCGTAGTGTACGGCGACAAGAAGGAACCGCTGTCGGTTCACGTCGAGGAGAAGCTCCTCACGAAGATGCTCAACACCGGGCACTTCATGAATTCGGTCGTCATGATCGAGGTTGACGGCAAGGCCAACCGGACGCTGCCCAAGGCGGTCGATTTCCACCCGGTCACCAGCCGCCCGATCCACGTCGACTTCCTGCGCATCGGTGCGCACAGCCAGGTCAACGTCTCGGTCCCCGTCCGCTTCGACAACGAAGACGCGGCGCCGGGCCTGAAGCGCGGCGGCGTGCTGAACATCGTCCGTCACGAGCTCGAGCTGGTTTGCGACGCGGCCGAGATCCCGGACGAGATTCACATCGACCTCGCCGGCCTCGACATCGGCGATTCGATCCACATCAGCAACGTGAAGCTGCCGAAGGGCGCGAAGTCGGCGATCGACGATCGCGACTTCACCATCGCCACCCTCGTCGCCCCGTCGGCGATGAAGTCGGAAGAAGGCGACACGACCCAGGCGGATGCCGGTTCGGTCCCGACCGTCAGCGATGACGCGGCCGACGAGAGCGAAGGCGGCGAGGAGGCCTAAGCCCCCTCCCCCTCGCGGGCCAATCAAGAGCGCCCGTCCCGGTTGCGGGGCGGGCGTTTTTGTTTGAAGGGAAGCGCGATGCAAATCTGGGCAGGCCTCGGCAATCCGGGCACGCAATATGCGCTGCACCGCCACAACGTCGGCTTCATGGCCGCCGACGTGATCGCGGACACGTACAATTTCGGCCCGTGGACAAAGAAGTTCCGCAGCCTCATCGCCGAAGGCCGCATCGGTCGCCACAAGGTGCTGCTGGTCAAACCGCAGACCTACATGAACGACAGCGGCGACGCGGTGCAGCAGGCGCTCCGCTTCTACAAGCTCGACGTCGACGCGCTCACCGTCTTCCACGACGAGCTCGACCTCGCGCCGATGAAGGTCAAGGTGCGCGTCGGCGGCGGACTGGCCGGGCATAACGGGCTGCGCTCGATCAACGCCGCGCTCGGCCCCGACTTCCGCCGCGTCCGCATCGGCATCGGCCATCCCGGCGACAAGTCCCGGGTTACCGGCCACGTGCTGGGCAATTACGCCAAGAGCGAGATGGACCCCTTGGCGGACCTCCTCGGCGCGATGGCGGCCGAGGCCGAGAGGCTGGCCGACGGTGACGACGCACGCTTCATGAGCGACGTCGCCATGCGCCTCCACCAGGATTGACAGGCCACCCTCCACCCGTATTAGCGGCCTAATACGCTTACGGAGGGTGGAAATGAGTTACTGGCACGGGTTGGTCACGGGTGCGGCGCTGGTGGGAATGTCGGTCGCGCTGGTCGCGGCCGCCAAGCCGGCGCGCTTCGGCACGATCGACGTCGAACGCATCAACGTGCGCGAAAAGGACGGCACGCTGCGCCTCGTCATCGCCAGCCGCGACGCCTTTCCCGGTGCCTTCCACCGCGGTCAGGAAATCCCCCGCCCCGACCGGCGCTTCGCGGCCGGCATGCTGTTCCTCAACGACGAGGGCACCGAGAATGGCGGCCTGATCTGGGCCGGCAAAAGCGACGCCGCGAAGCGCAGCGCGGGTGCCAGCCTGACCTTCGACCGCTACGAGAACGACCAGACGCTGCAGCTGCTGCAGAACGACAATGGCGGCGACAATGACGTGGCGGCGATGATCATTTCCGACCGCGGCAAGGAAACCATGTTCGAGCAGGTCGACGGCAAGGCCAAGATCCGCGACGATGCCGGCCGTGGCGCCGGGCGGATCTTTGTCGGCAAGTCGCGCGACCGCGCGTCGGTCGTCATGCTGCAGGACGCCAAGGGCGCGCCGCGCCTGATGCTCAAGGTCGATGCCGACGGCGCCACCTCGATCGGCTTCCTCGATTCCGCGGGCAAGGTCGTCCGAACTCTCGGCCCCGAGGGATAAGGGGTGCGCCGGGTCCTCGTGATCGGGCCGTGCGGCGCGGGCAAGTCGACGCTGGCGTTCAAGCTGACGGAGCAAACTGGGCTCCCGCTGCATCACATGGACAAGCTCAACTGGCTGCCCGGCTGGGTCGATGGCGGCAACGACCGCGTCCGCGCGGGCCTCGATGACATCTTCAAAACCGACCGCTGGATCATCGAGGGCAATTACGGCTCGACCCTGCCGCAGCGAATCGCGCGGGCGGACACGATCGTCCACCTCGACTTTCCCATTCCGCTGTGTCTCTGGCGGATCGTCAAACGGGTCGTCACGCACCGCGGCCGCACCCGCGCCGACATGACCGAGGATTGCCCGGAGCGGCTCGACCTCGCCTTCCTGTGGTACGTCGTGACCTGGCGCCTCGGCCCCGGCCCGCGCACCGCGGCGATGCTGCGCGGGCACGAGGGCAAGGTCGTCCGATTTACCGGCCCGCGCCAGCTTGAGGCGTGGCTGGCGAAACTTCCCGTCTAACGCACCGCCTTCAGCGGTGCATTCCCGTTGGCGACGTCGAGCGGGATATCGCGGTCATAGGCAAGCACGCCCGCAACCGGGGCCAATCGCGTCACTGGATTGGCATAGAAATTGGCGAACTTCCCAACCGCGCGAACGTTTGCGGGGACGATCGACACGCCAGGCAGCTTGGCGATCGGTGCCGGGCTGGCAGACGCGGGCACGTAGACCGGCATCTCGAAGAAATTCTCGGACGATCCCGTCAGCATCCCACCATCGGTCACCTGCCCGCGCGACAGGGTGAAACCTACCGAACCGAAGCACAAGCAATTGCCGTTGCCGATCGCCTCATTTTGCGCGGGAACGCCGTGAATTCGATAGTCTCCAGCCGGAAGCGCGATCAGGAAGGTCCGCATTCCGTTGGCATCTTTCGAAATCGGCGAATGGCCGGCGATGGTCACGAAGTTGGCCATTTCGACGGGCGCGATCGCCACCCCTTCGAGCGTCACTTCCTTCGGTCGAACCGGCTTCTTGCCGATCATGCGCCGGTCGGCCGTAGAACCTTTCTCCCAATCGTGGGTGTCGCGCTCGTATCGTTTCAAAGCGCGATCATATTTGGCGCGCGCCTTATCGTAGAGAACGCGGCGCTCATTCTCCCACGTCGAACGTTCGGAATCGCTTACCGTCCTGAACAGGCGGATTCCGCTCACGTAATTGGTGCGAATGACCAGATAGGATTTGGTCGGATCGATGCGAACCGTGTCCTTTTCGCGAAACTGCTCGGTTCCGGGATTCAACGAGAGCGCGGCGGCAGCGAACAGTAGGATCGACATCAGCGCAACTCTCCCACCGACGGGCGCGGGCCGGACGCGACTTTCGCCTGCAGACGCAGATAATGCATGCGGCTATCCTCAGCCTCCGCTGACCAGCCTTCCTCGAAATTGAAGGTAGTCCATTTGGCCTTCGACAGGCCGAACGCGGAATAGCCTTTGAACGCCATGCAATGGCGCATGATTCCCCGACGCAGCTTGCGGCGTTGCGCGGCCATTTGCGCGTCGACAATCGCACCGACGATCATTCCGCCGATAAGGCCTCCAGCGGCACCGGCGGCGGCACCATATTGCGCCATTGCCTGGTTCTGCATCGCGAGCAGGTAGCTCATGTCCATTTGCGGCCCTGTCGGTCGACCAGCCGCGTAATTGTCGCATTCGTCGAGATCGGCGTAGGCCGTCGCGAAGTCAGTGTCAGAGCGATGGAAGAAGAAGTATTTATCGAAGTCGGCGCGATCTGCCTCGGTTGGCACGAACGCAATGTCCGGCATCGGAACAGACGCCGGATCGACGGCTGCGGGCCCATCCCAAACCGAGGTCGGTATCGGTGTTCCCGACGCCTCGACACTTGCCGCGCACCAAAGCGCAGCAACCCCCAACATCATCGGACGCATTACAATTCCCTCCCCCACTTCACTCTATGCATCGCATTCAGCTATCTGATTTGCAACCACGCTTCGCCGCTTGCCGAATGCCGCGTGGATCGGCAGATCAACGGCCATGCGCACCCTATTCGTCACGCCGCTTTACCGTGCCGTCCTCGACGATGACGCGCTCATCGCCGACCTTGCCCATTCGATCCGCTCGCTCGCCGAGGACGATGGCGCGGGCATTCGCTGGAGCCGCGAGCATGGCTACAAGGGCTACACCAGCTACGCATCGCTCAACGACCTGCCGCGCCGCGACCCCGTGTTCGACGATTTGAAGCGCGTGCTGACCAAGCATGCGGCGGCGTTCGCGAAGGAACTGGCGTGGGACGTCAAACCCAAGCTGGACAGCCTCTGGGTCAACCTCCTGAAGGGCGGCGGGCACCACAGCGCGCACATTCATCCGCACTCGATTCTGTCGGGCACGCTCTACGTCGAGGTTCCGGCCGGCAGCGGAGCGATCCGGTTCGAGGACCCGCGCCTGCCGATGATGATGGCCGCCCCCGTCCGCAGCGAGGACGCGCCCGAGCCGCTGCGGCCGTTCGTGGACGTCGCGCCCGCGCCGGGCCTGCTCCTGCTGTGGGAAAGCTGGCTGCGGCACGAGGTGCGGCCCAACACCGGCCGCGGCGAGCGGCTCAGCGTCAGCTTCAACTTCGCGTGACGGGCCGCGTGCGCGTGGTCCGCTCGCGCTGGTGGGCGGAACTGTTGCGCGCCATCGGGCTCGCTTGCTTCGCCTTCATCCTGACGGCCTTGTGGTTCGGGGTCTTTCGCGACTTCACCGCACCGTCGCTGCCCGGTGGCCTGTTCCTGGTCGCGTTCGGCGGGTTCAACTTGCTGGTCGCGCTGATGCTCATCGCGACCTTGGGCTTGCGGGTCGAAGTGTCGAGCGAGGGCTTCCGCGTCGCCAGCCTGCTGACCAGGCGCGAATTCTACTGGTCCGAGATGATCGATATCCGGCCGTTCCCCAACTACCGCCTGCCCGGCTGGCACGTCCAATTCCGCGTCGATGGCTCGATCAACGGCCGGCGCAGCCTGCGCGGACTCGGGATGGCGCGGCACTATATCCCGATGGGGCTGGAAATGGGCGGCATCGAATTGTCGGCCTATCTCACGCGCCGCTGGAAGGACTGGCAGCGACGGCAGGCCCGCGCGCCGCTTGCCCCCGCGGACGAAGCCCCTATGCTGCTGCGATGATTGAACTATTCGGATCGGCGGGACGGGCGATGCTGCCGGTCGCGGGCCTCGCGATCCTGTGCATTCTCCTCGAATATGCCAGCCCGAAGGAGCGGCACACGCTGCGCGCCCGGCTGTTCGGCTTCCTGCTCCTGGTGCTGACCCCGGCGCTGGTGGTTCTTGCCAGCTATCCACTCAACCTGGCCTGGGCGAAAATCGGGGTCGAGCCCCTGCTCGACCTGTCGCCGCTGCATCCGGTGCTCGCCGGGGCGATCCTGCTGCTGGTCTACGACTTACTGCGGTACGTAGAGCATCGGCTGGAGCATCGCATCTGGTGGCCGGTCCACGCCGTCCATCATTCCCCGCGTGAGCTGCACGTCGCCAACAGCTACGCCCACCCGGCGATGGCGGTCACCGAATTCCTCGTGGTCATCATCCCCTTGAGCCTGATCGGGCAGCGCGACATTCCGGTGGCGGTGGCGGCCATCGTCGCCTTTCAGAATTTGATCATCCACTCGCCGACCCGCTTCCACTTGGGGCCGCTCCGCGCGCTGATCGTCGACAGCCGCTTCCACCGCATCCACCATTCGCTCGACCCGCGTCACCACGGGCGCAACTTCGGCTTCGTCTTCACCGTCTGGGACCGCCTGTTCGGCACCGCTTACTGGCCGGCGAAGGACGAATGGCCCGACGTGGGCGTCGCCGGGCTGGAACCGCCGCGCTCGGTCGGCGACTATCTGCTACATCCGCTGCGGCACATGCGCCGCCGGCCGTCGGGCACCGCCGCGCGGCACGAGGCCTGAGCCGACCGGTCCCCGCTTCAAATCGGGGCGCGAGGCGGCTAAGGGCGTGGGCAACTTCCCAAACACGAGAGCATCATGGGCTTTAAATGCGGTATCGTCGGCCTGCCGAACGTCGGCAAGTCGACCCTCTTCAACGCGCTGACCGAGACGCAGGCGGCGCAGGCGGCCAACTATCCCTTCTGCACGATCGAGCCCAACGTCGGCCAGGTCGCGGTCCCCGATCCGCGCCTCGACACGCTGGCGAAGATCGCCGGCTCGGCCAAGATCATCCCGACGCAGCTCGCCTTCGTCGACATCGCGGGCCTGGTGAAGGGCGCGAGCCAGGGCGAAGGCCTCGGCAACCAGTTCCTCGGCAACATCCGCGAGGTGGACGCCATCGTCCACGTCCTGCGCTGCTTCGAGAATGACGACATCCAGCATGTCGATAACCACGTGAACCCGATCGCCGACGCCGAAGTGGTCGAAACCGAGCTTCTGCTTTCCGACCTTGAAAGCCTCGAAAAGCGCGTGCCGAACCTCGTCAAACGCGGACAGCAGGGCGACAAGGAATCGAAAGTCGCGGCGTCCGTCCTCGGCCAGGCGCTCGAGCTGCTGCGCGAGGGCAAGCCCGCGCGCCTCACCCAGCCCAAGGACGACGAGGAAGCGCGCATCTTTTCGCAGGCCCAGCTGATCACCGCCAAGCCGGTGCTCTACGTCTGCAACGTCAACGAGGACGAGGCCGCGACCGGCAACGCGCACAGCGCGGCGGTGTTCGAAAAGGCCAAGGCCGAAGGCGCCAACGCGGTCATCGTCTCGGCCGCGATCGAGGCCGACCTCGTCGGCATGGACATGGACGAGCGCATCGCCTTTCTTGAGGAAATGGGCCTGCACGAGACGGGCCTCGCCCGCGTCATCCGCGCCGGCTACGAACTGCTCCACCTCATCACCTTCTTCACCGTCGGGCCGAAGGAAGCGCGCGCCTGGACGGTCGAGGTCGGCTCCAAGGCGCCGCAGGCGGCGGGCGAGATCCACAGCGACTTCGAGCGCGGCTTCATCCGCGCCGAGACCATCGCCTACGACGATTATGTCGCGCTGAACGGCGAGAGCGGCGCCCGCGACGCGGGCAAGCTTCGGCAGGAAGGCAAGGACTATGTGGTGAAGGACGGCGACGTCCTGCACTTCAAGTTTAACGTCTGATCCCGTGACCCACGCCGACGTCCGCGCCCTCCTCGCCGCCGACCCGGATGCGGCGGTGGCGGCGGCCCGGGCGCTGGTGGCGGAACGACCGGACGATCCGGCGGCGCGCTTGCTTCTGGGGCGCAGCCTGCGGGCGACCGGATACGACGAGGAAGCGAGTGAGGAAGAGCGCGCGGCGGTGGCGCTGGCGCG
>CAZKCD010000045.1:11679-12859 GCA_964551235.1 uncultured Sphingomonas sp.
CTGGCCGAGCATCTCGTCCGCTCGAAACGCTTCGCGCCGGCGCTCGCGGCGCTCGACTCCCTGCCCGACCGCGACCGCGCCGACGCGTCCGCCGAACGGCTTCGCGCGACGTGCCTTGGCGAACTCGGGCGCGTCGAGGAACAGCTTGCCGCCTACCACCGGCTGTCGGCCGCCTCGCCCGACCCCGGGCGCTACGCCTTGCCCATCGCGCTGGCCCAGCGCGCGCTCGGGCAGCTGGACGAAGCGGAGCGCGGCCTTCGCGCCGTCCTCGCCCGCGCGCCCGGCGACGGCCTGGCCTGGTACCATCTCGCCAACCTGAAGCGCGGCCGGTTTGACGACAGGGATGTCCGCCGGATGGAAGAGGCGCTGGCGGCGGAGCCCAGTCCCGACCGCCGCATCCCGCTGCACTTCGCGCTCGGCACCGCGCTGGAGCAGCGCGGCGACGCGGCCGGGGCGTTCGCCCAGTACGCAACCGGCAATGCGCTGAAGGCGGACGCGACGCCCTACGATCCGGCGGCGATCGGCACCTGGGTCGAGCGCAGCATCGCGGCCTTCACGCCCGAGTTCTTCGCCGCTCGGGCCGGCCAGGGCGATCCCGCCCGCGATCCGATTTTCGTCGTCGGCATGCAGCGTTCGGGCTCGACCCTCGTCGAGCAGATGCTGGCCAGCCACCCGGCGATCGAGGGCACCGCGGAGCTTCCCGAGCTGCCGCGCCTTATCCGCGAAATCGGCACCGCCGCCACGGCCGCGGGCCAGCCCTATGAGCAGCGGCTCGCCAGCCTCGATGCCGACGCGCTTCAGGCGCTGGGCGCCGACTATCTCGCCGCGACGCGCCTCTACCGGCAGACTGGGCGGCCGATGTTCATCGACAAGATGCCCAACAACTGGATGCACGTATCGCTGATCCGGCTGATCCTGCCCAACGCCACGATCATCGACGTGCGGCGCGACCCGATGGACTGCGCTTTCTCGAACTGGAAGCAGCTCTACGCTCGCGGGCTAGACCATTCGAACCGGCTCGACACGATGGGTCTCTATTATCGCGACTATGTCCGGCTGATGCGCCACTTCGACGCCGTCCAGCCCGGCGCGGTCCATCGCGTCATTTACGAGGATCTGGTGGCAGACCCGGAAGGCACGGCCCGCCGCCTGCTCGACCGCCTCGGCCTGCCCTTCGACC
>CAZKCD010000046.1:0-9419 GCA_964551235.1 uncultured Sphingomonas sp.
CAAGATTGCGACTGACTTTCAATCGCAGAAAAATCGCACTTTTCCGCCCTTTTTTACGCGCTTTCCCCCTTTCCCATAAGGTGCGCGCAGTGTACCCAGTCGGGCAAAGGAGACGGCGTGATGAAGGGCGATCCCAAGGTCATCGAACTGCTGAACGAAGCTCTCAAGGCCGAGCTCACGGCGATCAACCAATACTGGCTCCACTACCGCCTGCTCGACGACTGGGGCGTCAAGAAGCTCGCCGACTACGAGCGTCACGAATCGATCGACGAGATGAAGCACGCCGACAAGTTCGCCGAACGCATCCTCTTTCTCGACGGCTTCCCCAACTTCCAGGCCTTGGGCTCGCTGCGCATCGGCGAGACGGTGGAGGAAATCCTGAAGTCAGACCTCGACGCCGAATATGAAGCGGTCACCATGTACCGTAACGCGGTCAAGGTCTGCGACGAGCTCGGCGACTATGTCAGCCGCGACCTCTTCGCCGAGGTGTTGCGCGACGAAGAAGGCCACGTCGACTTCCTCGAAACGCAGTTCGACATGATCCGCCAGATGGGCCTGCCCAACTACATCCAGCTCCAGTCGGAAGCCGCCGAGGGCTGATCTGGGCACAAGGGGGAAGTCGATGAACGCTGCAACGGGCGACCGGATCGTCACGCTCGACATCGTCCGCGGGATTGCGGTGATGGGCATCCTGGCGATGAACATCGTCGCTTTCGCCTGGCCCTTCCCGGTTTACGTCAATCCAGCGGCGGGCGGCGGTGCGCAGGGCGCGGACCTCGCCAGCTGGCTGTTCGCTTTCCTCGTCTTCGACAGCAAGATGCGCGGCCTATTCTCGATGCTGTTCGGCGCGTCCACCCTGCTCGTCATCCGGCAGGCCGTTGCCGCGGGACGAAGCGGCGCGGCGACCCACTATGCGCGGATGGCGGTCCTCGCGCTTTTCGGCCTCGCGCACTTCTACCTGCTGTGGTTCGGCGACATCCTGTTCCTCTACGCGCTCGCCGGCATGATCCTCTACCTCATGCGCAATCTCGACGTGACCAAATGCATCGCGCTCGGCAGCAGCTTCCTGCTCGTCTCCATCCTGTTCCTCACCATGCTTGGCGGAAGCGCGATGATGGCGGACAATCCGACCCTGTCGCCGGAGGCGCGCGCGGGGCTCGCCGGCGCCAAGGCGGAAATCGAGAAGACGTCGGGCGCGCAAAGTCCGCTAATGGCGAGCGAAACGCGGCTCTACCGGTCGGACTATGCGACGATCGTTCACCACCGCTTCGTCGAGCGCCTCTGGGAGCCGTTCCGCTCGGCCGCCGTCTTCATGTTCGAAACGCTGGGGCTGATGCTGATCGGCATGGCGCTCTTCAAATCCGGCTTCGTCACCGGCGACTGGGAGGCGCGGCGCTACCGCCGCTGGGCGCTCGTCACGTCGATCCTCGCCTTCCCGCCGCTCGCCGGCCTAGCCTGGTGGCAGATGCACAGCGGCTTCGATGCCGCGACCGTCTTCACCGCCTCGATGGCCCTGTCGGTGCCGTTCGACACCCTGCTCGCCATCGGCTGGGCCGCGCTCGTCATCTTGTGGGCCAAGGCCGACCCGGTCGAGGGAATGCGCGCCCGGGTGGCCGCGACCGGCCGGATGGCCTTCACCAATTACCTGATGACCTCGATCGTCATGACCACGATCTTCTACGGCTATGGCCTGTCGCTGTTCGCCGAGGTGAATCGCGCGGCCCTGTGGCTGTTCGTGCTCGTCATGTGGGCGGCGATGCTGTGGTGGTCGAAACCCTGGCTCGAGCGCTTCCGCTACGGCCCGTTCGAATGGCTCTGGCGGAGCCTCGCGCGCGGGCGCCTTCAGCCCATGCGCCGCTAAAACGCTTCTGCCGGTGCGCTAGTCGACCGCCACCAGCGGATAGACGGATGGGCCGTGTGCCCGTGCGTAGCTGCCTGCCCCGATGACGCCGATCAGCATCAAGAGGCCGATGATCCATCGACGCATAAGTTGTCCTCCCCGCCGATAGCTTGCGAGGCGGCGAGTCGACTGTCAATCGGCGGAAACTAGATGCGGCCGAAGTCCTGGTTGGCGACCTTGCGGCCGAAGCCGCCGGTAACCGGCGCGCGCGAGCGCAGCGGATTCACGGCTTGGTCGAACAGCTCGACCGTGCGGTCGAACATGCGCCGAAGCTCGACGACGTCGGGCACGAGTTCGTCGGGAAAGCGGTGCGTCTCGATGCACGAGCGGGCGACGTTTTCGATCTTCTCGGCGACGTCGGCCAGCGGCTCGGCACCGAACTGGCGCGATTCGCCCTTGAGCGTGTGCGCCGGGATGACGAGCGCCACGGTATTGCGCTCGCGCATGGCCTGCTCGATGGCCGCCACGCTCTTCGCGCCGTCTTCGCGATAATAGCCCAGGATCTTGATGAAGCCGAGACCGAGCTCGTTACGCGACCGCTCGAAATAGACCCAATCGACGAGTTCGACGTCGTTCACTTATCCGCTCCTCACGCGCCCCTCGGGCGCTGTCCCACCCGACTGCAATGCCGCAAGAGAGTTAAGGAGCGGTTATTTTGTCCCCTTGTCCGGGTTCGTCGCATAGGGATTTTTCGGCGCGCGCAAGGTCAGGCGCAACGGCACCGGCCCGAGGTCGAGGTCGCGGCGCATCGAGTTGAGCAAGTAACGCTCGTAGCTGCCCGGCAACTGGTCCACCCGCGTGCCGAAAATGACGAAACTCGGCGGGCGGGTCTTCACCTGCGTGATGTAGCGCAGCTTGATCCGCTTGCCGCCGGGTGCCGGGGGCGGATTGGCTTCGATCGCGCGCTCGAACCAGCGGTTGAGCTCGCCGGTCGGCACGCGCGTGCTCCACGAATCGCGGACCTCAAAGGCGGCGCCGATCAGCTGGTCGATGCCCTTGCCGGTCTTGGCGCTGACCGTCAGCACCGGCACCCCCTTCAACTGGCTAAGACCCTCCTCAAGCGCGGCCTTGACGCCGTTGAAGAGGCTCGAGGCATTGTCGGCGACGTCCCACTTGTTGAGCGCGATCACCAGCGCGCGTCCCTCGTCGATGACCTGGCTCGCGATCTTGAGATCCTGCACCTCCAGCCCGCGCGTCGCGTCGAGCAGCAGTACCACCACCTCGGCCATGTCGATCGCGCGCCGGGTGTCCGCGGCGCTCATCTTCTCGAGCTTGTCGTCGACCTTGGCGCGTTTTCGCAGCCCGGCGGTGTCGACCAGCTTCACGGCGCGGTCCTGCCACGTCCAGTCGACGGTGATGCTGTCGCGGGTAATGCCAGCCTCGGGGCCGGTAATCATCCGGTCCTCGCCCAGCATCTTGTTGACCAGCGTCGACTTGCCCGCATTCGGGCGGCCGACGATCGCCAGCTTGAGCGGGCCGAGCGGCTTGTCTTCGCCGTCGTCCTCTTCCTCTTCGACCTCGTCCTCGCGCTCGACGTGCGGACGCAGCGCCTCGAACAGGTCGACCAGCCCCTCGCCATGCTCGGCGGACAGCGCGAAGGGTTCGCCCATGCCAAGCGCATAGGCCTCGAGCCGTCCGGCCTCGCCGCCGCGCCCCTCGGCCTTGTTGGCGGCGAGCACGACCGGGGTCGGCTGGCTTCGAAGCCAGCGCGCGATTTCCTCGTCGAGCGGGGTGATGCCTTCGCGCGCGTCGACCACGAACAGGGCGACGTCGGCGTCGGCCACCGCCGCCTCGGTTTGCGTGCGCATGCGCCCGGGCAGCGTATGGGGGTCCTCGTCCTCGAAGCCCGCCGTGTCCATGATGCGGAATTTCAGCCCGAGCAGCTCGGCCTCGCCCTCGCGCCGGTCGCGGGTGACGCCGGGCCGGTCGTCGACCAGCGCGATGCGGCGGCCGACGAGGCGATTGAACAGGGTCGACTTGCCGACATTGGGACGGCCGACGATGGCGACGACGGGAAGGGGCATGCAGATGCCCTGACGACATAAGGCCCGACGGTCAATGCCTTGGCCCTTGCGCGGCCGCCCCATCAGGGTCACCCTGTCACCCTGAAACGCTCTTGGGAGGGAGTGCCATGACCAACGAGATTCGCCGCGAACCACCGAGCTGGTTCCTGCTCGCCGCGATCGCCACATTGTTGTGGGAGCTGATCGGCTGCTCGATGTACCTGATGCAAGTCAGCGTGGATCCGGCAAGGCTGCCGTCGGACCAGCGCGCAATCTGGGAGGCCGCGCCGACCTGGATGATCGGCGCCTACGGGCTGGCGGTGTGGAGCGGGCTGGCTGGCGCCATCCTTCTCCTGCTCAAGCGCCGCGCGGCGGCCCCGGTTCTGCTGGTCAGCCTGATTGCGGTCATCGCACAGAACAGCGCGCTGCTGCTCGTGCCGGAAATGCGCAACCTGATGACGTCGGACGTGCTGCTGATGCCGTTCGTCATCATCGTCGTCTGCTTCGTCATCTGGCAGTTCGCGCACAAGGCGAAGCAAGCGGGGTGGCTGCGCTAGCCCGGGCGCGCTACACCCGCCGCCATGTCCAAGATCACGCTCGATACCGAGACCAGCCGCGCCACGCCTTCGCCGGTGCCCGGCAAGCGCATGACCGTGCCCGCGATCCGCGCCCGCAAGGTGGACGGAAGGACGGCCGAACCGCTCGTCATGCTGACCGCCTACACGATGCGGACCGCGCAACTGCTCGACCCGCATTGCGAGATGCTGCTGGTCGGGGACAGCCTCGGCCAGGTCATTTACGGCCTCCCTTCGACGGTGCCGGTGACGCTGGAGATGATGTGCGCCCACGGCGCGGCGGTCGTCCGCGGCAGCTGGCATGCGCTGGTCGCGGTCGACATGCCTTTCGGCAGTTACGAGGCGTCGCCCGAGCAGGCCTTCGCCTCGGCCAGCCGGATCATGAAGGAAACCGGCTGCGCGGCGGTCAAATTGGAAGGCGGCGAGGCGATGGCCGAAACCGTCGCCTTCCTGACCAGTCGCGGCATTCCCGTCATCGGTCACGTCGGCCTGACACCGCAGGCGGTCAACATCCTCGGCGGCTATGCGGCGCGCGGGAAGACCGACGCCGAAGCCGCGAAAATCGTCGGCGATGCCAAGGCCGTGGCCGAGGCCGGGGCCTTCTGCGTGGTCGTCGAAGGCGTGATGGAATCGATCGCCGACCAGGCGACCAAGGCGATTGCCGTGCCGACAATCGGCATCGGTGCCTCCGCGCAATGCGACGGGCAGGTGCTGGTCACCGAGGACATGCTCGGCCTGTTCGAGCGCACGCCGCGCTTCGTGAAGCGCTACGCCGATCTGGCGAGCGAGATTGGTGACGCGGCCGCCCGCTATCGTGAGGAAGTGCGCGCGCGCAGCTTCCCGACCGCCGACCAGACGTACCGGCCGAAAGGCTGAGCCGGCGACCCCGACTGTTCTGAGCGCCCCTTCCCCCTTTGCCTTTGCCGCCACCTCCGCTAGAGGCGTTGACCGGCAAGCTTCCGTTCAGGCGGGGGGAGGAAGCATGGCCCTGACGCATTCCCCCGACTGAAGAGGTAATCCTTGGCCCTTCCCCCTACGGAGCATGACGAAGCCTTCGTTCGCGAAGTCGACGAAAATCTCCGCCGCGACCAGACCGAGCAATGGCTGAAGAAGAACGCCCCGCTGATCGGCGGCGCGGTCCTGCTGTTCCTCGCGGCCATTGCCGGCTTCCTCTACTGGCAGGATCGGCAGGCAAAGGATGCCGGCGCGGACACCGAAATTCTCGTCGCGGCCGTCGACGACAGCCTGGGCAACCGGCCGAAGGCGTCGGACACGAAGCTTGCGGGTATCGTCGACAGTTCGTCGGAAGGCGTCGCCACGCAGGCCAAGCTGCTTCGCGCCGGCAACATGATGGCGCAAGGCAACCGCACGGGCGCTATCGCCATCTACGAGGAAATCGCCAAGGACAGCGGCCTTGCCCAGCCCTATCGCGACCTCGCCACCTTGCGCAGCGTGACTGCCCAGTTCGACATGATGAAGCCGGCGGAAGTCGTCAGCCGGCTGGCCGAACTCGCCAAGCCGGAAAGTCCCTGGTTCGGGAGCGCCGGTGAGATCACCGCCATGGCGCTGCTCAAGCAGGGCAAGAAAGACGAAGCCGGTCGCCTGTTCGCCGCCATCGCGTCGAACAAGGACGTACCCACCACCATCCGCAGCCGCGCGGTCCAGATCGCCGGCACGCTCGGCGTCGACGCGACCGCCGCCATCGCCGACATTTCGAAGGGATGATTCGACCCATGAAGAATCGCGTTGCTTCCACCGCCCTGCTGCTTGCCGCGACCGCGATGGTCGCGGGCTGCAACCCGTTCAAGAAGGACAAGAAGGTCACCCCGACCGTCGGTGACCGCATCGCGGTGCTGGTCGGCGAGAATGCGATCGAGGTCGATCTCGACACGGCCGCCGCGCCCTTCGCCCTGCCGGTAGCGACCGCCAATGAGGATTGGGCCCAGTCGGGCGGCAACGCCACCAAGTCGATGGGCCATCTCGAACTCGGGCAGGCGCTCGGCGTAGCCTGGACCGTGCAGATCGGCGAGGGCTCGGGCAACAAGTCCCGCCTCGTGTCCGGCCCGGTGGTCGGTGGCGGCCGCGTCTACACCATCGACACGCAGGGCACCGTGCGCGCCTTCGACGTTCGCAACGGCGGCGAAGTGTGGCGGGCGAGCTTCGGCGAGGTCGGCAAGGACCGCGCGGCGGTCTACGGCGGCGGCGTCGCGTTCGAGAATGGCCGGGTCTATGCGACCAATGGTCTCGGGTATGTCGCGGCGCTCGATGCGGCGACCGGCGCCGTGGCGTGGACGGTAAAGCCGGCGGGTCCGCTGCGCGGCGCGCCGACTGTCCTCGGTGATGCCCTTTATGCGATGACGCAGGACAACCAGATTTTCTCGCTGAAGACCGCCGACGGGACGACCAGCTGGTCGTCAGCCGCCGCGCTGGAAATCGCGGGCGTGTTCGGCTCATCGGCCCCAGCCGCGGCGCGCGGGACGGTCATCGCCGGCTTCTCATCGGGCGAATTGAACGCTTACCGATATGAAAACGGCCGCGTCGTCTGGCAGGACGCGCTGTCGCGCACGTCCATTTCGACCAGCGTTGCGTCGCTGAGCGACATCGACGCCGACCCGGTGATCGATGGCGGGCAGGTGTTCGCGGTCGGCAAGGGCGGCCGAATGGTCGCGCTCGACCTGTTCAGCGGCCAGCGTCTGTGGGAGCAGAACGTCGCCGGCATCTCCACCCCGTGGGTGGCGGGCGACTGGGTGTTCGTCGTGACCGACGAATCCAAGGTCGTCGCAATGGCGCGCGGCTCGGGCAAGATCCGCTGGATCGCCGAACTGCCACGCTGGGAGAAGCCGAAGGACAAGAAGGACCCGATCTTCTACACCGGGCCGGTTCTGGCCGGTGGCCGCCTCATCGTTGCCGGCTCGAACGGTGCGCTCATCAATATCGAACCGTCGAGCGGGACGGTGCAGAGCCAGACCGGCGCGGGCCAGGGCATCAGCCTTCAGCCGATCGTCGCCGGCCAGACGCTCTACGTGCTGACCGACGGCGGGCGCCTGATCGCCTACCGCTAGGGCCAAGCGACCTGAAAATAGAGAAGGGCGGCGCCGCGCGAGCGGGCCGCCCTGTTCATTTTTGCCGGGTAGGGTGATCAGCCGATCGGGCCGACCGTCAGGCCGCGGCGGTAATTCATGACCACGCGCAGCTTCGTCGGGTCGTTGCCGACGCGCACCGCCGTTTGCCCAAACGTCGGCTTGGACGTGAGGCTGAGCTTGGGATTGCGCGAGAAGCCCGCGCCGTCATTCCAGTCCGACTTGCGGTTGGCGTTCGCGTCGTGGCGCACGGTCACGGCATAATTGCCGGTCGACGGCAAGGGCAGGCAGACGTCCAGCGCCCGGCGGCCGTTCAGCGGCACGTCGACGCGACCGGCCCACTTGCCCTTGTCGAGAAAGGTCGCGGCGTTGGGACCATAGGCCTGGACGCGAACCTTGCCCGAGCCGTTCTTCAGCCCCGTGACATGCACGAGGACCGCCGGCTTGCCGCCGATGCGGCACGTCGGGTCATTCGGGCTGGACTCGCGCGGATCGGCAACGGCCGGCGCGGCGATCAGGGAAGCCGCGGCAAGCGCGGCGACGGCGGGAATCGCGTGTTTCATGCCGCCCTTTTACGAGATTGCGGCTGAACGCGCACTGGCATGCCCGTTCAGCCGCGGGTTAGCTTAGTGGTGCTTGTGCTCGTCCTTGCGGAACAGAACTTCGCCGCGGCGCGACACGAGCAGTTTCTCGTAGCTGACCGGGTGGAAGTAGGCTTCGACGTTGCGACCTTCCGGGTCGGTACCATAGACCTCGTAGCAACCGCCATCGACCTTGGCCTTGCGGACCTTCCAGCCCTCCTTGGTCAGCTTGGCCTGGAGCGCGGCCATGCTCTTCCAGCTCTTTTGCGGCGCGTTGCACGTCATCTTTCCGGTGGCGCTGGCGGGCGCGGCCGTCAGCGCCATGGAGCCGGCGGCAACAAGGGCAAACAGGATCGTCTTCATATCGTCTTCCTTTCAAGGGATGGAGACCAAGGGCGGCGCCACAGGCGAAGCGCTTGGAGGAGGATGAGAGGCGCAAAGTGAAGCAACGCTTCGCCGAACCCGTCGTGAACGAGTGCCCAATGGACGAGCGTGAGAATGGCAGCCGGATAGGCAAAGCGCTGGAGGCGCTTCCATCCGGCGGCGAAGGTGCGCATCGCCCGGTCGTTGCTGGTGACGGCCGGAATGGCCATGGCCGCGATGGCCAGCCATCCAGCTACCATCGACGGGGCCATTGCCTCGTCCGCGATGGCGTCGAGATCCGCCATGTCGACGGCGTACAGCAGGACGTGCAGCAACGTGTAAGCAAAGGCAGCCACGCCGATCGCCCGACGATGGCGAAGGAGTAATGCGAGCCAACGCCGATGGCCGGCCAACTGCTGAAGTGGAGTCAGGCAGAGCGCTAGGATCAGTAGGCGCGCCGACCACAGTCCGCTCGACGCGATATAATCGGCGAGCCAAGGATCAGACGAGAATGCCCATTGCAGGCAAAGCCAGGCGCCCGGTATCGCAAGGGCGATCCAGATAACGATCTTGTCGTAGGTCTGTCGTCGGGCGCGGAACACGCGTCCGACATACCTTATTGCGACTGTTTCGCAATAGCGAAAATGTCACCCCCAAATGCGAGCGAATTCCTCCGCCTGGAATCCGACGGTCGTGCGGTCATTGTCGTCGCTGACGACGGGCCTTTTGATCAGGCTGGGATGCGCGACCATCAGGCGGATCGCCTTCGCCCGGTCAATGCCGGCCTTGTCCTCGTCCGACAGCCCACGGAACGTGGTTCCGCGACGGTTGAGCAGAATTTCCCACCCGACGGCGTCAGCCCAGCGATCGAGCTGTGCGGCCGCGACGCCCGACTTCTTGAAGTCGTGAAAGGCATA
>CAZKCD010000046.1:9519-12754 GCA_964551235.1 uncultured Sphingomonas sp.
GCGCGTTGCGGCAGGACGACCGCGCCCGCGACGATCATGGCGGCGGGAATTCCGAAACAAAGGACGCGATGCTCGTACGCGGCTGGCTGGCCATAACCCAAGGCCAGCAACACGGCACCGCCTAGCGTCAGCGCCGCGCCGCCTTTCGCGGTCAGCTTGCAAAGCGGGAGGAGACGCGCAAGCAAAGCGCCGAACAAAAACTCCAGGGCGATCGACCCCACGCCGAGAAGCAGTATCGATCCTCCGACTAGACCAGAAAGGGCGAGGATCAGGTCGATTCGGGTCCGCTCGGCCACCGCAATGGCCATGGCGAAGCACAGGTAGAAGAACATCTCATATTCGAGGGTCCAGCCCACGAAGAGCAGGGGAACGGAGCCCGACACCGGTTGCGACAGGAACAGGAAGCTGGTCCAGGGCTGGCCCGGGCCGGCCTCGACCGGCGCCATCGCACCCCGCGAAATCGCGAAGGCGAAAAGACCGATGACGAGCCAGTAGAGCGGCACGATCCGCGCGGCTCGATTGGCGAGGAAACGCACCGGCGAGTGAGGGCGCGCGGAATAGATGTGGACCATGATGAAGCCAGAGATGACGAAAAAAAGGTCGACGCCGGCGTTCCCCCAGGGATCGGCGCCGGCAAGGAAAGCCAAATCGTGGCCCGCCTTGGTTCCCAGTCCGTAGGAATGCAGGATCACCACCATCATCGCAGCCAGCGCGCGCAAGGCCTGGATATTGTCCAGCCGGGAGCTTTGACCCTCGATCGTCATCGGCCCGAGCTTACGACAAAGGCCGTTGGGATGTGGTTAACGCCCGAATGAGTCGACGCCGGTCATCGCACGTCCACCCCCTTCCAGAACGCGATCCTCCCTGCAATTTCCGCCGCCGCGGGTTTCGGGGTTTTGTACGTCCACGCGGCGTCGGCGTTGGTTCGCCCGCCGGCGTGGACCGAGTAATACGTGGCCTCGCCCTTCCACGGGCAGGTCGTCACCGTATCGGACGGCGTCAGCCGGTCCATCGCCACATCGCCCGCCGGGAAATAGTGGTTCCCTTCCACGACGATCGTGTCGTCGCTCTGTGCGATCGTCTCGCCATTCCACGTCGCTCGAACCATGATCGGACTCCTTCAGCCTGTCGTTGGCGAACAGACCGGCGAGCGAACCGTTCCGTGGGTCGCTGGTTGCGTCGTGAAGGGTCCCCCGCTAGCCCATCACGAATGACCAGCCCATCCTCGCCGACCGCCGCTGCCGACGGGGCCCGCGCCGACCTGGTCGACGCCCTGCTCGCGGTGGGCCGCGAGGACCGGAGCGCTTTCGCCCGCCTCTATCGCCTGACCTCGGCGAAGCTCTTTGGCATTTGTCTCCGTATCTGCGGGGAACGGGCGGCCGCGGAGGATGTGTTGAGCGAAGTCTATCTCACGGTCTGGCGTCGCGCCGGCGCTTTTGAACCGGGTCGCGCCAGCCCGATTACCTGGCTTGCGACGATCGCCCGCAATCGCGCCATCGACTGGGTCCGTGCCGCCCCCGGC
This sequence comes from uncultured Sphingomonas sp., assembly GCA_964551235.1. Classification (GTDB taxonomy): domain Bacteria; phylum Pseudomonadota; class Alphaproteobacteria; order Sphingomonadales; family Sphingomonadaceae; genus Sphingomicrobium. Next base: position 11,042 of record CAZKCD010000046.1, read on the forward strand.
CGGCGCCGCGCGCCGCTCGATGAAGCGCTGGACCTTCCCGACGATCGTCCCGATCCGGAAACCGCGGCGCTCACCACCGACCGTGCCCATCAGCTGCGCGATTGCCTCGATGAACTCGACCCGCGCAGCCGCGACGCGATCCGGACCGCCTTCTTCAATGGCCAGACCTACGCCGAGCTGGCCGAGCGCGCCGGTGTTCCGCTTGGCACGATGAAAAGCGTGGTGCGGCGCGGCCTTGCGCGCCTCAGGAACTGCCTCGATGACTGATCCGACCCTCTCCGAGCCAACCGCCGACGTCACCGCCGCCGAACTGGCGTTGGGCCTGCTTGAGGGCGACGAGCTCGCCGCCGCGCTTCGGCGCCAGCTGGCCGAGCCCGCGTTTGCGCGCGAGGTCGAGCGCTGGCGCGATCATTTCGCCACCCTGTTCGCGACCTGGCCAGAGGCTGCCCCCTCGCCCGCCCTTGAACGGCGCATCCTCGGCGCCGCCAACGACCACGGCGCGCCGGGCGAGCGTCGCTGGAAATGGTTGGCAGGCGGGTCCTCGCTCGTTGCCGCCGCGCTAGCGCTTGTCCTGCTGACGCGCCCGCTTCCCGACTCGCAGCCCGCGCCCGCCCCGGCGCCGACCGTGACGATGGTTGCCGCGCTCGCGCCCGCTGAGGGGGCGCCGATGCCCGCGCGCTACGATGCCGGCGGCCACCGCCTTCTAATCGGCGGCGATATGCCGCTTCCCCCCGACAAGAGCGCGCAGCTGTGGGCGATCGAGGATGGCGGCGCGCCCCGTCCTCTGGGCGTCCTACGCCAGGTCGCACCGGGCCAGCTCGTCGCCGATGCGACCACGCGCCCGATTCCGGCGGGAACGATTCTCGCGATATCGATCGAACCGGAAGGCGGTTCGCCGACCGGCGCACCGACTGGGCCCGTGATTGCGACCGGCACGCTTACCGAAATTTGATCGCGGACGCATCCGTACGCCGACAACCGCCGTATCTCTCTTAGAGCTGCCCTGAAAGCCGCTCCCATCGAAGAAGGGATACGTCATGCTTAACAACAAGATTCTCTTTCTCGCCGCGACCCTGACGCTCGCCACCCCGGTCGCCGCCAAGAACCCAATCGTCGGCGGTGCGGCCATGTATCCGACCAAGACGATCGTTGAGAATGCGGTTAACTCCAAAGATCACACGACGCTGGTCGCAGCGGTCAAAGCCGCAGATCTGGTCGGCACCTTGTCGGGCAAGGGACCGTTCACGGTCTTCGCTCCGACCAATGCCGCCTTCGGGAAGTTGCCGGCAGGCACCGTCGAAACGCTCCTCCAGCCAGCGAACAAGCAAACGCTGACCTCGATCCTGACTTACCATGTCGTTCCGGGCAAGATCACGGCCGGGCAGATCCAGGCGCTCGCCGCGAAGAATAACGGAATCGCCACGCTCCAAACGGTCAATGGCGGCTCGCTTTCGTTCATGAAGCACGGGAACGGATGGATGGTGACCGATGCCAAGGGCGGCACCGCGATGATCACCATCGCCAACGTCATGCAAGCAAATGGTGTCATTCACGTCATCGATACGGTGCTGATGCCGTAACGGTCAGCGCGACCGGTCTTGCCCCCTGTTCACCGGTCGCCGGGCGGGCGGCCCATGCCCTCGGGCCGCCCGTCCATCATTCCCACTCGATCGTGCCCGGGGGCTTCGAAGTGAAGTCGTAGACGACGCGGTT
>CAZKCD010000047.1:0-12712 GCA_964551235.1 uncultured Sphingomonas sp.
CCCGACTGGGTACACTGCGCGCATCATATGGAAAAGGGGGAAAGCGCGTAAAAAGGGCGGAAAAGTGCGATTTTTCTGCGATTGAAAGTCAGTCGCAATCTTGCTTGCGCGTCAGGCGGCGTCGCGGTCCTGGCGGGCGGGGGCGGCGAGCGCTTCCTCGACGATGTCCTCGGCAAGGTCGCGGCAGCCGCCGCACTGGAATTCGCAGCCCATCGACCGGTAGGCGCCATCGGCGTCGCGGCAGCCGCGGGCGACGGCGGCCCGCAGGTCGGCGGCACGAATCACATTGCACGAGCAGACGATCATGACGTCCGATTACACGATAATGCGAACCATTCGCAACTAAAATCAGGATGGGGCAGGCCGGTGGGCGGCGCGCAGCGCGGCGCAGGAGGCATCGAGCTGGTCGGTGACGATTGCCGGCGTGGCGCTGAAGCGGGCATGGACCCAGCCGTCGAGCACCGCGAGCAGCGCGGCGGCGGCCTGCGCCGAGAACAGGTCGGCATGAGCGGCGGCGGCGGCGACGCGGTCGCGGACCATGGCCTCGAACAGCCGATCGACGCGCGGGCGCCGGGGTCCGGCGAGCAACTTGCGCACCTCGGCCCGATAGTCCCAGAAATGGGTGACCCAAGCCAGCGCGGCCGCGCGGTCGCCGCATCCCGCGGCGAGATCGGCAAGCGCGCCGAGCGGCCGGCGCAGCGCCTCCAGCTCGAGCGCGGCGGCGCTGTCGAAATGGTCGTAGAAGGTCGAGCGCGCGACCCCGGCGCGGGCGGCGAGCGCGGCGACGTTGGGTGGCCGCGGTTCGCGCGCGAGGACGATCGCGTCGAAGGCGGCGATGATCCGCTCGCGCGCGCTCTCGCCGGCGCCGGACCGGCCGGACAAGGCGCCGGCATTGTCGGTTGTCATGGCCGCCGCGTCCCCTGCATCGAGGGTGGCATCATCATCGCAAAGGGCAGGGCATGGCAAGCACGATGGACGGGGACGAGGGCGCGCGGGCGGCGGGCGCGACGCTGGTGGCGTCGGGGCTGCTCGTCGTCCTGCTGATGGCGCATCACCCGACGGGCGCCGACACCACCGCGCTGGTGCGCGGCGTGCATGGCGCGATCCTGCTGGTGATGCTGGCCATGACCATCGGTTTCGCGCTGTTCGTGCGCGCAGCCCCAACACCCCTGACGGTCGCCGGTTTCGTGCCGCTGGCGGCCGGCATGGCGGCGGGAGCGGGCGCCGGGACGATCAACGGCTTCGTCGTCCCGCGCCTGGTCGACCAGGGCGTGACCGGGTTCGGTCCCCTACTGTGGGCGGCGAACCAGTCGCTGGCCGAACTGGGCGTCATCGCCACCGGAACCGCGTATGCGCTGTGGTCCCTAGCGCTGTGGCGGCGCGGCTGGCGCGCGACCGCGGCGGGAGGGGCGGTGGCGGGGATCGGCCCCGCCGCGCTGCTGCTGGCCGGGGCGATGGCGAGGGACCTCCACGGCGCGCTGGTCGCCTACGGCGCCAACGCGCTGTGGGCGGCGTGGCTGGGCGCGATGCTGTGGCGCGCCGGGCGGACGGCCTAAAGCTCGTTCGACATGAGGGCGGGGAAGAAGCCCTCGTGCGCGGTGCGCAGTTCGTCGAGCGCGATTTCGCCGTCGGTCGGCTCGTCGTTGTTGCCGATGAAGATGCTGTCGCCGCCGGTCCAGCCCAGGAAGCAGCAGCCGATCCCATGGTCGAACGCCAGCGTTTCGACGCTGTCGTGATTATAGGGCTCGGTGACGATGTAGCGGCCCTGCGTCTCGCCGAACATCGACCAGTCGTGGCGCACCACTTCCTTGTCGACCTCGTCCTCGAAGGCGCGGGTGAGCAGGCGCGCGCCGATGTTGCCGGCCAGCGCCATTTCGGCGACCGCGACGAGGATCCCGCCGTCGCTGACGTCGTGGACCGCATCGACGCAGCCGTCGGCGATCAGCTTGCGGACGAATTCGCCGTGCGCGCGCTCGCGGGCGAGGTCGACGCGCGGCGGGGCGCCCTCGCGGCGGCCGCGGCAGACGTCGAGCCATAGCGACTGGCCGATTTCGGGCTCGGCCGCCGGGTCGGCGCCGATCAGCAGGATCTTGTGCGCCTCGCCCTTGAAGGCGATCGTCGCGCTGTCCTTCCAGTCCTTCAGCAGGCCGACGCCGCCGATCGCCGGGGTCGGCAGGATGGCCGAGCCGCCGCCGGTCGCCTTGCTCTCGTTGTAGAGGCTGACGTTACCCGAGACGATCGGGAAGTCGAGCGCGCGGCAGGCATCGCCCATGCCGCGCAGCGCCTCGACGAACTGGGTCATGATCTCGGGCCGCTGCGGGTTGCCGAAGTTGAGGCAGTTGGTGACCGCCAGCGGCGTTGCGCCGACTGCCGAGAGGTTGCGATAGGCCTCCGCAATCGCCTGCTTCCCGCCTTCATAGGGGTCGGCATAGACGTAGCGCGGGGTGCAGTCGGTCGAGATGGCAATCGCCTTGTCGGTGCCGTGAACGCGCACGACCGCGGCATCGCCGCCCGGCTTCTGGACGGTGTCGGCGCCGACCTGGTGGTCATACTGCTCCCAGATCCAGCGGCGGCTGGCGAGGTTGGGGGAGCCCATCAATGTCTTGAGGTCGGCGGCGATGTCGGCCGACCGCTCGGTCGGCCCGAGCGGCGCCACGCCCGACCATTTCTTGTAGTCGGCGAGGCTGAGATAGGGGCGCTCATATTCGGGCGCGTCGTCGGCGAGCGGGCCCAAGGGAATGTCGCAGACGACCTCGCCCTTCCATTCGAGCACCATGTGACCGGTGTCGGTCACTTCGCCGATCACCGCGAAGTCGAGCTCCCACTTCTTGAAGATCGCCTCGGCCTCGGCCTCGCGGCCGGGCTTCAGGACCATCAGCATGCGCTCCTGCGATTCCGAGAGCATCATCTCGTAGGGCGTCATGCCCTCTTCGCGCTGGGGCACCTTGTCCATGACGAGGCGGATGCCGGCGCCGCCCTTGGACGCCATTTCGACCGAGGAGGAGGTAAGACCCGCGGCGCCCATGTCCTGGATGGCGACGATCGCGTCGGTCGCCATCAATTCGAGGCAGGCCTCGATCAGCAGCTTCTCGGTAAAGGGGTCGCCGACCTGGACGGTGGGGCGCTTGTCCTCGTCGCCTTCCTCGAAATCGGCCGAGGCCATGGTCGCGCCGTGGATGCCGTCGCGGCCGGTCTTGGAGCCGACGTAGACGATCGGGTTGCCGAGCCCGGTGGCGGCCGAATAGAAAATCTTGTCGGTCTTCCCGATGCCGACGGTCATCGCGTTGACGAGGATGTTGCCGTCATAGGCGGGGTCGAAATTGACCTCGCCGCCGACCGTGGGGACGCCGACGCAATTGCCGTAGCCGCCGATGCCCGAGACGACGCCCGAGATGAGATGGCGCATCTTGGGATGATCGGGGCGGCCGAAGCGCAGCGCGTTCATGTTGGCGACCGGGCGCGCGCCCATGGTGAAGACGTCGCGCAGGATGCCGCCGACCCCGGTCGCCGCGCCCTGGTAGGGCTCGATGTAGCTGGGGTGGTTGTGGCTCTCCATCTTGAAGATGGCGGCGTCGCCGTCGCCGATGTCGATGACGCCGGCATTCTCGCCCGGGCCCTGGATCACCCAGTCGGCCTTGGTCGGAAGCTTCTTCAGGTGGAAGCGCGAGCTCTTGTAGCTGCAATGCTCCGACCACATTACCGAGAAGATGCCGAGCTCGACGAGGTTGGGCTCGCGGCCCAGCGCGGCGAGGATGCGCTGATATTCCTCGTCGTTGAGGCCGTGGTCGGCGACGACTTGCGGGGTGATGGCGGTGGGGCTGGCGGTCATGGGCGCGCCTCTAGCGGGCGCGCGCGCAAAGAAAAACCCCCGGCGCCGATTTGGGGCCGGGGGTCGATGGGGGCGGAGGGCGCGGGAACGTCACGGGAATGAATCCCGTGAGGTGGCCTTCGGCCGCCTGACGGCATCGATCCGGTCGGCTACGCCGCCGGTCGGCCGGCTCATGCCGTCTCTTGCGTTGCTCCGACGACGCTATGCGTCGGCGTCGCTACGCTCGGCGGCGTGGCGCCTACTTCTTACACGAAGCGCCGTTCCAGGTGACGGCCGCATCCTGCGGGCCGCCCTTGAGGGTCGCGCCATCGGCGGTGTAGTCGCCGCCGGCCTCGGCCTGGGTGAGGGTGACGCCGGTGCCCGACGGCGGGGTGACGCGCGCGCTGTTCGTCGTGCCGTCCGACAGCCAGTCGATGGCGACGACGTCGGCGCCGCAGCGATACTTGTGGCTGGCGACGATCGAGGGGGGCAGCTGGACGTTGGCGACGGCGTTGGCGACGGCGTCGGCATTGGGGTCGGCGATGCCGCCTTCGATGGTCTCGGGAGCGGTGTCGCAGCCGGCAAGCGCGGCGGCGGCGACAAGGGCGAGGAGGGTCAGGGGGGTCTTCATGGTGGCGTCTGTCGCGGCGCGGCGCGGCATCGTCAAGTGTTTCAGCTATTTGCATCCAGCCCGCGACGTGCATAGGTAAGGCCGATGAGCGGAGGGGAGCCGGCACACCGGCAACGCATACGGATCGGGTTGACGGGGCTAGCCGTCGTCTTCCTGCTCGTGATGATCGGCGCGGCGATCACCGGCTGGGGCGCGGACCCGGTCGATCCCGTCAACGTCGTCGTCGCCAACGACAGCGACAAGCCGACCGACCCGCTGGCCGAGATCGGCGCGGCGCCGGGCGATTCCTCGGCCTCGTCCAACGACAGCAACAGCGCCAGCGACGCGCCATGACCGCGCGGCGCGCGGGGGCGCTGCTCGCGCTGCTCGCGCTCGGCGCGGGGTGCCGCAGCGAGGCGCCCGCCGCGGCGCCCGGGGACAAGCCGACGCTCTATCTGTCGACCAGCCTGCCGCTGCTGTTCGGCGAAGGATTCGCGCTCGACGCGGCGCGGCCGGCGGTGGTCGGCGCGCTGGAGCAGCGCTTCACGCTGACCGCGATCGACCTGCCGAGCCAGTTGCCGGACGGGGCGACGCTGCTGGCGGTCCAGCCGCGGGCGCTGCCGGCGGAGGAGCTGGTGGCGCTGGACGCCTGGGTGCGGCGGGGCGGGCGGCTGGTGCTGCTGGCCGACCCGATGCTCGAATGGCCAAGCGAGCGGGGGCTGGGCGACAAGATGCGCCCGCCGATCATGTTCGACGATACCGGGCTGCTGACGCACTGGGGCCTGCGGCTCGACGCGCCCGACGCGCGGGGGCCGGTAACGCGGGGCGATCTCGTCATGGTCTCGCCGGGCACGCTGGTGACCGAAAAGCCGGGCTGCACGGTGGAGGCGGACGGCGCCGTGGCGCGCTGCGCGATCGGGGCAGGCCGGGCCGTGGTGGTGGCCGACGCCGACTGGCTGAACGACACGCTGGTCGGCGAAGCGAAAGGCGATCCGGCACGGCAACATGCGGCATTCATCGAATTGCTGGAGTCGGGTGCGCCGGCCCGCTGAGTCGGCGTCGCCAACAGTCCCCCACATACTTATCCACAAGCTACAGATTGAGAACGATGCAAGAACATCGTCGCGAAATTGTGTCCTGCAGGCCGCAATTTCCCAAGGATTTGCACCATTTGGGCATGAAATCCCATGAAATGGCATCAAAATCCATTGTGTCCCGTAATCGGTTGAGTTACCAACATCGCTGGCACGGGGCGAACCAAACCATTTGGGCCATCCAATTGGACAAGGGCGCGAGGTGCGCGGCGATGCCGCGCGTCCGCGAACGGGGAAGTCGTGTGCCGCGGGAGTGGTTTCGTGGCGCTAGAGCATCTGTTTCAGGGCAGTGCACTGAACGCGGTCGACGCGAAGGGTCGCGTCTCCGTGCCCGCCTTCCTGCGCTCCGTCATCGAACGCCGCGGCGATGCCCGCACCATCGTGCTCGCCAAGCACGAGGTCTTCCCGGCCCTCAGCGCCTATGATCCCGCCTATGCCGCGCTGAAATACCAGAAGATCGAGCGTCTCGCCGAGAAGGAAGAGACCGTCGGCGGCAGCGAGCTCGACTATGCCCGCCGCACGATGATGGCCTTCGGCGCGACCGAGGAAGTGCCCTACGACAGCTCGGGCCGGATCCTGTTGCCGCCGATGATGCGCCGCAAGGGCCAGGTCGAGGACCTCGCGCTGTTCATCGGTGCGGGCGAGACCTTCCAGATCTGGAACCCCAAGCTGTTCCTGGCCGACGCCAACATCCCGGAAGACATGAAGGACATCGCGCGCTTCCGGCTCGAGGAACGGGGGATCGCCTTATGATCTCGCCGATCCTTCCCACGCCCACCCAAGATCCACCGCATGTCCCGGTGCTGCTCGACGAAGTGCTTGCCAGTCTCTCCGTCCAACCTGGCGAAATCCTTGTCGACGGCACCTTCGGAGCAGGGGGCTATACGCGCGCCCTGCTCGGGGCGGGGGCGGGACGGGTGATTGCCTTCGATCGCGACCCCCATGCGATCGACGCCGGGCAGTCATCCGTCCCAGACCCGCGCCTGACCCTGATCCACGAGCGATTCTCCCGCATGGACGAAGCGCTGGAAGACCGTGGCCTCACGCCGGTGGACGGCGTCGCGCTGGATATCGGCGTGAGCTCGATGCAGCTCGACCAGGCCGAGCGTGGCTTCTCGTTCGGCAAGGACGGCCCGCTCGACATGCGCATGAGCCAGGCGGGCGAAAGTGCCGCCGACTTCGTCAACCATGCCGACGAGGCCGAGATCGCGCGCGTCATCAAGGAATATGGCGAGGAGCCGCGCGCCCGCACCGTCGCCCGCGCGATCGTCGCCGCGCGCCCGCTGACCCGCACCGCCGAACTGGCCGCCGTTGTCCGCAAGGCGCTGGGCCACCATCCGGGCATGAAGACCGACCCGGCGACGCGCACCTTCCAGGCGATCCGCATTCATTTGAACGCCGAGCTCGACGAGCTCGAGGCCGGGCTTCGCGCCGCCGAAAAAGTGCTTCGCCCGGGCGGCCGGCTGGCGGTCGTCACCTTCCATTCGCTCGAGGATCGCATCGTCAAGCGCTTCCTCAAGAGCCGCAGCGGGGCCAATCCCGGCGGTTCGCGCCACCTGCCCGAGATGAAGGCGGGGCCGGCGCCCAGTTTCGAAAAGGTCGGCAAGCCGGTCGCGCCATCCGAGGCCGAGCTGCAACGGAACCCGCGCGCGCGCTCGGCGCGCCTGCGCACGGCTGTGCGCACCGATGCGCCCGCGTGGGACCAGCAAAAGGAGAAGAGGGCGTGAGCGCGCGTGGGTTCGGTTCGGTGGCGATGGCCTCGGGCGTCGTGGTGGCGGCGCTGGGCTGCTACCTCGTGTCGCTGAAGGTCGCCTCGGAGCGCGCCAAGCTCGAGGCGGTCGAAACGCAGATCGTGCTCGCCGAGCGCGACATCCGCGTGCTCGAGACCGAGATCGGGACTCGCGGCCGGCTTGCCCAGCTGGAACGCTGGAACGTCAATTTCATCCGCCTGTCGGCGCCGAGCGCGGACCAGATCCTGCAGGGCGGTTTCCAGCTGGCGACGCTCGTCAAGCCGCCCGAGAAGACCGTCGTCGATGCGCCGGTCGTGCTGGCCAGCGCGCCCGCGCCCGAGAAGGACGATCGCCTGACCGACGACGCCGGTGCGCCGATCGCCGTGGCGCCGCGGCCCGCGACGCCGGCGCCGCAACGTAGCGCGCGGCCCGACGAGATGATGCACGTCGCCGGCTACAAGGTGCCCGAGCGCGCCGCCGTGCCCGCGCCGAAGAAGGGCGTCGAGGCAGCGGCCAAGCCGGGCGCGGCGGACAAGGTGAAGGCCGAGCCGGCCGCCAAGAAGCCGTTAACCGCCGACAAGAAAGCGCCGGCATCGACCAAGGGCACCAAAGTTGCGTCGGCCGACCCGCTGGCGCCCTTGCCCAAGGCCAAGACGTCGGCGAAGAGCGCGACGGGCGATTCGCCCAAGACCCCCGGCAAACCCAAGGACTCCGGCTCCCGCCAATGAACGCGCCCTCGCCTGCCCTCGTCGCGCGCCCCGACCGGCTCCGTCTCGTCGGCCAGCGACGGCAGGTCCTGGCGATGATGCACCAGCGGCTGATGATCGGCATGCTGGTCTATGCCGGCGTGATCGCGATCATCGCGCTGCGGATCCTCTATCTGGCGGCCTTCGGCGATCATGCCGGGGCCAAGATGGCGCTGACCCACAACATCCCCGAGCGCGGCGACATCGTCGATCGCGACGGCGTCGCGCTGGCCCGCACCATCGATGCCTGGACCATCGCCCTCCACCCGCAAAAGGTGCTCGGCAACAAGCTCGAGCTGGCGCGCAAGCTGGCCGCGATCATGCCCGAGCGCGACGCGTCCACCTATTACAAGATGCTGACGTCCGACCGGACGTTCTTCTACCTGCGCCGCCGCGCCGCGCCCGACGTGGTCGAGGCGATCAACGCGCTGGGCGAGCCGGGCCTCGGCCTCGACCGCGAACCCGACCGTCTCTACCCGCAGACCAGCCTTGCCGCGCACGTGCTCGGCTACACCGACGTCGACGGCAAGGGCATGGCCGGGATCGAGCGCGCGTTCGAGGACCATCTGTCCGACCCCGCCAGGCGCGGCGAGCCGGTGACGCTGTCGATTTCGAGCCGGATCCAGCAGGCGCTGGAGCACGAGCTGCTCGCCGCCAAGCAGAAATTCTCCGCGGTCGGCGCGGCCGGCGTGATCATGGACATCCACACCGGCGAGGTACTGGCGATGACCAGCCTGCCGCAATTGAACCCGAACATTGCCGGGCAGGGCACGCCCGAGGCGCGCTTCAACCGCGCGACGCTGGGCGTGTACGAGCTGGGATCGACCTTCAAGGCGTTCACCGTGGCGATGGGGCTCGATTCGGGCGTCGTGAAATCGGTCGGGCAGATGTATCCGTGCCCCGACGCGCTGCACGTGTCGGGCCGCACGATCACCGACACCCACCCCTTTGGCCGCCCCTGCTCGGTCGCCGAAATCATGCAGGAAAGCTCCAACATCGGCACCGCGCAGATCGCCGACCAGATCGGCGCCGCGCGGCAGAAGGAATTCCTGAAGAAGCTCGGCTTCTTCGACCCGGTCGCCCTCGAGCTGAAGGAGCGTGGCCGCACGCTCAGCCCGCGCGACTGGAGCCGGACCGACGTGATGACCGTCGGCTACGGCCACTCGATCGCGATCACGCCGGTGCACCTGGCGATGGGCTATGCGGCGCTGATGAACGGCGGGATCCTGCGGCCGGCCACCCTGCTGAAGGTCGGCCCGGGCCATGCGGTGGCCAAGGGGCATCGCGTGTTCACCGAGGAGACCAGCTACAAGATGCGTTCGCTCTTGCGCCTGGTGGTGACCGAGGGGACGGGCCGCAAGGCCGACGCGCCGGGCTATCGCGTCGGGGGCAAGACCGGCACCGCCGAAAAGGCGACGGGCGGCGGCTATTCGAGCTCGCTGGTGGTGACCAACTTCGCCGGCGTGTTCCCGGTCGACGAGCCGCGCTACGTGATCGTGGTGATGCTCGACCAGCCGCAGGCGACCGCGGACACCTACGGATTCCGTACCGCGGGGTGGAACGTCGCGCCGGTCGTGTCTAAGACCATCAGCCGGATCGCGCCGATGCTGGGGGTTCGCCCCGACAAGAAGCGCGACGCCAACATGGCCGAAGTGCTGCCCTACGTTCACGAGAAAGAATAAGGCCCCGTGAAGCTCAAGGACCTCGCCCCGGTCGAGGATGATTCGCAGGTTACCGGCTTCGCGCTCGACCATCGCAAGGTGGTGCGGGGCAATGTGTTCGGCGCGTTCCGCGGCGCCGCCTTCAACGGCGAGGATTTCATCGACGGCGCCGTGAAGCATGGCGCGATCGCCGTGGTCGCCGCGTCCGACGCCAGGGTCGCGGGCGCGGTGCACATCGCCGATGCCGAGCCGCGCCGCCGCTTCGCGCAGATGGCCGCGCGCTTTTACGGGCCCTATCCGGAAACGGTCGTCGCGGTGACCGGCACCAACGGCAAGACCTCGACCGTCGAAATGACCCGCCAGCTGTGGCGGATGGCGGGGCATCGCTCGGCCTCGATCGGGACGCTGGGGGTGACCACCGCCGACGACCAGGTGAAGACCGGGCTGACCACGCCCGACATCGTCACCTTCCTCAACAACATGGCCGGGCTCGACAAGATGGGCATCAGCCACGTCGCCTACGAGGCGTCGAGCCATGGGCTCGACCAGTATCGCGCCGAGGGCGTGCCGCTGAAGGCGGTCGGCTTCACCAATTTCAGCCGCGATCACCTGGATTACCATCCGTCGATGGATGCCTATTTCGACGCCAAGATGCGGCTGTTCGACGAGGTCGCCGCCGACGATAGCGTGGCGGTGGTGTGGACCGACGATGCGCGGTCGGACGCCGTCATCGGCCATGCCGAGCGGCGGGGACTCACGCTGCTGACCGTCGGCGAAAAGGGGGCGGACATCCAACTGGTCTCGCGCCAGCCGACGCCGTTGGGCCAGCAACTGCTGCTTCGCCACGCGAGGCTGGACTATAAACTGAACCTGCCGCTGATCGGCGCCTACCAGGTCAACAACGTGCTGACGGCCGCGGGCTTCGCGCTGGCGACCGGCGGGGACTGGGCGACGACGCTGGCGGGCATGGGGCGCCTGTCGCCGGTCAAGGGCCGGCTGGAGCGGGCAGTGATCACCCGCGCGGGCGCGCCGGTCTATGTCGATTACGCACACACGCCCGACGCGATCGAGGCGGCGTGCGCGGCGCTACGCCCGCACGTCGAGGCCGAGGGCGGGCGGCTGATCATCGTGCTGGGCGCCGGCGGCGACCGCGACACGGGCAAGCGCGCGCCGATGGGCGCGGTCGCGGCGGCGATGAGCGACGTCGTCATCGTCACCGACGACAACCCGCGCACCGAGGACCCGGCGGCGATCCGCCGCGCGGTGCTTGAAGGCGCGCCCCAAGGGATCGAGATCGGGGACCGCCGCGACGCGATCGCCGAGGCGATCCGGCTGGGCCGCACCGGCGACATCATTCTGCTGGCCGGCAAGGGCCACGAGACCGGGCAGATCGTCGGCGACACGGTGCTGCCGTTCGACGATGCCGACGTGGCGCGGAGCTGCGCGGCATGAGCGCGCTGTGGACCAGCGAGGAAATCGTCGCCGCGACCGGCGGGACCGCGAGCGCGGCGTTCGCCGTCAGCGGCATCACCTTCGACAGCCGCGAGGTCGAGCCGGGCCATTTGTTCGTGGCGATGCCGGGAACGGTTTTCGACGGCCACGACTTCGTCGACAAGGCCTTTGCGATGGGCGCGGCGGGGGCATTGGTGTCGCGGCCGGTCGACGGGCCGCACGTGCTGGTCGCCGACGTGACGCAGGCCTTGGAAGCGCTGGGCAGAGCGGCGCGGGCGCGGCTGGACGACAAGGCGGTGGTGCTTGGCGTCACCGGCTCGGTCGGCAAGACCTCGACCAAGGAAGCGCTGGCCGCCGCGCTGGAACGCGGGCGGCGCGGACCGGTGCACCGCTCGGTCAAGAGCTATAACAACCATACGGGCGTGCCGCTGAGCCTGGCGCGGATGCCGCGCGACACGCGCTTCGCGGTGCTCGAGATGGGCATGAACCATGCCGGCGAGATCGCCGCGCTGACGCGGATGGTGCGGCCGCACATCGCGCTGATCACCGCCATCGCCTCGGCCCATATCGAGAATCTGGGCTCGATCGAGGCGATCGCCGACGCCAAGGGCGAGATTTTCGAGGGGCTGGAGGGGCCGCGCGTGGCCGTGATCCCCGAAGACAGCCCGCAGCGCGACCGGCTGGTCAAGGCGGCGCGCGGCAAGGCCGAGGCGACGGTGACCTTCGGGCGTAGCGCCGATGCCGACGTCAGCGCGGTGCACGCGGTGCGGACCGACGACGGGCGGACGCTGGTGACGGCGCGGCTTATCGACAGCGAGCTGACCTTCACCATGGCCCAGCGCGGCGACCATTGGGTGTCGAACGCGCTGGCGGTGCTGGCGGTCGTCGAGGCCGCGGGCGGCGACGTGGCGGCGGCGGGGCTGGCGCTGGGCGACCTCGGCGGATTGAAGGGACGCGGCGCGCGGCACCGGATCGCGGTCGAGGGCGGCGATGCGCTGCTTATCGACGAAAGCTATAACGCCAACCCGGCGTCGATGGCGGCGACCCTGAAAAGCCTCGGCGAGGAAAAGATCGCCGGGCGGCGGATCGCGGTGCTGGGGCCGATGCGCGAGCTGGGCGCGGAGACCGAACGCGAGCATGCCGCGCTGGCCGAGCCGGCGGTGGCGGCGGGCGTCGCCCACCTCATCCTCATTGGGCCGGAGATGGACGCGGCGGTGGCCGCGCTGGACGGGCGCATCGCGGCGACGCAGGTGGCGGATGTCGCGGGCGCGACCGACGCGCTGAAGAACATCATCGCACCGGGGGACGCGGTGCTGGTCAAAGCGTCGAACAGCGTGGGCCTGGCCGGGCTGGTCGAGGCGATGACGGGGGGAGCCGCCTGATGCTGTACGTGATCGCCGAGCAGCTGGACTTTCCCGGCATCCTGAACCTGATCCGCTACATCAGCTTTCGCGCCGGGGCGGCGACCGCGACCGCGCTCCTGATCGGCCTGCTGATGGGGCCGGCCTTCATCAACTGGCTGCGCGCCAAGCAGGGCAAGGGCCAGCCGATCCGCGCCGACGGGCCGCAGAGCCACCTCGCCAAGCGCGGCACGCCGACCATGGGCGGGCT
>CAZKCD010000048.1:0-12177 GCA_964551235.1 uncultured Sphingomonas sp.
GACCAACTGGTCGATGGGTCGCACCAAGAAGAGTCCGCCCGCCATCCCGACGGGCAAGATCGCCGCGATCGGCTGACCTTAATTCATCGACCAGCGGATTTGTGGCGTGACGAACAGGTCTGCGACCGCCTTGCCGCTCGCATCCCGGGCCGGCGTGAAGCGCGCGCGCTCGCGCAGCACCTGGCAGCCCATCGCGTCGAGGATTGCCACCCCGCTCGTCTCGGAGACGACGCAATCCATCACCCGCCCCTGGTCGTCGATCATGAGGGTGAACCGGCTCGCCCCCTGCAATGAGCGGTCGAACGCATCCTGCGGATAGTCGTCGCTCGAAAAGATTGTCCGCACGTCGCCGCGCGATCCGGTCCGGTCGCGGGGCGGCGGGATCGTCCCGTCGACGATATTCCAATGCTTGCGCAGGTCGGCCATGCACGTGTCGAGGGCCGCGCGTAGCGGCCCCATCTTTCCCAGGTTGAGATCGGCCCCGGCGACGCCGTCCGCCCGCGCGGTGACGATCGAGCGCTCGCTGTTCCTTCCGGTGCGAAGGACGATCTTGCCGCTTTCAAGGACGCGCGCGGCATCGGCGGCCGGAAGGACCGTGTAGATTCCGCGAACGCCCGGGCGGCTCGTCGGAAACAGGATGCTGGTCGTGCCGATCACGCCCTTTCCGTCGCCCGGATCGATCGCCGAATAGACGTGCCCGGCCTTGGTGGCCCGCCCGGGAATTTCGATCAGGAGACGAACGGTCGCCCCCAAGGGCGCGGGCGTGATCGCGATGGCGCGGTCGCCAAAGGCGCGCTTGGCGGTGCAGGCGGTGGGGGAATAATCCATCGCCCATTTGCCGGTCGGCTCGGCGGGGGCGGCAAGCGCCGCGGCGGAGAGGAGGGCCAGCAGGCACGCGGACAGACGCAGCATCGAGACACCTTCAACTATCGGCATTCGGCGCGGGAAGTCTAGGCCGCGGCCATCTGCCGCACAAGCGCCAGCGCCTCGTGCGCGCTCAGCACTGAGCCTTCCTGCCACAGGCCGACGTAGGACAGATGCTCGCCCGCAAAGACGATCGGCCCTTCCGGCTTCAATAGCTCGTCGTAGCGGGCCCCGCGCTTCTCCGCGCCGAAGTCCGGCCCGACCGCGCCGACCCCTTCGGACCACGGCACGCGGCCCCAGTTCACCACGACCGCCTTCTCCAGCAGCCGCGACTTGCCCGGGTGCAGCGCCTCGACGCTGTCGCGGCTGATCCGCACCTGCTCCTCGAACGGTAATTTGGTGAAGCTGGCGGGCGTGTCGTTATGCGTCCAGCCCGCGACATAGGCGCCGACCAGCACCCCGCGCTCGCTCCCGAACCCGGCCGAGGGATACATGACATTCTCGTTCAGCCGGTCGGTCCAGGCATTGCCGCCATAGACGCCCTCCTCTTCCCAGAAGCGCGGCGCCTCGAACGCCACCTTGGCGCTGCCGAGATAGGGCACGTCCTTGAGCGCGGCCTTCTTCGCCGCGGAGAAATCGTTGGGGATCCGCGCCAGGATCGGCGCGGGCAAGGTGACGATTGCATAGTCCGCGCTTGTGGCCCCGCCGCCATGCTCGACCCGCACGCCCTTGCCCTCGCGCCGGATGGCGGTGACCGGCGTGCCCAGCCGCACCAGCGGCTTCACCTGCGCGTAGATCGCGTGCGCGATGCGATCCATGCCGCCGACCGGCTGCATCATCGTCGCCTGCATGTCGAAGATGGCGTCGAACACCATCGGCAGGCCGAGCGCGGGCGAGCGCGCGATCTGCTTCATCGTCAGCGGCGCCAGGGGCTCGCCCGGATGGTCGTACCCACCCGGCATCTTCGCAAAGCCGCTGTTCGGAAACGGCGGCAACTTGCCCTTGTCGTCGAGGCCGGCCCAGCCGCGCAGGAAGCCTTTCAGCTCATCCCGCTCCTTGACGGACAGTTCGCTGTCCAGCCCGTGCCCGTTGATCGCCGCGAACAACAGCTCGGCGATGCGTCCCTGGAAATCGAACACCATCTGGCGCTCGCGCGTCACCACGCCGGCAAAGTCCCAGCCGGCGGAGCGGTTGGCGTTGATGAACGGCTCCAGCGGAACCTTGAGCGCGCGGGCGTAGCCGATGATCGCCTCGTGCGTGGACGGGATGCGCGCCGCGCCGGCGTTCATGTACATCCCCGGTCCGAAGCTCGCCGACTGAAGCGGCCGGTCGATATGGGCGACCGCATCGCCGCCGCGGATGCTCCACACCCGCCCGCCGATGCGGTTGCGCGCCTCCAGCACCGTCACCTGGTAGCCGGCGCGCTGCAGCTCGTAGGCCGCGACCAGCCCGGCGATCCCGGCCCCCAGCACGACCACCGACTTGCCCGTGCCGCTCCCCGCCGGGAGGCCGAAGCCGGCCGCCTTGGCCGATCCCGGCGAGGCGATGTTCAGCATCTGCGCGGCGGCAAGCGTCACGCCCGCCCCGCCCAGCAATCCCAGGTCGGCCAATATGCGGCGGCGTGTCAGTGTCATGGGAGCCCCCTCCTTCGCTGCGATCCTATTTTTTGGCGGCGGTCACCTCGATCTCGACCAGCCAGCCCGGGTCCACCAGCCCGGCCACCTCCATCGTCGAGCGCGCCGGCTTGATCGGCTGCGTGCTCGTCCCGAAGAAGGCCGAATAGCCGCGCATCATGCCGGCGAAGTCCATCGCGTCGGCGCCCGGCGGCGCGACCAGGAAGACCCGCATCATCACCACGTCGCCAAGGCCCAGCCCCTCGGCCTCGAGCAATTTCGCGATCTTGCCGATGACCGACTTCGTTTGCGCTTCCGTATCGCCGAACCGCTCGACCGAGCCGCGCGGCGCGTCGGGCTTGACCGCATCGGGAACGGTGCCGCTGACGTAGACCAGCCGCGCGCCGGGCGGGATCGACACGGTCGAGGAAATGGGGAAGTCCGCCGGGCCGACCCGCTTGATCGCCGGATCGCCCGCGTTCGCCAGCAGCATCGCCGCCAGCGGGATCGTCATCATGCCCATCGCCCCCTCCTTCACGCCCGACTCGGTCGATAACATGGATCAACCTGCGCGCCGAATCCCGGTGCGGGTTGATGCGCCGTCCCGAAGGGGGCAGGATGCCGGCATGACCCGCCTTCTCCGTTTCGCCGCTTTGTTCGCCCTGCCCCTCGCCCTCGGCGGTCCCGCGCAGGCGGCCGCGCCGGTCAAGGTGACGATGACGATCAACGGCAAGCGCATCTCCCCCTCGCCAACCTATCTGCCGGCCGGCGTGCCGGTGCGCCTGACCTTCGCCAACGCCAGCGCCAGCGACCATGAATTCAAGGCCTACGAATTGTTCTACTGGGGCAAGGCCAACGTGCCGGGCGGCGTGGTCGCGCTGCGCTCGGGCCAGCGCAGGACGATCGCGCTCACCCCGCGGCGCGGCACCTACAAATTGCGCTGCACCAAGTTCGGCCATGCCTTCATGGGCGAAAGCGTGATGATCATCGTCCCCTGACCCGCGCCGGAGCTTTCGGCGCCGCCTTTCGTTGATTAGGCAGCGCGCGGCGACCGGCCGGGCGCGCGTATCAACGGGAGACCGACCATGAGCCTCTGGGACAAGATCCGCGACAAAATCCTGCCGCCGCGCAAGGACAAGCCGACTATCGACGATTTGCGCGCGGACGGCACGCTCGAGACGCCGGGCACCACCCCGCTGCAGCCGACGGGCGGCGGCGTCGCGACCGCGCCGACCCCGACCACCACGGTCAACGTCGACGTCGAACAGGTGCTCGAGGCGAAGATGGCCGAGAAGGGCAATCCCGACCTCAACTGGCGCAGCTCGATCGTCGACCTGATGAAGCTGCTCGACATCGACAGCAGCCTCGACAACCGCAAGGAGCTGGCGACCGAGCTGGGCTACACCGGCGACAAGGACGGCAGCGCCGAGATGAACATCTGGCTGCACAAGGAGGTCATGCGCCGCCTCGCGCAGAACGGCGGCCGGGTCCCCTCCAACCTCACCGACTAACGATCGACGGACGGCCGGCCCCCACGGGGTCGGCCGTTTCGATTCTCCTCGGCGTTCCATGAGGCGCGCCACGGCGGGGCAAAGCTGCTATACGGCGCGGCACGACCCGTCATGAGGAGACGCCGGATGATCGGCCTATTCCATTATGTCGCGTTCGGCCTGTTCGCCGCCTTTGCCCTGCTCGAAGTCCTGCTCGCGGCCGGCGGCCGCCGCTTTCCGCCGGTCGCACGCTGGCGGTTGAAGGGCGCCGCCTTCACCCTGCTCTACTTCGCGGTGGCGACCTACGCGCCGCTCTTATGGGACGGGTGGCTCGGCGCGCATCGCCTGTTCGCCGCCGACACGCTGCCATTGTGGCTGCAGGTCGTCCTCGGCTTCCTCGTGCTCGAGGCACTGGTCTATGCCTGGCACCGCACCATGCACAACGTGCAGCCGCTATGGCGTTGGTTCCACCAGATGCACCATAGCGCGGAGCGGGTCGACATCTGGGGCGCCTTCTTCTTCCACCCGTTCGACATGATCGGCTGGGCCCTGCTCGGCAGCCTCGCCATCGTGCTGGGCGTGGGCGTCAGCGCCGAGGCGGCGATCATCGTCGCGCTGATGGCGACCTTCTGCTCGATGTTCCAGCACGCCAATATTCGCACGCCGCAATGGCTCGGCTATCTCATCACCCGTCCCGAAAGCCACAGCGCGCATCACGAGCGCGGAATTCACGCCCGCAACTACGGCGACGTGCCATGGTTCGACATGATGCTCGGCACCTTCCACAACCCGCCGCGCTTCGACGGCGAGGTCGGCTTCCACGACGGCGCCTCGCGCCAGATGCGGGACATGCTGCTCGGGCGCGAAATCGCCTGAACTAGATCCGTCCGCAGTCGCTCGGGGCCGGCCGCCCCGCGAAGCGATCCTCGATCCATTCGAGGGTCGCGCCCGCGCTGTCCTTGGCGCTGGTCGCGTGGCCTTCGCCCTCGATGTCGATCCAGCGCACCGCGTTGCGGTTTCGGCACAGCGCACGGGCATGCGCGCGCGTCACCGCCGGGGCCACCAGATCGTCCTTCGCATTTTGCGCGATCAGCAGCGGCAAGCCTAGGTTGGCCGTGGTCGGACTGTTGCGGCGGGCAAGCGTCGCCCAAGGCTGCTGGCGCGCCAGGTCGAGGTTTTTCCACCGGCTCTGCACCGTCAGGATGCCGAGTACCGTCCCAAGCTTCGGCTTGGCGTGCAGCTCGATGCAGTTATTCTCCGCGAGACGGGTCAGGATTCCTTGCGTCTGGCGATTGCCGAAGGTCGCCAAGGGCGCGCCGTAATGGCGGTTCCAGCTGTAGCCGATATAAGCCATGAAAAAGGCGCGCACGGTCTTGTTTGCCGATTGCTCGAGGTTGCGCAGCAGGTCGGTCGGCGGCGCCGCCGCGGCCGCCCCCACCAGGTCGAGGTCGGGCGCATATTGCCGGCTGCGCTGCGCCGTCCACAGCGCGGCATGACCGCCCTGGCTTTCGCCCCAGACTGCGAAGCGGCGGCCCGCCGCCGCGCCGGCAATCGCGCGCGCCGCCCGAACACCGTCGAGCACGCTGCGTGCCGTGTCGGGACCGACCAGGAACGGATGCACCGCGCCGCCGTTGCCGAGCCCGGCATAATCGGGCGCGACCACGACGTAGCCGCGCTTGACCGCCTCGATCCCGGCCGTCGCGTTGAAGAAGTTGGGGCTTGCCGACGGCGCGCATTTCGACACCACCCCCCATGTTCCATGGGTCCAGGCCAGGACCTTGCGCGGTTGGCGCGGAATGGCTTCGCGCGGGGCGACGACCATGCCCGTCACCGCGACCGGCCGGCTCTGCGCGTCCGTGGTCCAGTAGCGGACTTTCCACGCCTGCATGCCGCCCGGCGTGTCGGTCACCGGATCGGCGGCGATCAGCGTGCCCGGCGCCTGTTGGGCCGCGGCGGGAGTGACGGTGAAGGCTGCGAGGGCAGCGGCGGCAACGAGGGCACGGTCAACCATCGGCGTGAACCTTCCTCAACTTGGCATCAGGCGCCGATCATGCGCAGGACGCATGACAAAAGGAAGACATGGCGTGCACCGGCAGGAGCGCTGACGGAAGGCGGCGCTTCGCCCCAACGGTAAAGGGGCCGGCATTGCTGCCAGCCCCTTCCTGCGCCGAGACGTGGATTTGCCGGTGTTCGTCAGCTTGGCTGCCCGAAGGCCTCCCGCTCCTCGATCCTGGCGCACCAGCTCAGGTGCCACTTCCCGACCACGGCGTTCCCGAGGGAACCTCGCTTGCCGTCCGCTCCACGATCCGAAGATCCCTTCGCTTCCGGCCAGCGTCGCGTCCGTCCGAAGACGTATCGCGCCCTGGCGTTCGGCGGTCCTTCTTGGGCCGGCCCCCTATCCCGCGGCTTGACCTCCTGGGGAGATCCGCCCTCGCGACAGCCGGGACCAACTCTTCCGGCGCCTCTGACCGGCTGGTCCGAAAGTCCTCGTTGGCGGTTCGTGGCGTCATCGCTCGCAAGGAGCAGTTCGGCCTCGTACCCGAGGGGCTTCCATCGCCTGCCGGCGGAGATCGGTCTTTCCGTCCTCTCCTCCCCCCGTGTTGCCGTTGCCGGCTCCCCTGGAAGAGGCGGGGACTTCCGTCCCGATCACAATTGGAACCTGACTCGCGTTTCCGAGTCGCGCAAAGCGGAATCTGCAGCGCGAAGCCTGTGGATAACGGGGATATTGGCGATAAGTCGCGAATCGCGCGACGGGAGTCGCCCATCATGGGCGAATGGGGCGCTCCAATAGGGGCCGCCGCCGCGATGGCAAGGCAAATCGCACGCGCGTCCAGACCGCCCATCCGCTGACCCGCGCGGCGACGACGGCGGCGACCGCGCCGGCGATGAGGTCGATGAGGTAATGGTTGCCCTCGATCGGGGTCGCCGCGAGCATGGCCGTGCTCAGCACCGCCACGACCGGCGTCACGACGCGGATGCCGCCCACCGCCCAGACGAACAGGATCGCGCTCGCGGCATGGACGCTCGGAAAGCTGATCATGCCGGCCAGCTCGCCCAGCCGGACCTCGGTGATCGTCCCGTCGCGCAGCCCCGCCAGCATCGCGCCGTGGGTATGCGTGATCGGCGCGTAACCCGCCGTCTCCACCCCGTAATAAGCGATCGGGTCGATCGCCGGCGCGAGTGCGAACAGCGCGACGCTGACCAGGATGACCAGCCCGTAGGCCAGCATGAAGCGGTGCGCGCGCGCCGCCTGCCCGGTCATGCCGAGCGCGATGAACAGGACGAAGGGAATGGCGAAGATTGCCGAATAGGCCAGCGCGGACAGCATCGTCAGCACCGGGTAGCCCGCGATGGCCCGGTAAAGCGCGATCCAGTCGAAGCCGATCGCCTTGTCCGCCGCGGCCAGCCACGGGTCGGCCAGCGGCGGCGCCAGCGTCGCGATCGGATAGGTGGCGACGCAGGTCAGGATCGCCATCAGGCTGAACAAGGCGATCAGCTCGATCGTGTCGACCAGCCGCCGGTGCAATTCGCTGGCCAGCCGCGCGCGCACGCCGACGCCCAGCCACGCGATGGCGACCAGCACGGCGATCGCCCCCTTGCCCGACATGTCGACGCTGAGGTGCGTCGCCGCGATTCCGACGGCGCTCAGCGCGAACAGCAGCAGGTTGATCGCCCACAGGCTGTGCCGCAGGTCGCCGGCCACGGCGTGCCGGCGGATCGTGTCGGGGGGCGGGAAATGCTGCACGCGCCTCCCCTAGCGCGCACCGGTAACCATCCCGTTAACCACGCCGCCCGCCGCCCAAGCGCGCCTTTCTTTCACCGCCGCCGGACACTTCGCGCCGCGCCGCGCGTTTCGCCCTCATTCCCATCCGAAGTACAGGAGTATCGACCATGTTCGGCAAGACCGACGATCTCACCATCCTCAAGACCCTCACCTCGACCCTCAACGACAGCGTCAACGGCTATCGTGAATCGGCCGAGCGCGTGGAATCGAGCGAGCTCACCAGCCTGTTCACCGACTTCGCCGGCCAGCGCGAGCAGGCCGCCGGCCTCCTCCAGGCCGAAGTCCGTCGCCTTGGCGGCGAGCCCGACCAGGACGGCACCGTCCTCGGCTCGATCCACCAGACCTTCCTCGACCTGAAGGCCGCCGTCACCGGCAACGACGACAAGGCGATCATCAATGAGGTCGAGCGCGGCGAGGACTATCTCAAGGAAAAGTTCGAGACGGCGCTGAAATCCGACAGCCTGACCGGCGAGAGCCGCACGGTCGTCGAAACCGCCTACCAGTCGGTCCGCCGGGGCCATGACCGGATGAGCACGATCAAGCACAGCCTCGAGGTGTAAGGCGTAAGGAGGGGCCGTCGGCAATCCCGTCGGCCCCTTTTCCCTTACTTGCCCTGCGGCGGCCCGTTCCCTAGATGTTCGCCGTGCCCGAGACCCCTGCAACCCTGCCCGATCCGCCCTACATCCAGGGCCTCAACCCGCCCCAGCGCGAGGCGGTGCTGACCACCGAAGGCCCGGTGCTCCTCCTCGCGGGCGCCGGCACGGGCAAGACCGCCGCGCTCACCGCGCGCCTCGCCCACCTCCTCGCCGGCCGCCTCGCCTGGCCCAGCGAGATCCTCGCCGTCACCTTCACCAACAAGGCCGCCCTCGAAATGCGCGAGCGCGTCAGCCACATCACCGGCGGCGCGGTCGAGGGAATGCCGTGGCTCGGCACCTTCCACTCGGTCGCCGCCCGCATGCTCCGCCGCCATGCCGAGCTCGTCGGCCTCGAGAATAATTTCACCATCCTCGACACCGACGACCAGCTGCGCCTCCTGAAGCAGCTCATCGTCGCCGCCGAGCTCGACGAGAAGCGCTGGCCCGCGCGCCAGCTCGCCGGCCTCATCGATCGCTGGAAGAATCGCGGCTGGACCCCCGCCCACATCGACGCCGCCGAGTCCGAGGCCTTCGCCAACGGCCGCGGCCAGGAGCTCTACGCCGCCTACCAGGCCCGCCTCAAAACCCTCAACGCCTGCGACTTCGGCGACCTGTTGCTCCACATGCTCACCATCTTCCGCACGCACGCCGACGTGCTCGAGCAGTACCGGGCGCGCTTCAAATATATCCTCGTCGACGAATATCAGGACACCAACGCCAGCCAGTACGACTGGCTGCGCCTCCTCGCCGAGCCGCGCCGCAACATCTGCGTGGTCGGCGACGACGACCAGTCCATCTACAGCTGGCGCGGGGCCGAGGTCGCCAACATCCTGCGTTTCGAAAAGGACTTCCCCGGCGCCGCGGTCATCCGCCTCGAACAGAATTACCGTTCGACCCCGCACATCCTCGGCGCGGCCGGCGGCCTCATCGCCCACAACTCCGGCCGCCTCGGCAAGCAGCTATGGACCGAGATCGACGCCGGCGAGAAGGTGAAGGTCATCGGCGTCTGGGACGGCCCCGAGGAAGCCCGCCGCGTCGGCGAGGAGATCGAGACCCACGTGCGCCGCGGCGGCTCCTTGAACGACTGCGCCATCCTCGTGCGCGCCCAGTTCCAGACCCGCGAGTTCGAGGAGCGCTTCATCGCCATCGGCCTCGCCTACCAGATCGTCGGCGGCTTCCGTTTCTACGAGCGCGCCGAGATCCGCGACGCCCTCGCCTACCTCCGCCTCGTCGCCCAGCCCGCCGACGACCTCGCCTTCGACCGCATCGTCAACCAGCCCAAGCGCGGCCTCGGCGACAAAGCGCTCGCCACCATCCACGATTTCGCCCGCCGCATCGGCCAGCCTTTGCTGCTCGCCGCCGCGCAACTGCTCGACAGCGACGAGCTTCGCCCCGCCGCCCGCAACGCGCTCGCCCGCTTCGTCGCCGACATCGCCCGCTGGCGGCAGATGGCCGCCGACCTGCCCCACCCCGAGCTTGCCCGAATCCTCCTCGACGAAAGCGGCTACACCGCCATGCTCCAGGCCGACCGCTCGGCCGAGAGCGCGGGCCGCCTCGAAAACCTCGCCGAACTCACCCGCGCGATGGAGGAGTACGACTCGCTCGGCGCCTTCCTCGAGCACGTCTCCCTCGTCATGGACAATGACGCGCAAAAGGGCGGCGAGCAGGTCACCATCATGACCATCCACGCCGCCAAGGGCCTCGAGTTCCCCCTGGTCTTCCTCGCCGGCTGGGAAGAAGGCGTCTTCCCCTCGCAGCGCGCCTTGGACGAAGGCGGCCTCGCCAGCCTCGAGGAGGAGCGCCGCCTGGCCTACGTCGCCATCACCCGCGCGCGGGAACAGGCCTTCATCCTCCACGCCGCCAACCGCCGCATCTACGGCCAGTGGACCAGCTCCATCCCCTCGCGCTTCGTCGGCGAATTGCCCGACGAGCATATCGAGACCGAGACCACCATGAGCGGCGGCGAGAGCCTGTGGCGCGCGCAGTGGAGCGAACACGCCGACCCCTTCGCCCACCTCGCCGCCTCCGGCTCCTCCCGCGCCAGCACCCGCGGCGCCGGCTGGCAGCGCGCGCACGGGTGGGTCAACGCCCAGCCCCAGCGAGTCATCGAAGCCCGCGCGTCCGCGGTGTCGCTAGGCAATAAGGGCCGCGACGATTTGAGCGTCGGCATGCGCGTGTTTCATGGGAAGTTCGGCTACGGCGCGATCGTCGAGATCGAGGGCAACAAGCTCGAGATCGAGTTCGAGAAGGCCGGGCGGAAGCGGGTGCTGGATACGTTTGTGAGTCTGGGGGATTAATGCCAAATCAATACGAATTGCTCTCGTTGATCCTTAATCCCGCTGAATCGCTCTCGATTGAGCATAAGAGTTGGTTGCGGCTAGAAGACCGCCGCGCCCAAGCCAATCTAGCAAAAGCCGCGATCGCTATAGCGAATCACGGCGGCGGAATAATCGTATTAGGCACTAAAACAGACGAAGCGGGGGGCGATCTTCAATCCCAACCAAGGCCTGCCGACCTAAACCGCTACAATCAGGATGATCTAAACGCGGCCATCAATCGCTTCGCTGATCCACAGCTTCACTGCGCATTAGAGTTTGCTGTCCATCCCGAGTCCGGGGTTGAGCATGCGTTTGTGATCGTGCCCGGCGACCAACGCGTGCCTGTCATGAGTCGTCGTCAGAATGACGGAGAGATCGAATTTCAGAAATGTTAAGTACGCAAGCCAGGACCCAGAAGCGAAGAGCCATTCACATCCGCAGATTGGCGACCGCTTCTCGATCGCTGCATTCGGAATGGTCGTGAAGATTTGCTGGACGCAATTCGGATGATCGTCGAAGGCAGGGCGGGCGAGGTACCGGCAGAGCAGGCCCTTGAGGCCCTCAGAATTTTCGCTGAAGCATCTCGAGAGCGATGGAGCGATCTAATCGTCGCTTTGCCGGAGGGTGACGTCGCGCGTCTTCCTCACGGCCGCTATGAGATGACGTTTGAGATTGAGGGATTCGAAGAACTCCCTTCACTTGTTCAATTGCGAGCACGGCTCCAAAGAGCGGGCGAGATAAGGCATACTGGCTGGGGACCTTTCGTCAGCCTCACACGACCTGAATTAGCTCCGCAGCCACGTGCCAACGCAATCGAAGCTTGGCTTGGCCCACCTGATGATGACAGGTTCCAACGGGATGCCGGCCATTGCGATTTTTGGAGAGTAGATCGTGAGGGCCACTTCTATTTGCTTCGTGGCATGCAAGAGGACGACGTCGAGCGAGCCGAACCCGGAAGCCTATTTGACATAACGCTGCCTGTCTGGCGCATCGGCGAGGCCATGCTCTTCGTCAGTAGATTTGCTCGGGAAGAAGATGCCAACCCAACGATTAATGTGCGGGTGAAGTATGAGGGTCTACGTGGAAGGTCGCTGACAAGCCTGTCCGGCCGACGCTTCATCATGGATGGCAGGAGATCAATCGACGACCAAATTTCGCTGTCGACGCGTGCAACAGCGTCGGAAATCGACGAAAATCTCAGCGAAATATTGTTTGCGATGCTCACACCGCTTTACGAACTATGCGAGTTTTTCGAGTTACCTCGGTCGTTAGTAACTGACGAGCTGACTGAGATGAGACGTAATCGCTTTTAGCCGTCGCGGCTAAGCCGCGCCGTCGGTCCTGCCGTGGCTTGCCACGCAGGCCGTCCGTTGCTCGGCAACACTCCGCGCTGGCTCTCGATTGCTGCGCAATCGCTCCCCGGCGCGCGGCGCCTCGCGGGAAAAACAATTTACTACAGGGGGGTGGGTGGGG
>CAZKCD010000049.1:0-12162 GCA_964551235.1 uncultured Sphingomonas sp.
CGGGCGGTGAGCAGAAGCGCGTCGCCTTCGCCCGCGCACTCGGCCCGCGCCCGGCCCTGCTGTTCGCCGACGAGCCGACCGGCAACCTCGACGCGGCGACCGGCGCGACCATCATGGACCTGCTGTTCGACCGCGCCGATCGCGCCGGGGCGACCCTGGTCATCATCACCCACGAGCCCGCGCTCGCCGCGCGCTGCAGCCGGGTGATTGAGATCGCCGACGGGCGGATCGTCGCCGACCGGGCCAGCGGGCGCGCCGCGGCATGAGCGGCTGGCGGCTGGCTTGGACCATCGGCCGGCGCGAACTCGATTGGAAATTCCGCGGGCTGCGCCTGCTGTTCTTCAGCCTCCTGCTCGGCGTCGCGGCATTGGCCGCGGTCGGCAGCCTGGCGGCGGCGATGGACCGGGGGCTGAGCGAGCGCGGCAGCGTAATCCTCGGCGGCGACGTCGAGTTCGCGCGCTCGGCCCGTCCCGCCACCGCCGCCGAACGCGCGCCGTTCGAGGCGGCGGGCACCGTCGCCGAATCGATCCGCATGACCTCGACCGCGGTCACGCCCGACCGCTCGATACCGATCCAGCTGAAGGCGGTGGACGAACGTTACCCGCTGTACGGCCAGCTGACCCTTGCCGACGGCCGCGTCGTGCGCGCGCCGCCCGCCGGGACCGCTTGGGTCGATCCCGCGCTGGCGCGGCGCGTGCCGGTCGGCTCGACCTTCCGGCTCGGCACCGCCACCTTCCGCGTCGGCGGGGTGATCGGCGAGGAGCCCGACCGGCTGGGCGAGGGCTTCGCGCTCGGCCCGGTCGTGATGGTGTCGATGCGCGACCTCATCGCGACCGGCCTGACGCAGCCCGGCGCGCTGTACGAGATGCGGTACCGCGTCGCTTTTGCCGGCGATGCCGGGGCGCTGGCCGACAAGGTGAAAGCCGACTTCCCCGCCGCCGGCTGGGAAACCAAGACGCGCGACAATGCCGCGCCGGGCGCGGGCCGCTTCTTTTCGCGCATGGCCGAATTCCTGACGCTGATCGTGCTGACCGCGCTGGTCATCGCCGGGATCGGCATCGCCAACGCGGTGGCCGCCTTCCTGCGCGCACGGCAGGCGAGCATCGCGACCTTGAAGGTGCTCGGCGCAGACAGCGCGACGGTGCGCCGGGTTTACGCGCTGCAGCTGGCGTGGGTCAGCGCGCTGGCGACCGTGGTCGGCCTCGCCATCGGCGCGCTGGCCGTCCCGGTCGTGTCGCGCGCCGCCGCCGACCTGCTGCCGATCCCGCTGGAAACGGGCGCGGCTTGGGGCCCGCTGGGCCTTGCCGCCGGCTTCGGCCTACTGACGGCGCTGGCCGCCTCCGCGGTACCGCTGGCGCGGGCGGCCACGGTGCCCGCCGCGGGGCTGCTGCGCGGATCGGTCGACGCGCGCCGCGCGCCGTGGCGGCGGAGCCTGTTCTGGCTCGGCCTGCCCGCGTTGCTCATCCTCGCGCTGGCGCTAGGGACCGCGAGCCGACCGCTGCTGACCACCGGTTACCTCGGCGCGGTGGCGGCGGTGCTGGCGTTGCTGGCGGGACTGGGCTGGCTGGTGCGCTGGGGCGCCGCCAAGGTGCCGCGCCCGTCGAGCCCGTTCCTGCGCCTCGCGCTCGCCAGCCTGCACCGGCCGGGCGCGGGCACGATCGGACTAGTCGTCGCCTTGGGCGTGGGGCTCACGATGTTCGTCCAGATCGCCGCCGTGCGCTCCAGCTTCGACGCCAACCTCCAGCAGAATATCCCGGAAAAGGCGCCGGCCTTCTTCGCGCTCGACGTGCCGCGCGACCGCGCCGACGAGTTTCGCCGCACCGTCACCGCCATCGCGCCGGGGGCCGACGTCCAGCTCGTCCCGTTGCTGCGTGGGACCATCACCGGTTACGGCACGACCAATGTCGCCGACCTCGCGGAAATTCCCGAGGGGGCGTGGGCGCTGCGCGGCGAGCGTGGGCTCACCTATGCCGACGCGCTGCCCGCCGGCAGCACGCTGGTCGAAGGCCAATGGTGGCCGAAGAATTATGCCGGGCCGCCGCTCGTGTCGGTGGACGAGCGCCTGAAGGAAGCGCTCGGCCTGAAGCTCGGCGACGAGTTGCGTTTCAGCCTGTTCGGGGTCGAGCGCGCGGCGCGGATCGCGTCCTTCCGGCGGATCGAATGGGACACGCTGGGCTTCAACTTCGTGCTGGTCTTCTCGCCCAACGCGCTGGCCGACGTGCCGCACAATTTGAGCGCGACGATCGTCATGGACGACCGCGCCACCGACGAAAAGGTGCGCGAGGCGGTGGCGGGCCGCTTCGCCTCGACCAGCCTTGTTCCTGTGCGCGACGTGCTGGAGCAGGTCGGCGAGGTCGCGAAGGGCGTGTCGCTGGCGATCGCCTGGGCGGCCTCGGCGGCGATCCTGGCCGGGATCGCGGTGCTCGCGGGCACCAGTTCGGCGATGCGCGACGCGCGCACATACGACGGGGTGATCCTGCGCGTGCTCGGCGCGACGCGGCGGCAGCTGCTTCGGCTGCAGACGCTCGAATTCCTACTATTGGCGGCGCTGGTCACCATGGTGGCCCTGGCGCTCGGGCTGGGCGGGGCGTGGCTGATCGTCACCAAGCTGTTCGACTTCACGTGGGCGCCTGACCCTCTGGCGGTCGGGATCACGGTCGCCATCGGCTTGGCCGTGGTGCTGGCGGTCGGCCTGGCGGGCAGCCTGCCGAGCCTCGGCGCCCGCCCGTCGCGCGCCTTGCGCACGCTATAGGAGC
Organism: uncultured Sphingomonas sp.; assembly: GCA_964551235.1. Lineage (GTDB taxonomy): Bacteria > Pseudomonadota > Alphaproteobacteria > Sphingomonadales > Sphingomonadaceae > Sphingomicrobium. The sequence goes on from CAZKCD010000049.1 coordinate 2,757, forward strand.
GAGGGAACGAAGCGCCCGCTGTCGTATTGAACGGGGCGAACCCACCGCGACCCTGGGGAGGAGCCGCTCTAGTCCTACCGGAGTCCCGCATGCGTACCGCTTTGCTCACCACCGCCGCCCTCGGCCTGTCCCTGTCCGCCACCGCCATCGCGCAAGGCCAGGGCCAGGGGCGCGGACTTGCTGACGCGCCGGGCCAGGTCCGCCAAGTCGACAATCCCCGCGCCGCGCGCGGCAAGCCGGTCCCCAACCGCTACATCATCACCCTCGCCCCGCGCGTAAACCCGCGCCAGGTGGCGGTCGAGGCCGGGGTCAATCCGGACTATGTCTACACCGAGGTATTGAACGGCTTCGCGGGCACCATGTCCGAGCTCGCCCAGAGCAAACTGCGCCGCGACAACCGCGTCGTCCGGATCGAGCAGGATAGCGAGCAGTCGGCGACCGCCATTCCGTGGGGCGTCGATCGGCTCGACCAGCGCGCCCTGCCCGTCAACGGCACCTACAACCCCACCGGGAATGGCGCGGGCGTGTCGGTCTATGTCGTCGATACCGGCATCCGCTTCGACCACGTCATGTTCGAAGGGCGCGCGGTGCGCGGCATCGACGTGATCGGCGACGGCCGCAACGGCGCCGACTGCGACGGCCATGGCACGCACGTCGCCGGCACCGTCGGCGGCGGCTATGGCTACGGCGTCGCGCCGGGCACGCAGCTCGTCTCCGCCCGCGTCCTCGACTGCAACGGCAGCGGTTACACCAGCGGCATCATCCGCGCGCTCGACTGGATCGCCGCTTACGGGCGCCGGCCGGGCTTGGTGAACATGAGCCTTGGCGGATCGGCCAGCCTCAGCCTCGACGATGCCGTCGCGCGGCTCGTGTCGCGCGGGGTGACGACCGTCGTCGCCGCGGGCAACGAGGGGACCGACGCCTGCACCTCCTCCCCGGCCCGCGCGCCGGCGGCCATCGCGGTCGCGGCGACTGACGAGACCGACACCAAGGCGAGCTTCAGCAACTATGGGACCTGCGTCGACGTCTTCGCCCCCGGCGTCCGCATCATCTCCGCCGATTTCAACAGCTCCAATGGCCTGATCGGCTTCAGCGGCACGTCGATGGCCAGCCCGCACGTGGCGGGCGCGGCGGCGATCCTGCTGGCGCAGAACCCGTCCGCGACCCCCGCGACCATCCGCAGCCAGCTGGTCGCCAACGCCACGACGGGCATCGTCCTCAACGCCTTGTCGGGCGCCAACCTGATGACCTATGTCGGCGGCGGTGCCGTTGTCGCGCCGGCGCCGGCGCCGACCCCGACTCCGACTCCCACGCCGACCCCCGAGCCGACCCCGGCTCCGGCCCCGGCTCCGGCGCCCCAGCCGACCCCCACCCCGGCGCCCGCGCCCGCCCCGGCGCCCGCGCCGATCGTGCTAAGCGCGACGACCAACGTCGGCAGCTTCGCGACGACGGTGAACCTGTCGTGGAGCGGTGCGGTGACCCCGACCGTCGCGATCCGCCGCAACGGCGCGACGATCGCCACGGTGACCAGCACCAACATCTATCGCGACCGCATTCTGACCGGCAGCTATGTCTACCAGGTCTGCAACACCGGGACGGTCACGGCCTGTTCGAACGAGGTGCGCGCCGGTCGGTAAGCCGGCACAACGAAAAGCGGCGGCCCCTCTCGGGACCGCCGCCAAAGCGCTTCGTAACGCTCTCGAAGAAGCTTAGAGCTTGTTCGAGACGTTGTTGAAGGTGTTGCCCAGCTTCGAACCGATGCTGGTCATCGCGGTGATCGCGGCAACGGCGATGAGCGCGGCGATGAGGCCGTATTCGATCGCGGTGGCACCTTCGTTGTTACGAATCAGCTTAATGAACTTCGCCATGTCTGGTCTCCTCAAGGTTCCAATTGGGGTCCACTTCCCCACCCGGGGCGCCAAAATTCCGCGCCTGGGATAGGTCCCTTTTGGCCCTGAGAAGTTGAGAAGTTCTTAAGCCGGGGACTTAACAGCCCTTAACCACGAAAATTTTTCACTCCGCGAACAGCTCGTCGAGCAGCTTGCCGATCTCGCGCAGTGCCCGCCCGGGTTCACTCCATTCCGGTGGAAGCGGGCTTTGCGGATCGGGCCGGTCGGGCGCCTGCTGGCGCGGCCGGAACGGCAGATCCGGCCCGCGCCGCCCGTCGACCGCGATCGCGCTGGCCATGAAGCTGCGCCACAGCTGCGCCGCCGCGGTGCCGCCCGTGGCCTTGCCAAGCGTCTTGTCGTCGTCGCGCCCGACCCACACGCCCACGACCAAGTTGCCGGCAAAGCCGACGAACAACGCATCGCGATTGTTCTGGGTGGTGCCGGTCTTGCCATAGGTCGGGATCCACAAGGCGGCGCGGCGGCCGGTGCCCTTGTTGGTCGCGTTCCACAACAGGTCGAGCATCGGCGCCCAATCGCGGTTCACGTCGAGCGCGCCGCGCCGCTGGAAGAAAGCGCCGATGCCGCCGTCTTCCTTGTCGGCGTCGCTGGGCAGCAGGCCCAGCGGCTTGACCGGATAGCGGCCGCTGGCAACCGCGGCATAGGCCGAGGTCAGCTCGAGCAGGCTGACGCCGGCGGTGCCGAGCGCGACGCTGGGCGAATCGGGCAGCGGCGAGCGGATGCCGAGTTCGCGCGCGGCACGCAGCACGTTGTCGCGGCCGACCTTCTCCGACAGGCGGACGGTCGCGGCATTGCTCGACCGCGTGAAGGCCTCGCGCAGGGTGATCGAGCCGCGATAGACGCCGTCGTTGTTGGCGGGCGTCCAGCCGTCGATGGTGATCGGGCTGTCCTCGATGAGGTCGTCGGGCGAATAGCCGGCGCGCAGCGCGGCGAGGTAGACGAACAGCTTGAAGGCGCTGCCCGGCTGGCGGCGCGCCTGCGTGGCGCGGTTGAAGGGCGATTCCTTGTAGCTCTTGCCGCCGACCATCGCGACGACCCGGCCGTCCGGGCGCATCGCCACCAGCGCGGCCTGCGCGTCGCCGATCGGCGCGTTGCCGACCGCGCGGACCGCGATCCGCTGGAGATCGGCGTCGAGCGTGGTCGGCACCGTGACTTGGCCGAAGTCGGCCTCGAAGCGGCTTGAGGCGGCGGGCGCGACCCAGTCGGCGAAATAGGTACCGGTCGGGACCTTGCTGGTCTGCGCATCGGGCACGGCCGAGCGGGTGGCGGTAGCCCGGGCCTGCGTGATGGCGCCGGTGTCGGCCATCGCTTGCAGCACCAGCCGGCTGCGCTTCTGCGCGCCGATCAGGTTGCGCGTCGGCGCAAGCCGGGAGGGCGCCTGCACCATCCCCGCCAGCATCGCCGACTGGGCCAGCGTCAGCTTTTCGGGACGGCGGTTGAAATAATGCCGCGCCGCCGCGCGCAGCCCGTAGACGCCGTCGCCGAAATAGACCGACGACAGGTAGCGCGACAGGATTTCGTCCTTGGTCAGCCAGCCTTCCAGCCAGAAGGCGATGATCACTTCCTGCGCCTTGCGCTTGAACGAGCGGTCGGACGACAGGAAGCTGGTCTTGGCCAGCTGCTGGGTCAGCGTGCTGCCACCTTGGCGGACGCCGCCCGCCTGCATGTTGGTCCACGCCGCGCGCGCGATCGAGCGCGGATCGATGCCCCAGTGCGAGCGGAAGCGCCGGTCCTCGATCGCGATGAACGCCTGCGGGGTCAGCGGGTCGAGCTTGGCGACCTCCACCGGCTCGTCCTTGATCGCGCCGCGCCGGGCGATCGCCTGCCCTTCCTGGCTGACGAACAGCATCGCCGGGTCGTCGAGCGGTTCGAGCGCGCGGCCGAGCGGGGCGGTCACGACCAGCCACAGCAAGGTGACCAGCAGCAAGGCGGCGATGCCATAGAAGACGTAGCGCCAGCGCCGGCGCTTCGGCCTGACGGGCGTCGCCTCCTCGGCGGGGGGCGGCGCATGGCCGCCAAACGGGTCGGGCAGGTCCTCGACGTTGCGGCCGTCCCGCTGCCAGATGGTCTCGCCTTCGCTCATTCCTCGCCCAGATACGCGCGGTCGACCGCACTGCCTTATGCGTGTAAAACAGTTCGCGCTCCATATCCAGATGCTTGATGAACCCCGGCAGAACAGTAGGAAGGAAGGCGATGCGTTTTCCCGTCCCGCGCGCGGCGCTGGCCGCCCCGATCGCCTTGGTCGCGCTGCTGCTGGCAGGCTGCGGGCGCGGCGACGATGCGCCGGTCCAAGTGACTGTCATCGATTCGGCGGCGCCCGCGCTGGCCGATCCCTACAACGGCCCGCTGTCGCCCGCCCGAGCGGTGGCGATGGAAGCGATGGCGCAGGGCCTCGTCCGCTTCGACGGGCGCGGCGAAATCGCCCCCGGACTCGCCGAACGCTGGAACGTCAGCGACGACGGGCTGAGCTACATCTTCCGCCTCGCCAAGGGCAGCTGGTCGAACGGCCGGAAGGTCAATGCCCGCGACGTCGCCCGGGCGCTGAAGCGGCAGCTGCGCGGCGGCAGTCGCAACCCGCTCAAGGACACGCTGGGCGCGGTGGACGACGTGGTGGCGATGACCGACCGGGTCATCGAGGTGCGTTTGACCGCGCCGCGGCCCAACCTCCTCCAGCTGCTCGCCCAGCCCGAGTTCGGCGTACTTCACGGCGGCCTCGGCGCGGGACCGATGACGCGCGACGCGGAGCGCGACGGCCCGGGCCTGCCGCTGACCTACCGCTTCCAGATTACCGATGCGCCCGACCTCGTCGATCACGCGACGCTTCGCTCGGCGAGCGCGGTGAAGGCGATCGCCGCGTTCAAGAGCGGCGGCGCCGACCTCGTCCTTGGCGGCACCGTCGCCGACCTGCCGCTGGCCCGGGAGGCGCGCCCGCCGCGCGGAGCGCTGCGCTTCGATCCGGTGGCGGGCCTGTTCGGCCTCGTCCCGCTACGCTCGAGCGGGCCGGCGGGCGACCCCGAAGTCCGTCGCCTGCTGGCGCTGGCGATCGACCGCGATGCGCTGATCCGCGACCTCGGCGTGCCCGGGCTGGTCGCGCGCACCACCATCCTCCAGGCGGGGCTCGACGGGATCGCCGCGCCGCCGCCGTCGGCGCTTCCGCCCCTCGACGGCGACCGCGCCGCCGCGCTTGCCGCCGCGGGCCGGCGCCAGTTCGGCGCCCTCGACCGCCCGACGCTGCGGATCCGCCTCCCCGACGGGCCCGGCGGCGACCTCTTGCTATCGCGGCTGCAGGCCGACTGGGGGGCGCTCGGCCTGACCGTCGAGCGCGCGGGCGCGGGCGAGCCGGCCGATTTCGGGCTCGTCGACCAGGTCGCGCCGACCACCTCCCCGGCATGGTTCGTGCGAAGCTTCCGCTGCGGCGTCGCCGCGGTGTGCGTGGCCGAGGCTGACGAGTTGATGGACAGCGCGCGCGCCACGCTCGTCGCCGACCAGCGCGGCGCGATGCTGGCCGAAGCCGCACGACTGCTCGATGCCCGCACCGCCTTCATCGCGCTGGCCGCGCCAATCCGCTGGTCGCTGGTCGGCCAGGGCCTTCCCGGCTTCACCGAGAACAAGGTGGCGCGTCATCCGTTGATCGGCCTGAAACGCAAACCCAGTCCGGAGGGCCAATGATGGTCGAACGAATGAAGCGCCGCCTGCCCCTCCCCAACATCTCCTCGGAGCCGAAGGACGTGCGCCAGCGCGTCGAGGCGCTGGAAGTGATCATGGAGCGGCTGATCGACATTCCCGGCACCAACCGCAAGGTCGGGCTGGACGTCATCATGGACTTCGTCCCCGTGGTCGGCCCGACGGTGGCGGCGGTGATCGGCAGCTACCTGGCGTGGGAAGCGCGCAACCTCGGCATGTCCAAATGGGCGATGACGCGCATGGCCGGCAACATCGGCGTCGACTGGCTGCTCGGCCTCATCCCGTTCGTCGGCGCGGTGCCGGACTATTTCTTTCGTTCCAACAGCCGCAACCTGCGGATCATCAAACGCCACCTCGACAAGCATCACCCCGAAACGGGCATCCTCGACGTCGGCGCGCGACCGGTCGAATGAAGCGCTTGCTGGTGCTCCTCGCGGCGTTGCTCGTGGCCAGCCCGGCGGCGGCGGCGGTCGACCTGGATGCGATGCACGGCGTCTGGAAAGGCACCATCGGAGCGCTCCCGATCCGCGCCTGCTATGACGCGGCGGGAAGCACCAAGGACGGCAAATATTATTACGAGCGGTTCCTAAAGACGATTCCGCTTAAAACCGACGACGCCAAGCCCGGCGCCCTCACCGAGGGCTGGGCTGACACGAAGGGCGTCGCGCGCTGGACGATCACCGCCATCAGCGCCGACCGGGCCGAGGGCGCGTGGCGCGGCAATGGCAAGACGTTGCCCATCCGCCTTACCCGCCTGCCCTTCACGGCGGACGAGGACATGCCGAACGTCTGCGGAAGCCTGACCTTCAGCCAGCCGATTATCGCGGCCGGAAAAATCGTCCGCAAACCGGCCCGAGCGCAGGGCATTGCCATCGAGCAATGGCAGCTCGTCCACCCCGACAGCGACGGCTACGAGATCCGCTCCTTCCAGCTTCCCGGCAACGACCCCGCCACCGCCGCGATCAACCGGCACCTTCGCAAGCCGTTCGATGACGCCGACGAGGGCTGGAAATGGTGCGTCCGCTTCGCCGGGTCGTGGGGCGGCCAATATCTCGAAACGATCGAGCCGACGCTGGCGACGAACCGCTGGCTTGCGTTCACCGAGCACAACGAGAGCTACTGCGGCGGCGCTCACCCCAGCAACAGCAACGTGCCGACGCTCTTCGACCGCCGCACCGGCGCCGTCGTCAACCTGATGGACTGGATGCAGCCCACAATGGTCCACCGCAAGAAGGTCGAAGGGTTCGAGGAAACACTCGACTCGCTCACGGGCGCCTTGTCCGAGTTCGTGGTGGCGAAGCACCCGCGCAATACGCCCGACGACCCGGAATGCGCGGAGGTGATCCAGACGGCGGACACCTGGAAGCTCGATCTCCGCCGCGACGGCATCGCCTTCATTCCCGACCTGCCGCGCGTCGTCATGGCCTGCGGTGACGAGCTGGTCGTCTCCTTCCGCGATCTCCAGCCGTTCCTCAACGCCACCGGCAAGCGCGAGGTGGCGGCGCTGCAGGCCGAACTGGCGAAGCGCTAGCGCCGCGCCGCCTTGCGCGCGTCGGCGATCTCCAGCTTCAGGCTCCGATAGTCGAGCGCGCCGTCGGACAATCGATCGCCGACGATGAAGGCCGGCGTGCCGACGATTCCGGTGGCGTCCGCCAATTCGCCATTGCGCGCGATCTGCGCGTCGATCGCGGCCCTTCGCGTGCGAAGGTCGCGCTGCAGCCGCGGCCAGTCGATCCCTGCCCTCGCCGCCGCGGCGCGGATGCTGGCATCGCTCAGCCGCCCCTTGCTCGCCATCAGCGCGTGGTGGAAGCCATGGTGCCGTCCCTGGAAGCTGGCCGCGATGGCGACGCGCGCGGCGTCGGTCGATTTGGGCGAGATGCTGGGGATGTCGCGGTAGATCCAGCGGATGCGCGGTTCCTCGCGCAGTACGCGCGCCACGTCCGGCGTGAAGGCGCGGCACTGCGGGCACTGATAGTCGAAGAAGTAGACGATGGTGAGGTCGTAGCCCGCGGGCGTCCGCGTCGGCGCGATCCCGGGCTTGAAGAAGTCCGCGCGTTCGATGTCGGCACCCGGCGCGACCAGCGCGTCGCTCTGGAGGTTGGCGGTGGCCAGCGCGGCGGCAAGGGCAAGCAATAGCATCGCCCTAGCGCCTGCCCGCGTCCCCCGGGCGCGGTCAACCGCCGTTCGACGAAGCGTGGATTGCGCGCGGGGGCCGCCGCGCTAGGTTGGCAGGCATGATCCGCTTTCTCCTCGCCGCCAGCGCACTGGCCGCCCCGCTGTCTGCCCAGCCCGCCGCGCCCGCGCCGGCCGCGGTTCCGGCGGCCAATCCCGCCGACGCCGCGCTGCAGAAACTTTGTGAGGATTATGCGACCTGGACGGCGAAGGAATATGGCGCGATCTGGGGCGAGGACGGCGAGGTCGACGAGGCCGGCTATCTCGCCCGCGCCGACGAGGCCAGCGAACGCCGCCGCCTCGCGTATCGCGCCGACCTGCTGAAGAAGCTCGACGCCATTCCGCTCGGCAGCCTGTCGCCGGCCGAAGCGATCAACGCGCAGGTGCTGCGCACCACGCTGGAAGCGCGGGTCGCGGACGGCCGCTTCGCCACGTGGGAAATGCCGGTCAACTCGGACAGCAATTTCTGGACCTACCTCGACGAGCGCGGCCCGCTGTCCAGCGCCGCCGCCTACCGTCGCTACATCGGCCGGATGCGCGACATCCCGCGGCTGTTCGACGAGGAAATGGCCGAGATGCGCAAGGGGATGAAGCGCGGCTTCACCCCGCCCCGCGTGACGCTGCAAGGCCGCGAAGGCTCGATCGCTTCCTTCACCAAGGCCGTTCCCGAAAACGCCTTCTACGCCGCCTTCGCCACCATGCCGCGCACCATGGGCGCGGCCGAGGCGGCCAAGCTCCGCGCCGAGGGCCGCGCCGCGATCGAACAGGCGGTGATCCCCGCCTACGCCAAGCTGCTCGCCTTCTGGACCAGGGAATATGTGCCGGGCGCGCGGACCACGATAAGCGCGCGCGACCTGCCCGACGGCGACGCTTACTATCGCGCGCAGGTGCGCGAATATGTGACTCTCGACACCAGCCCCGAGGACATCCACCAGGTCGGCCTTGCCGAGGTCGCGCGGATCAAGGCCGCGATGGAACAGGTGAAGGCGGAAGCGGGCTTCGCCGGGCCGATGGCCGACTTCCTCCAGTTCCTGAAGACCGATCCGCAGTTCATCGCGAAAACGCCGGACGAGCTGATGGGCGTCGCCTCCTACGTCGCCAAGCGCGTCGACGGGAAGCTTGGCGACTATTTCGCCGTCCTGCCGCGGCGCCGCTTCACCATCATCGAGGTGCCGCCCGCGCTGGCGCCCTTCTACACCGCGGGCCGCGGCGGGCTGACCAGCTGCCAGATGAACACCTACAATCTGCCCAGCCGCCAGCTCTACAACATCCCCGCGCTGACGCTTCACGAATGCGCGCCGGGCCACAGCTTCCAGGCCGCGCTGGCCGAGGAGGGAAGCGCCCTGCCCCGCTTCCGCCGGAGCCTCTATTTCTCCGGGTACGGCGAAGGCTGGGGCCTCTACACCGAATGGCTCGGCAACGAGATGGGCATCTACCGCACGCCCTACGAGAAGTTCGGGCAGTTGAGCTACGAGATGTGGCGCGCCGCGCGGCTGGTGATCGACACCGGCATCCACCGCTACGGCTGGAGCCGCGAGAAAGCGGTCGATTATCTCGCCAGCCACACCGCGCTATCGGCCCACGAGGTCGGCACCGAGGTCGACCGCTACATCAGCTGGCCCGGCCAGGCCCTGAGCTACAAG
>CAZKCD010000050.1:0-11813 GCA_964551235.1 uncultured Sphingomonas sp.
GCGGCCCTCAAGGTGAACGTCGCTCAGTTGCGCGAAGGCGGCCTCATCATCGCCGACGAGGGCGAATTCACGGCCCGCAACCTCGCCAAGGCGGGCTACGACGCCAACCCGCTGGAGGATGGCAGCCTCGGCAAGTGGGTGCTGGTCAAGTTCAACATCTCGCAGCTGACCCTCGACGCGGTGAAGCCGTTCGGGCTCGGCAACAAGGAAGCGCTGCGCTGCAAGAACATGTGGACGCTGGGCCTCGCGCTGTGGATGTTCGACCGGCCGCGGGCGCCCATCGTCGACTGGCTCAACACCAAGTTTGCCAAGAAGCCGGAGCTGGCCGAGGCCAATATCGCCGCACTCAATGCCGGCCATGCCTATGGCGAGACGATCGAGATCGGCGGCCAGGTGCGCCGCACGCACATCGAGCCCGCGCCGTCGGAGCCCGGCCTCTACCGCACGGTGACCGGCGCCGAGGCGCTCGGCCTCGGCCTCGTCGCCGGTGCGCAGCTGGCGGGCCTCAAGATGTTCTTCGGCGGCTATCCGATCACCCCGGCGTCGGCGCTGCTGCACCACCTCTCGCGGCTCAAGGAATATGGGATCACCACCTTCCAGGCCGAGGACGAGATTGCCGCCATCTGCGCCACCATCGGCGCAAGTTACGCCGGCCAGCTTGGCGTCACTTCCTCGTCGGGCCCGGGCATCGCGCTCAAGGGCGAGGCCATGGGTCTGGCCGTGATGACCGAGCTTCCGCTCGTCATCGTCAACTCGCAGCGCGGCGGCCCCTCGACCGGTCTGCCGACCAAGACCGAGCAGAGCGACCTCTACCAGGCGGTCTACGGCCGCAACGGCGATGCGCCGATGCCGGTGATCGCCGCGCGCTCGCCCGCCGACGCGTTCGACTGCGCGATCGAGGCGTGCCGCATCGCGGTCCGCTACATGACCCCGGTGATGCTGCTGACCGACGGCTATATCGCCAATGCGGCCGAGCCGTGGAAGGTGCCGGACATGAGCGGCTACGCGCCCTTCCCGGTGACCTTCGCCGAAGCGCGCGAGGGCGCGGGCGACAATGTCAGCGTCCAGCCCTACAGCCGCAACGCGGATCTCGCGCGGCCGTGGATCAAGCCGGGCACGCCGGGGCTCGAGCATCGCATCGGCGGGATTGAAAAGGCGCCGGGCAGCGGCAACATCGACTATTCGCCCGCTGCGCATGAAGAAATGACGCGCATCCGCGCCGCCAAGGTCGCCAAGGTCGCCGACACCATTCCCGACCAGGACATTTGCGCCGGCCGGGCGGGGGCGAAGCTGGCGGTGGTCGGCTGGGGCTCGACCTTCGGGCCGATCCACCAGGCGGTACGGCGCGCGCTGGCCAAGGGCGAGGATGTCGCCCACGTCCACATCCGCCACATCGCGCCGTTCCCGCGCAACATGGCCGAGCTGCTGAAGGGTTTCGAGCGGATCATCGTGCCGGAAATGAACACGGGGCAGTTGAAGACGCTGCTGCGCGACCAGTTCCTGGTCGACGCGCGGCCCGTCAACAAGGTCAGTGGCCAGCCCTTCCGCATTGCGGAAATCGAGTCGGCGATCGCGGAGGCGCTGGCGTGAACGACAATCCCAAGCCGATCAATGCCTGGCCGCTCGTCGCGCTGCTCGGCATCGTCATCTTCCTCATCTTCTGGGTTTACGGTGGTCTCGCACAATGAATGAAGTGACCAAACTCACCGCCAAGGACTGGGCCAGCGACCAGGAAGTGCGCTGGTGCCCCGGCTGCGGCGACTATGCCGTCCTGAAAGCCGTGCAGCGCACCATGCCCGACCTCGACGTCGCGCGCGAAAAGACCGTGTTCATTTCGGGCATCGGCTGCTCCAGCCGCTTCCCTTATTATATGGCGGCCTACGGCTTCCACACGATCCACGGCCGCGCCGCGGCGGTGGCGACGGGGACCAAGCTCGCCAATCCCGAGCTCGACGTGTGGATCATCACCGGCGACGGCGACGCGCTCAGCATCGGCGGCAACCACACGATGCACCTGCTCCGCCGCAACCTCAATTGCCAGCTGCTGCTGTTCAACAACGAGATCTACGGCCTCACCAAGGGGCAATATTCGCCCACCTCGCGCATCGGCACGCGCAGCCCCTCGACGCCCTACGGCTCGGTCGATCGCCCCGCCAACCCCTGCGCCTTCGCGCTCGGCGCTGGCGCGCGCTTCGTCGCGCGCGGGATCGACGTGCACAAGAATCTCGTCGACGTGTTCAAGGCCGCGCACGCCCACCAGGGCACGGCCTTCGTCGAAATCTACCAGAATTGCGTCGTCTATAACGACGAGGTGTTCGCGCCCTTCACCGACCGCTCGGTCGCGGCGGAGAAGCAGTTGTGGCTGGTCGCGGGCGAGAAGATGCTGTTCGCCAATGGCGAAAAGGGCATCGCGCTCGATCCCGACACGCTCAGCCTGAAGGTCGTCGCGGGCGACGATCCGAACGTCATCGTTCACAACCCGACCAACCGCGCCATCGCCCACATGCTGGTCGACATGCCGCCGGCCAACTTCCCGGTCGCGCTCGGCGTGATTTACGATGACCCGCGCCCAACCTTCGAACAGGCGGTGATCGACCAGAACGCCGCCGCCTCGGCCGGCAAGACCCCTGACCTGCAAAAGCTCGTCAGCCAGGGCCAGACCTGGCAGGTCGAGAAGGAACCGCGCGCGGAGTGATCCCTCGCGAACGCCTCGCGTCTGCCGGAATCCCGGGCGGCGGGGAGATGATCCTCTACCGGCGCGGCGCGGACTTCATGATCCTCGTCGACCGCGACGAGCTGATGTCCACGCGCATGAACGGGTCGGAGGAAGCGCTGGCGACGATGACCGCGGCGCGGCTCGGCACGCGTCCCGGCCAGCGCTGGCTGATCGGCGGCTACGGCATGGGCTTCACCTTGCGCGCCGCGCGCGCCGCCGCGCCGGCGGACGCCGACCTCACCGTCGCCGAGCTCGTGCCCGAGATCGTCGAATGGGCGAAGGGGCCGATGGCCGCGCTGACCGGCGACAGCCTCGACCACCCGCGGAACCGCATCCGCATCGGCGACGTCGCGGACGTGATCGTTGAAGGCGGCTGGGACGCGATACTGCTCGACGTCGACAACGGCCCCGACGGGCTGGTGCGCGAGGAGAACAACCGCCTTTACTCGTCCGCCGGCCTCGCTGCCGCCAAGCGCGCGCTGACGAAAGGCGGCGTGCTCGCCATCTGGTCGGCCGCGCCCGACCCGCGCTTCACGCGGCAGCTTGCCGAGGCGGGCTTCCGCGTGGAAGAAGAGGTCGTCCGCGCGCGCCAGAACGGGAAGGGGCCGCGGCACGTCATCTGGTTCGCCACCCCGCGTTGAGGCTTCATGGACAATTTCACGCATAGCCTCGCCGGGTGGGCGCTCGGCCAGGCGGGACTGAAGGCGAAAAGCCGCAAGGGCCTCGCCGCGCTGGTCCTTGGCGCCAACGCCCCCGACATCGACGTCTTCTTCGGTCATGTCCCGTGGGAGCCGCTGGCGATGCACCGCGGCTTCACCCATTCGCTGGTCGGCGGCGTGCTGGTCATTCCCGTCCTGCTGTGGGGCCTGCTCCTCCTGCTCGACGCGTGGCAGGTCCGGCGCGGCGCGACGTTCAGGAGCGGCCTCGCCCTGCACCGCGGCTGGCTGCTGGCGCTCTGCTTCATCGGCGCGCTGACGCATCCGTTGCTCGATTTGCAGACGACCTATGCGGTGCAATTGCTTTCGCCCTTCTCGGGCGCGTGGTTCCACAGCGACAGCCTGTTCATCATCGACGTCGCGCTGTGGGCGATCCTGCCGCTTTCCATCGCCATCTCGCGGATGCGTGAGCGCCAGGGCCGCGACTGGCGGCGGCCGGCGCTGGTCGGCGTGGTGATCGCCATCGGCTACATCTTCCTCAACCTCGGGCTCAGCCGCGGCGTGCGCGCGACGCTGGCCGACGCCGCGGAAGGGTGCGGCGGGGCCGAGGCGATCTTCACCGGCCCGCGCCCCGCGCGCCCGTGGGAGCGCGACGTCATCTGGACCGTGCCCGCGACCGGCGCGGCGGCGGCGCAGTCGCGCGTCCTGGTCGGCAAGGCGCGCTTCAGCCCGCTGACGGGATGGAGCGGGATCGGCGACCAGCTTGGCCCGGCTTGCCGGATGAAGGGCGACGGCATGCGCCACCCGCTGGTCCGCCAGGCGATCGACGAAAACCCCGACATCCGCGCCTTCCTGCGCTGGTCGGTCCTCCCGGTGGCGCGCGTCACCCGCCAAGGCTGCACCGCCACGGTCGAATTCGGCGACGCCCGCTACACCGATCGCGGCGCGCGCGGGAGCTTTGTGCGGCGTTCGACCGTTCGCACCTGCGCATGACCGACACGCCCACGATTTGCTGGTTCCGCCGCGACCTTCGCCTGTCCGATCAGGCCGCGCTCGCCGCGGCGGCGGGGGAGGGACCGGTCGTCCCCGTCTACATCCTCGACGACGACACGCCGAAGCATCGCCGCATGGGCGCGGCCTCGCGCTGGTGGCTGCACCACAGCCTCGCCAGCCTCGATGCCGCGCTGCGCGCCAAGGGCAGCCGCCTGATCCTGCGCCGCGGCAAGGCCGACGTCGTGCTGGCCGCGCTGGCCAGGGAGACGGGCGCGGCCCGCGTCCACGCGCTGCATCATTACGAACCGTGGTGGATCAATGCCGAGCATGCCGTCGCGAAGACGCTCGACCTCGTCCTCCACGACGGCAATTACCTCGCCCCGCCGGGCAGCGTCACGACCGGTAGCGGCACGCCCTACAAGATCTACACCCCCTTCTGGCGGGCGCTGAGCGAGCGCATGCCGCCGCCCGCACCGCGCGACCGCCCGCGAACCATCGGCGCGCCCGCCAAATGGCCGGACAGCGACACGCTGGCGAACTGGGACCTGCTGCCGACCAAGCCCGACTGGGCCAAGGGCTTCGCCGCGGAATGGACGCCGGGCGAGGAGGGCGCCGCCGCCCGCCTCGACGATTTCGTCGACGAGGCCGCGCGCTACGACCGGCAGCGCAACCTGCCGTCGATCGAGGGCTCCTCGCGCCTCAGCCCGCACCTCCATTTCGGCGAGATCAGCGTCGCGCGCGTCTGGCACCGCGTGGCAAGGCTCGGCGGCTCGGTCGGCACCTATCTGGGCGAGCTCGGCTGGCGTGACTATGCCCAGAACGTCATCCTGCAATATCCCGATTACGGGAAGCGCAACGCCCGCGATCGCTTCGACGCCTTGCCGTGGCGTCATGCGCCCAAGGACCTCGCGGCTTGGCAGAAGGGCCTGACCGGCTATCCCATCGTCGACGCCGGCATGCGGCAATTGTGGGTCAGCGGCTGGATGCACAACCGCGTCCGGATGATCGCCGCCAGCTTCCTCATCAAGCATCTGCTGATCGACTGGCGCGAAGGCGAACAATGGTTCTGGGACTGCCTGGTCGATGCCGATTACGGCTCCAACGCGACCAACTGGCAGTGGGTCGCGGGCACCGGCATCGACAGCAACATGTTCAGCCGGATCATGGCCCCGCTGACCCAGTCGGAGAAGTTCGACGCGGGCGACTACATCCGCCAGTGGGTACCCGAACTGGCGCATCTGGCCGACGCCGACATCCACGATCCGCCCGATGCCAAGCGCGGCGCCTATCCGACGAAAATCATCGGCCATCGCGAAGCGCGCGAACGGGCGCTGGCGGCGCTTGCCAAGGTCAAGTGAGCGGACGATAGGGGGCGCCATGGCCAGCCGTGGTGACCATCTCGTTCGCGCCGACCGCGCCTTCGCGACCGGCGCCGGCCCGCTCGGCCGCCTCGTCGCCCCGGCCTTCGCGCGCGTCCTCGACCAGCTGCACGACCGGCTCGAACGCGGCGGGATCGAGGCGACGCTGCCCGATGGCACGCGCCGACGCATCGGCTTTCACGCGCCGGGCCATGTCGCCGTCGTCCGCCTCGCCAGCTGGATGGCGCTGGTCCGGCTCGCCACCTCGGGCAGCGTCGGCTGGTACAAGGCTTGGGCCAGGCGCGAATGGACCTCGCCCGACCCGGTGCTGCTGTTCGCCTTGTTCATGGACAATGCCGCCAGCCTCGGCGGCGCGGCGCGGGCCAAGGGGCCAATGCGCTGGATGAGCGCGCTGGCGCACCGCTGGCGCGACAACGACCTGACCCAAGCCCGCGACAACATCGCCGCCCATTACGACCTCGGCAACGATTTCTACCGCGCATGGCTCGACCCGACGATGACCTATTCGTCGGCGCTGTTCGCCCCCGGCGACGACCTGGAGGCGGCGCAGCGGCGCAAGATCGCGGCCCTGCTCGACCGGCTCGACCTTCAGCCCGGCATGCGCCTGCTCGAAATCGGCTGCGGCTGGGGGACGCTGGCGATCGAGGCGGCGAAACGCGGGGTCGAGGTGGTCGGCCTCACGCTTTCGACCGAACAGAAGGCCTGGGCCGACGCCGCGATCGCCGCCGCCGGGCTGGCCGACCGCGTGGACATCCGGCTGCAGGACTATCGCCTGCTCAACGAACGCTTCGACGCCATCGCCTCCGTGGAAATGGTCGAGGCGGTGGGCGAACGCTGGTGGCCGACCTATTGCGAGTCCATCGCCCGCTGCCTCAAACCCGGCGGCAAGGCGGCGCTGCAGCTGATCAGCATCCGCCACGAGCTGTTCGACAATTACGCGCGCAGCGCCGATTTCATCCAGGCCTATATCTTTCCGGGCGGCTGCCTCATCGACGAGGTGCGCTTTGCCGCGCTCGCCGCCCAGCGCGGGCTCGACTGGCGCGATCGCACCGGCTTCGGCCTCGATTATGCCGAGACGCTGAAGATCTGGCGCGCCAATTACGACGCCGCGGTCGCCGAGGGGCGGCTGGCCGGCTTCGGCGCCGACTTCCACGACCTGTGGCGCTATTACCTGATGTATTGCGAGGGCGGGTTTCGCGGCGGCGGGATCGATGTCGCGCAAGTGACGTTGGCCAAGGCGTGAAAGCCATCCACGATCCCGGCCACGCGCTCGACGCCGGGCTTGCCGCCATCCGCGACCAGTTCCAGTTGCCCGCCGCCTTTCCGCCCGCGGTTGAGGCGGCGGCCCAAGCGGCGACGCGCCGCACGCCCACCGAGCATGTCGACCGCACCGACCGTCCCTTCGTCACGCTCGACCCGGCCAGCTCGCGCGACCTCGACCAGGCCTTCGCGCTGGAGGTGGCGGGCGGCGACATCCTGCTCCACTACGCCATCGCCGACGTCGGCTGGTTCGTGAGGGACGGCGACCCGCTCGACGTCGAGGCGTGGAATCGCGGCACCAGCATCTATCTGCCCGGCGCCAAGGTGCCGCTCTACCCGACGACGCTCAGCGAGGGCGCGGCCAGCCTGCTTCCCGACGACGACCGCCCCGCGATCGTCTTCACCGTCCGCATCGATCCCGCCGGCGAGCAAACCCTCGACGGTGTCGAGCGCGCGCTGGTGCGCAGCCGCGCCAAGCTCGGCTACGCCAGCGTCACGCCCGCCGACCTGCCGCCGGGGTTCGACGAGCTCTCGCGCCGGGTCGCCGCCGCCGATCGCGCGCGCGGCGCGGCGCGGATCGACCCGCCGCAGCAACTGGTCGAACGCTGCGACGACGGCGGCTACGCGCTCGGCTTCCGGCCGATGTCGCCGATCGAGCAGGACAATGCGGCGCTCTCCTTGTCCTGCAACCTCGCCGTGGCGAAGCTGCTCATGGCCCACCGCACCGGCCTGTTCCGGGTCATGCCCGAACCGGGCAAGCGCGCGATCAAGCGGCTGCGCCTTGCCGCCAAGGCGCTCGGCGTCGACTGGCCCGCGTCGATGGACCTGCCCGACCTCGAACGCCGGCTCGATCCCAACGTGAAGGCCAATGCCGCCTTCATGCTCGCCGCCCGCCGCGCCGGCGAGCGCGCGACCTACGAGCCCTTCACCGACGATCACACGCCGTGGCATTCGGCGGTCGCGGCGACCTACGCCCACGCCACTGCGCCGCTGCGCCGGCTGGCCGACCGCTACGTCTGCCTGGCCGCGCTGGCGGTGGCCAACGGCAAGCCCGTTCCCGACACGGTCGCCGCCGCCTTTCCGAAGCTGCCGAAGGTGATGGACAAGGCCGACAGCAAGGCCGGGCAGGTCGACAGCGCCATCGTCGAACTGGCCGAGGCGGTCGTGCTCGCCGGCCGCGAGGGCACGACCTACGCCGCACATGTCATCGAGATCGACCCGCGCGGCGCGAAGCTGCAATTGTGCGAGGAGCCGGTCGTTACCCGGCTGCCCGCCGACACGCTGGAAGCGGGCGACGTCGTCGACCTGCGCCTGACCGAAGCCAGCCCCGCGCGGCGGCTGACGCGCTTCGAGCGGGCGGCCTAGCCCTCGACGCGGAAGCGGCTGCCGGTCGGCGCGTCCGACTGCAAATGCGCGACGATCGCCTGCGCGACTACCGCCGGCGCCTTGAGGCTCGCCGGTTCCTCGCCCGGGAAGGCGAGCTGGCGCATGCGCGTCGCGGTCGCGCCCGGATCGACGAGGTGGACGCGGATCTTGCCGGCATGCTCGGTCTCGTCGGCATAGCTCAGCAGCAAATTCTCCAGCGCCGCCTTCGACGAGCCGTAACCGCCCCAGAAGGCGCGCGGCTGGGCGCCGACCGACGAGGTGACGCCGACGATATCGGCGCGCTCGGCTCGGCGAAGCATCGGGTCGAACGACTGGATCAGCGCCTGGTTGGCGAAGACGTTGGTGGCGAAAAGCTTCTCGAACTCCTTCGCCTCGAGATGCTCGACCGGCGACAGGCTGCCCAGCATGGCCGCGTTGAGGACGAGGATGTCGAGGCTGCCCCAGCGGCCCGCGATCGCCTCGGCCAGTTTGGCGACGTTGCCGCGATCGGCGATGTCCATCGGCGCGATGGTCGCGCTTCCGCCAGCGGCGTGGATGCGGTCCTCGACCTCTTCCATCGACTTGCCGTTGCGGGCGACGAGGATGACGTGCGCGCCGGCCGCGGCGAGCGCTTCGGCGGTGGCCGCGCCGATCCCGCGGCTGGCCCCGGTGACGAGCGCGAGCTTGCCCGCGAAGGGCTTTTCACTGGTCATGTCTGTTCTTCCTAACGAACCGCGTTGGTCGCCATGTGCCGGCGCGTCGCGGCTTCCTGTTCAAGATCGCTGGAGCCGATCGGATAGTCGGTCAGCACCGTCGGATAGGCGCCGGTGAAGCAGGCGTCGCAGCGCTGCGGCGCCGCGCCGTTCCGCTCCTCGCCGAGCGCCCGGTAAAGGCCCTCGATGCTGATGAAGGCCAGGCTGTCGGCCTGGATGTAATCGCGCATCGCGTCCACATCCATCCGCGCCGCCAGCAGCTTCGATCGCTCGGGCGTGTCGACGCCGTAGAAACAGCTGTGCGCCGTCGGCGGGCTGGCGATCCGCATGTGGACCTCGGTCGCGCCCGCGTCGCGCATCATCTGCACGATCTTGAGCGACGTCGTGCCGCGCACGATGCTGTCGTCGATCAGCACGATGCGCTTCCCGCGGATCAGCGCCTGGTTGGCGTTATGCTTCAGCTTGACGCCGAGGCTGCGGATATCCTGGCTCGGCTGGATGAAGGTGCGGCCGACATAATGGCTGCGGATGATGCCCAGCTCGAACGGAATGCCGCTTTCCTGGCTGAAGCCGATCGCCGCCGGCACGCCGCTGTCGGGCACCGGCACGACGTAGTCGGCCTCGACCGGCGCCTCGCGCGACAGTTCGGCCCCGATATGCTTGCGCACCTCGTAGACCGACTTGCCCTCGGCGATGCTGTCGGGGCGGCTGAAATAGACATGCTCGAAGATGCAGGGGCGGGGGCGCACGGCCTCGAACGGCCGGAAGCTCTTGAGGCCGGAATCGTTGACGATGACCAGTTCGCCCGGCTCGATGTCGCGCTCGTAGGTCGCGCCGATCACGTCGAGCGCCACCGTTTCCGAGGCGAAGATGGTCGCCTCGCCCAGCTTGCCCATCACCAGCGGGCGGATGCCCAGCGGGTCGCGGCAGGCGACCAGCCCCTCGGGCGTCAGGCACAGCAGCGAATAAGCGCCCTCGACCTGCTTCAAGGCGTCGATCAGCCGGTCGAGCATCGAATGCTGCTGCGAGGTCGCGACGAGGTGGATGATGACCTCGGTATCGCTGGTCGACTGGAAGATGGAGCCGCGCTTCACCAGGCGGTCGCGTTGGGCGATGGCGTTCGACAGGTTGCCGTTGTGCGCCAGCGCGAAGCCGCCCGTGGCCAGCTCCGCGAACAGGGGCTGCACGTTGCGCAGCGCGGTCTCGCCGGTGGTCGAATAACGGTTGTGGCCGATGGCGACGCGCCCGGCCAGCTTGGCGATGATGTCGTCGCGGTCGAAATTGCCCGCCACGTGGCCCATCGCGCGGTGCTGGTGGTAGTGGAGCCCGTCGTAGCTGACGATGCCGGCCGCTTCCTGCCCGCGATGCTGCAGCGAATGGAGGCCCAGCGCGACGTGCGCCGAGGCGGTGTCCGCGCCGAAAATGCCGAACACGCCGCACTCTTCGTGCAGGTGATCGCCCTCGAGGGCCGGATGGTGGAACGGGTGGGTCGTCAGCATAAGGCTCGCGATTCGAAGGAATTTGCCGCCCTATAGCGGCGCTCCGCCGCTTTGTCGCGCGCCGCCATTTGACCTTTACGGAAACGTAAGATATCCAGCCGCCATGCTCGCGATGAAACATTATTCGATCGGCGAAATGTGCGATGCCTTCGGCGTCACCGCCCGGGCGCTGCGCTTTTACGAGGACGAAAGCCTCATCGCGCCCGAACGGCGCGGCACCACCCGTCTCTACACCGACCGCGACCGCGCCCGGCTGGCGTGGATCCTGCGCGGCAAGCGGGTGGGGCTCAGCCTCGCCGACATCAAGGAATTGCTCGACCTCTACGACGTCGGCGACAATCGCCGCACCCAGCGCCTCAAGACGGTCGAGCGCTGCCAGGAGCAGGTCGACCGGCTGAAGGAGCAGCGGGTCGATATCGATGCCACCATCAAGGAGCTCGAGGATTTCATCGCGCTCGTCAAAGCCCAGGAGAGCTAAGGACCGATGCCCACCTACACCGCCCCCGTTCGTGACACGAAGTACGTCCTCGATCACATCGTCGAGCTGCAGAATTACTCGAACCTGCCCGGCTTCGCCGACGCGACGCCCGATCTCGTCGAAGCGATCCTGACCGAGGGCGGGCGCTTTTGCGAGGAAGTGCTCCAGCCGCTCAACCTCAAGGGCGACCAGGTTGGCTGCAAGCGCAACGACGACGGGTCGGTGACGACCCCGCCGGGCTTCAAGGAGGCGTGGGACCAGTTCGTCGCCGGCGGCTGGACGACACTTCACGCGCCGACCGAATTTGGCGGGCAGGGGCTCCCCTCGGCGCTGGCCACCGCGATCGCCGAATATTTCGGCAGCTCGAACCACAGCTTCGAAATGTACAACGGCCTCACCCAGGGCGCGATCGCCTCGCTGATCGTCAAGGGCTCGGACGAGCAGAAGGCCAAGTATCTGCCGAACATGGTCAGCGGCCGCTGGACCGGCACGATGAACCTGACCGAGCCGCATTGCGGCACCGACCTCGGCCTCCTCAAGACCAAGGCCGAACCGAACGACGACGGCAGCTATTCGATCACCGGCACCAAGATATTCATCTCGGCCGGCGAGCATGACCTGTCGGAAAACATCATCCACATGGTGCTCGCCAAGCGCGCCGGCGCGCCCGACAACGTCAAGGGCATCTCGCTTTTCATCGTGCCCAAGTTCCTCGTCAACGAGGACGGCAGCATCGGCGAGCGCAACGGCGTCA
>CAZKCD010000051.1:0-11800 GCA_964551235.1 uncultured Sphingomonas sp.
GCAGCGGCTGGTTCAGCGGGGCCTCCGCCGACAGCACGCTCAGCCGCTCGTTGGCACGGACCATGGCGCGTTCGATGAACAGGCCGTCGATGCGGCTCGGAGTTTCGATCGCGTCGGTGAGGCCGCGGCCCGGCTCGAGGTCGAGCGCGAGCGCGCCGGTCCCGAAGTGCACGTCGAGGTCGAGCAGCGCCGTTGACCGGTGCGCCTTCTCGCCAAGCATCCAGGCCAGGCTGGTGCCGATGGTCGAGGCGCCGACGCCGCCGCGAACGCCGATGACGCTGGTCATCACGTGCGGCTTGTCGGCCTGGGCCTCGCCGCGCGGGCCCGACAGGATGGCCTGGGCATGCGCGAAGGTGTCGCGCAGCTGGTCCACCGTGAAGGGCTTCAGCAGGTAATCATGGATGCCGCTGGCGACGAGGTCGCGATACAGGCGGACGTCGTTCACCTGGCCGGCGGCGATGACGATCGTGCCCGGTTCGCAGACTTCGGCGAGGGCGTTGATGTCATTGAGCGGATCGGCCGATTCCGACAGGTCGACGAACAGGATGTTCGGGCTGGCCGAGACCGACAGGGACTGGACCGCGTTGCGCAGCCCGCCCTTGTTGACCTTTTCCGGCGACCAGCCGTGTTCGACCGCGACCGGGCGGAGCATGTCCGCCGTGGCGTCGTCGCACACGAAAGCCGTGAACGGATCGCGAAGGCCCGCACGGGCCTGGAAGGGCGCATTCATCTTACTTTCCTCCCTTCGAGCTGACTTCTTTCAGCCCGCCTTCACCGGTCGGCGTGGCCTTGCGGTAGGACTGGATCGCGCGGGTCGCGGCATAGCTGTCGGTGGTGCCCGCCTCGCGACCCCAGACGAAGTCCTGCGGGTCGGCGATCATCGCCGCCATGTTGCCGTTCACCGCGCAGCCGAAGTTCGACATGGTGTGGTTGCCGTAGTTCGGCTGGGCGCGTTCGCTCCAGTCGGGGCAGCCCGGCACGCTGGCGCGGCTGCGGCTGACCACCACGCGGACGGTGCCGGGCGCGACCGCGCCCTGCGTCACCGGCGCGCCGTCGCTCAACAGCAGGCCATATTGGCCGACCACGCGGGCGACGTCGTAGCGGGCACCGGCACCGCTGGCGCCGTCGACGTAGACGCGGTCGCCGTAGCCGAGGTTGAGGCCCGACAGCCACGCGTCGAGGCGGGCCATCTCGCTGCTGGGCAGCGATCCGTCCGGCGCCGCGGCGTCGAAGGCATAGTCCGAACGGGTCACCACCGGCACGTTGACGGCGGCGAGGCCGCGCGCGGCGTCGTTCTTGGGCTTGGCCAGCGCCGGCGAGGCGAGGGCCGAGGCCACCAGCGCGATCATCAAGGTCTTGCGCATCTTGGTATCCTTCCTTCCCGCTGGCTTACATCTTGAACCCGGGCGCCGGCGCCGAAGCGGCCGGAGCGGCGGGAACCGGCGCCGGGGCGGGGCCCGAGACACCCTTGAACGTCTGGCCGCCGAAGACGCGCTGGGCGTCGGTCGGGGCGCGGTAGCCGTCGGCCGGCGTGGCCAGCTGGCCCGACACCGGGCGCACCAGGTACGGCGTCACGATGATGACCAGCTCGGTCTCGGCGCGGCGGTACTTGGTCGACCGGAACAGCATGCCGATGATCGGCAGGTCGCCGAGGAACGGCGCCTTGCTGATGTCGTTCGTGTTGGCGTTGCGCAGCAGGCCGGCGATCATGAACGACTGGCCCGAGCCCAGCTCGACGGTCGTCTCGGCGCGGCGCGTGGTCAGCGCCGGCACGTTGAAGCCGTTCAGGCGGATCGTGCCTTCGTTCGACAGCTCGCTGACTTCCGGACGGACGCGCATCGAGATGCGGCCGTTGGCCAGCACGTAGGGCGTGAAGGCGAGGCCGACGCCATATTGCTTATACTCGATCGTCACCGAGCCGAGGCTCTGCGAGATCGGCACCGGGAATTCGCCGCCGGCCAGGAAGCTGGCGGTTTCGCCCGACAGCGCGGTCAGCGTCGGTTCGGCCAGCGTGGTGACCAGACCGTCAGCTTCCGACAGCTGCAGCGCCGCCAGAAGGTCGAGGCCGAACAGTTTGCCCGCGCCGGTCAGCACCGAGCCCGTTCCCGGGATCGTCACCGTGGCCGGCGTGGTTGCCGTCGCCGGGTTGATGAGGCCGCCCTGGCCGATGCCGAACTTGAAGCCGCCGGTGCCGTCCGACGACAGCAGGTTCATGCCGACGTCCTTGACGAGGCTGCGGTTCACTTCGGCGATCTTCACCTTCAGCGCGACCTGCAGCGGCGTCGCCGTGCGCAGCCGGCTGACGACCTGCGTCGACTGGCCGACATAGGCCTGCACCAGGCGCTGGGCTTCCGCGACGTCGTCGGGGTTGCCGACGGTGCCGGTCAGCAGCACGAGGTTGTTCATCGGCGTCGCCTGGATGCTGGCATCCGGCATCGCCATCCGCAGCATCTCGTCGACCGAACCGACGTTGGTTCCGACGCGGACGTTGGCCGCATAGACCACCCGGCCGCTCTTCGAGGTCGCGTAGACTGTGGTCTCGCCGCTGCCCTTGCCGAAGATGTACAGCTGGGTGGCCGAGCGCACCTGCACGTCGGCGACGCTGTCGTTGGCGACGAACACGTCGCTCATCGGCGCCGAGAGGCGGACGAGCGTGCCCGTTCCCTGGCTTAGGTTCAGGGTCTCCGACGGACGGGCCGCCATCGACTGTGCCGAGGCCGGGGCCGCCGCGACGGTGATGCTGCCGAGGCCGAGGGCCAGGGCCGCCATCGCGGTGCCCATCCGGGCGCGGTTGCGTTTGCTGATATTGGTCATGTTAGCGAGCTCCCACCGGAACGACGGTGACGTTATTGCCGCGCGACACGCGGACGGCCGGACCCGAGTAGGCCGGCGCTCCCGACCCGCCCGAGGCGCCGCCGCTGCTGCTGGCGACGGCCGGACCGGCCGCGGATGCACGGGACGGGACGCTGGTGCGCTGGAAGCGCGACACTTCGCCACCCGTCGTGAAGGTCGATCCGCCGTCCATCGGACGATTGGCGACCTGAAGCAGCATCTGCTTTTCCTGCGCCGGGCTGGCATTGGCCGGCATCTTGACCTGGCCCATGGCAACCGCACGCTCCAGCTCGGCCGCATTGTCCGCGATCGAGCGCAGCGACAGCGACAGCTGGCCGAGCGACTGGGCAACGAGGATCTTCTCGGCGATCTTGGGCGTCGCCTCGAAGGTCACGGTCGCGGCCACGGTCGGCGCCATCTTGCCCTCGGCATCCTTCTGGTCGATGCGCTGGTCGGTCGCCAGGATGCGCAGGTTGCGCACGATGGTTTCGGTAACCTTCAGCGGCGGGCCGTCGCCGCCACCGGCGATCTGCTGCGTCAGCATCATGTCGACGCGGTCGCCCGGGAAGATGAAGCCGGCAACGCCGCTCGAAACCGACACCGGCACCGTGATGGCGCGCATGCCCGGGCCAAGCGCCGCGGCGAGGAAGCCGCGATCGTTCGGGCCGACGAGGGCGCCGCGGGTGACCGGCTGGCCGGCGGTGATCGGGTTGCGCACAACCGTGCCGAGCAGCTTCGTCATGTCGGCATCGGGGCCGCCTTCGACGTAATAAGCTTCCTGCATCAGTTCCTGCGGCCAGGGCTGGTAGGTCAGCGCTTCCTGGTCGATGATGGTCCCGACCGGCAGCGCCTTGCGCGCCACCAGGATCTTCGGCCCGACCGGAACGGCCGGCGCAGCGTTGGCCTGGGCGGCCCCGCTACCGGTGAACATGTTCTTGGCCATGACCGCGGTAACCACCGCGATGACCAGGGCTCCAACGAGCAATGCGATCTTCTTGACGTCCATGGCGACTACGCCTCCCCTAGAGGGTCCCCCTCAATGGTCCTGATCAATCAGGCAAAATGGTTAAGAAACCGTTGGGCGAGAATGACGAGGCCGCCCACGGCGATGGCGACCCCGTACGGAACCCGCGGTTTGGAACGAGGCCGGCCCTCCTCATCGAGCTGCCAGTTCGGGAATTTCTTGTGCGCGATCATGACGATCAGCGTCAGCACGCCGCCCGCGATCGACATGTAGACGAGGAACTTGACCGTCGAGGCGGGCGAGAACCACAGGGCCAGCGCCGCGGCCAGCTTGACGTCGCCGCCGCCCATCATCCCGATCTGGAAGGCCAGCGCGAGCAGCAGGAAGACCCCCGCCGCCACCGCCACCTGGATCGCCGCGTCGGGCCACAGCGGCAGGCCGATCGACCACCAGTAGAGCGGCGCGGCCAGCGCGACGCCGGCGTTCAACCGGTTCGAGATGGTAAAGGTTTTGACGTCGATCACCGCCGCCACGACGAGCGTCACGGCCAAAGCGGCGAGCAGGAAATCGGTGAATCCGGCGTTCATCATGCGAACGGCTCTAGACGCTAGGGCTTTCCAAACCGTAACCAGCCGCCACCATGGAATCGGTCGACTTCCTCATCGTCGGGGGCGGGATTGCCGGGGCGAGCCTCGCGGCGCGCCTCGCGCCGCGCGCGCGAGTGATGGTGCTGGAAAGCGAGGCGCTGTGCGGGATGCACGCCACCGGCCGCTCCGCCGCTTTCTGGCAGGCCAGCCTTGGCGGCGACACGCCCGAACGGCACCTGAGCCTCGCCTCCAAGGCGGATTTCGACGCCGGCTGGCCCGGCAGCGACGTGCCGCTGCTGCGCCCGCGCGGCGCGGTTCACCTGACCGGCCCGGCGGGCGAGGAGTTTCCGAACATGGGGTCGCTTGCCGGCGAGCATCGCCCCGTCCACCTGACCCGCGCCGAACTCGATTCGCGCCTGCCGGGCCTGCGCCCGCAATGGACGGGCGCGTGGGTCGAGGCGAGCTGCGCCGACATCGATGTCGCCGCCTTCCACGCCGCCTGCCTCGCCGCCGCCCGCCGCGACGGCGCGACCACCGCCACCGATCGCGCGCTGCGCGGCGCGACGTGGGACGGCGCGCGCTGGACGGTCGAGACGGATCAGGGAGCCCTTGCGGCGGGCGTGCTAGTCAACGCCGCCGGCGCGTGGGGCGACGCGGTCGCCGCCGCCGCCGGGGTCGCGCCGCTCGGCCTCGTCCCCAAGCGCCGCACCGTGGTGCAGCTGCGCGTCGGGCGCGGCGGTCTCAAGGACCTCCCGTTCGTCACCGACCTCCACGAAAGCTTCTATTTCAAGGGCGAGGGCGACCACAGCGTCTGGGTCTGCCCGCTCGACGAGACGCCCAGCGCGCCGTGCGACGCCCAGCCCGAGGATATCGACGTCGCCACCGCGATCGACCGCTTCGAACGGGCGGTCGACTGGCCGGTCGAGGCCTTGGAGCGCAAATGGTCGGGGCTTCGCACCTTCGCTCCCGACAAGCGCATGAATTTCGGTTTCGACCCCGACCATCCCGGCTTCTTCTGGTGCGTGGGGCAGGGGGGCATGGGCATCCAGACCGCACCGGCGGCCTCGCTTTTGTGCGCCAACCTCCTGCTCGGTGACCCGCTCGATCCGGCGCTGTCCGCGGTGACCGCCGCCGACTTCGCCCCGCGCGCCTAGCGGCGCTTTTCCGCCTCGGCGCAGGCCAGCGCGTCGGCGCGTTCGTTCTCGGGGTGGCCGTTGTGGCCCTTGACCCAGTGCCACGCCACCTGGTGCGGTTCGACCGCCTCCAAGAGCGCCTGCCACAGTTCGGCATTCTTCACCGGCTTCTTGTCGGCGGTGCGCCAGCCGTTGCGCCGCCAGCCGTGGATCCACTTGGTGATCCCGTCCTTGACGTAATTGCTGTCGGTATGGAGTTCGACGCGGCACGGCTTCGACAGCGCGTTCAGCGCCTCGATCGCCGCCTTCAGCTCCATGCGGTTGTTGGTGGTCGGCGCTTCGCCTCCCGACAGCTCGCGTTCCCTGCCGTTGGCGGCGCGCAGGATCGCGCCCCAGCCGCCGGGGCCGGGGTTTCCCTTGCACGCGCCATCGGTGAAAATCTCGACCTTCGGCAGGTCCATGACGCTTATTCGACCAGTTCGCGGGGCAGCTTGAAGACCATGTCCTCGTCGACATGGGCGGCTTCCGATTCGGCGACGGTGAACCGTTCGCTGAGCGCGTCGACCACTTCGCGGACCAGCAACTCGGGCGCCGACGCGCCGGCGGTCAGGCCCAAAGTGCGCGGGTGGCCCAGCCACTCCCAGTCGATGTCGGACGCGCGCTGGATCAGCCGGGCGGGCACGTTCAGCCGCTCCGCCACCTCGGCGAGGCGCAGCGAGTTGCTGCTGTTGGGCGCGCCGATCACCAGCATCTTGTCGCAATGCGGCGCGATCAGCTTGACCGCGGCCTGGCGGTTGGACGTGGCGTAGCAGATGTCCTCGGCCTTGGGCCCGCGGATTTCGGGGAAGCGGACCTTCAAAGCCTCGACGATCTCGGCCGTGTCGTCGACCGACAGGGTGGTCTGCGTCAGAAAGGCCAGCCGTTCGCGCCCCGTCGGGTCGAAGGCGGCGACGTCGGCCACCGTTTCGATCAGGCTGATTCGCCCGTCCTCGACCTGGCCCATGGTCCCGATCACCTCGGGGTGGCCGGCATGACCGATGAACAGGATGTGGCGATCGTCCTCGATAAGGCGCTGCGCCTGGCGGTGGACCTTGCTGACCAGGGGGCAGGTGGCGTCGACATAGTCGAGCCCGCGCGCCTGCGCGGCCGCCGGCACGACCTTGGGCACGCCGTGCGCGCTGAACACCACCGGGCGCCCGTCGGGCACCTCGTCGAGCTCGTCGACGAACACCGCGCCCATCCCGCGCAGCCGGTCCACGACATATTTGTTGTGGACGATTTCGTGGCGGACATAGACCGGCGGGCCGAAGCGCTCGATGGCGACCTCGACGATCTTGATGGCGCGGTCGACACCGGCGCAGAAGCCGCGGGGCGCGGCGATCAGCACGTGAAGCGGGGGATGGTCAGGGGACATATCGGGGCCGATGTAAGCGATTGCTTGCACCCTTTCTAGGCGCTTCCTATGACATTGCGCGAACGGACGGCCCGTGGCCGCCCCATAAAATGAGGAATCTCGACGCCGTGAACCGCCGCCTCCTGTCCGCTGCCGCCATCGCTTTCGCGCTCACCGCCTGCAACAAGGAAGGGACAATCGCGGACGGCGGCATCTATGTCGTCCGCTCGGCCTGCCCGCAGCTCGGCATTCCGGCGGGCACCGGCGACATCACCCTGTTCGACCCGCCCGGCAGCACTGCCGCCGCCGCCATCGACGTCGAGGCCGCGATCACCAACCTGCGCGGCACCTGCGACGAGACGGGTGCCCAGATCGTCTCGACCGCCACCTTCGACGTCGTCGCCACCCGCCGCGACGCCGGCCCGGCGCGCTCGGTCGTCCTGCCCTTCTACAATGTCGTGATGCGCGGCGGCACGACCGTGGTCGCCAAGAAGATCGGCGCCGTCCAGCTCGACTTCCCGGCCGGCCAGGTCCGCGCCCAGACCGCCTCGCGCGTCACCTCGACCGTCGATCGCGGCGCCGCCTCGCTGCCGCAGGACATCCGCGACGAGCTGACCCGCAAGCGCAAGGCCGGCGACGCCGATGCCGCGGTCGACCCGATGAGCCGCCCGGAAATCCGCGACGCCGTCGCCCGCGCGACGTTCGAGCATCTCGTCGGCTTCCAGCTCACGCAGGACCAGCTGCGCTACAACGCCACGCGTTAGATTTTCACGCGAGGGCCCGGCCCGAATCGTTTGACTAAGGCGGGGCGCCCCGCCAAGGCTCGACGCGTCCCGACCGCTTCGCGGCGGCCGAGGACCGCGCGGGAGAGTCCGGCTTCGCAAGGGGCCGGCGCCGAAGGAGCAACCGCCCCCGGAATCTCTCAGGCACCAGGGACCGCGCGGCCCAGTGGACAGTCTGGAAAGTGCCCCGGCCATGTCCGGCGCGGGGCCGCCGAAGGGGCAAAGCTCTCAGGCCGCAAACGACAGACGGGGGTCCGGTGATTTCGCGCTCCGCCCGGGGCGTGGCGCATCGGGCCAATCGATCTGGAGCGTGAGTGCATGGCCGACGAGAGCACCGAAACCCTCAGCATCCTCGCGCTCGACGCGTGGCACCGCGCCAAGGGCGCGCGGATGGTGCCGTTCGCGGGCTATTCGATGCCGGTTCAGTATGAAGGCGTCCTCGCCGAGCACCTGTGGACCCGCCAGCACGCCGGCCTGTTCGACGTCAGCCACATGGGCCAGCTCACTTTTTCGGGCGAGGGCGTCGACGCCGCGCTCGAAACGCTGATGCCCGGCGACCTCAAGATCCTCAAGGACGGGCGCCTGCGCTACTCGATGCTGCTCGACGAGTCCGGCGGCATCATCGACGATCTCATGGCCACCCGCCGCGGCGACCATTTCTACGTCGTCGTCAACGGCGCCACCAAGGCCGGCGACATCGCCGACTTCGAGCGCCGCTTGCCCGCCGGCATCACCCTCGACCATCTGACCGGCCAGTCACTGCTGGCGCTGCAGGGTCCTGAAGCCGCCGCCGTGCTGGACGCGCTGGCGCCGGGAGTCGCCGAGCTCGCCTTCATGCAGGGCGGTGCCTTCACGCTTGCCGGGACCGACGCCTGGATCAGCCGTTCGGGCTATACCGGCGAGGACGGGTTCGAGATTTCGGTGCCCTCCAGCGCGGTCGAGGCGGTCGCCGACCTCCTCACCGCCGATGACCGCGTCAAGCCGATCGGACTGGGCGCGCGCGACTCGCTGCGGCTGGAGGCGGGCCTTCCGCTCTACGGTCACGATCTCGACACCGACACGACGCCGGTCATGGCCGACCTCGGCTTCGCCATCGGCAAGCGCCGCCGCGAGGAAGGCGGTTTCGCCGGCGCCGAGCGGATCCTGGCCGAGCTCGCCAATGGCCCGGTCGCCAAGCGGGTCGGCCTCGCCGTCGAGGGACGCCAGCCGGTCCGCGAAGGCGCGATGGTCCTCGATGCCGAGGGCAACGAGGTCGGCAAGGTCACCAGCGGTACCTTCTCGCCGGTTCTCCAGCGCCCGATCGCCATGGCCTACGTGCCCGCCGCGATGGCCGACATCGGGTCGGCCGTCACGCTCGGCCAGCGCGGCAAGCTCTTCCAGGCGGAGGTCGTGCCGATGCCCTTCGTCCCCCACCAATATTTCCGTAAGCCCAAGGGAGCCTGATCGATGAGCCTCTACTTCACCAAGGACCATGAATGGATCCGCCTCGAGGGCGACGTCGCCACCGTGGGCATCACCGATCACGCGCAGCACGCGCTCGGCGACATCGTCTTCGCCGAGGTGCCGGACAGCGGCAAGCAGCTCAAGAAGGGCGACGACGCCGCGGTGGTTGAAAGCGTCAAGGCCGCCAGCGACGTCTACGCCCCGGTTTCGGGCGAGGTCATCCAGGGCAATGGCGCGATCGCCGAGGAGCCCGCGCTGATCAACTCCGACCCGCACGGCAACGGCTGGTTCTTCACCATGAAGTTGTCGGACCCGTCCGAGCTCGACGGCCTGATGGATGAGGCCGCCTACAAGGCCTACTGCGACACGCTTTGATGTTTGTTGCCCTTGCCTTGCTCTTGTCGACCCCCGCGTCCGCGTCACCGGGCGCTGGAGAGGCAATGAGTGTTGGCGAGGTGCTCGAACGGCACGACGAATTGGATGGCCAAGTGATCCGCATTTCCGGTGTGGTTCGTCGCTGCACCCGGATCGATTGCGTGTTGTCGGACATGAATGAGCCAACCTCTTTTCTCGGGATCGCTCCATCGCGTTCCTTCGATAGCCGCATCAAGCGGCGGATCGGTCGCCCTGTCACCATCGAAGCTCGACTGGACGCCGACTGCCTCCACCCCTTGTTGGATAAGCCAGATAATCGAACCGACGACATTGTGCTTTGCGGCGATCGGGCAGGCGATCTCCGGAACCCTCGGATCGTGAGCGCTCGATGATCCTTGTCCCCGCCTCGACCAGCGACTGGAACGCGGACGATTACGCCCGCGTCGGCGGGTTCGTGCCGGCGCTGGGGCAGGCGGCGCTCGACCTGCTCGATCCGCAGCCGGGCGAGCATATTCTCGACGTCGGCTGCGGCGATGGCACGCTGACGCTGAAGATCAAGGAGCGCGGCGCCGACGTCGTCGGCATCGACAACAACCTCTCGATGATCGCGGCGGCCAAGGCCAAGGGGCTCGACGCCCGGCTGATGGACGCCGCCGAGCTGAAGTTCGCCGAGGCCTTCGACGCCGCCTTCTCCAACGCCACGCTCCACTGGGTGCTCGACAAGGAACGCGCCGCCCGCGCCATCTGGTTCGCGCTCAAGTGGGAAGGGCGCTTCGCCGGGGAAATGGGTGGCCATGGCAATCTCGCCCACCTGCGCGAAACCTTGGACGCGGTGCTGGTCGATCATGGCTACGGCCCGCCGACCTACGCCGCCAACTGGTACCCGACGGTCGAGGAATTCACCGAGGTCTACGCGGCCGCCGGCTTCATCGACATCGAGGCGCGGCTGATCGACCGGCCGACCCCGCTCGAGCATGGCGTTCAGGGCTGGGTGCTGGCGTTCCGCAAGGGATGGATGGACCGCGCCGGCGTGCCCGACGCCGAACGACCCGCCATCGCCGATGAAGTCGCCGCGCGCTGCGGCACCGATACCGCGGACTATGTCCGCCTCCGCTTCCACATGAGGAAACCGAAATAATGCGTTACCTGCCGCTGAGCGACGCCGATCGCTCCGACATGCTCAAGGTGATCGGCGCGGCCAGCGTCGACGACCTGTTCCGCGACGTGCCGGAAGAGGCGCGGCTGACCGGCCCGATCCGCGGCCTGCCGATGCACGCCCCCGAAATGGCGGTCGAGCGGCACCTGGGCGCGCTGGCCGCCAAGAACATGGTCGCCGGCGCGGTACCCTTCTTCCTGGGCTGCGGCACCTACAAGCATCACGTGCCGGCCACCGTCGACCACATCATCCAGCGCGGCGAATTCCTCACCGCCTACACGCCCTACCAGCCGGAAATCGCGCAGGGCACGCTGCAGATGCTGTTCGAATTCCAGACGCAGGTCGCGCGGCTCTACGGCTGCGAGGTCGCCAACGCCTCGATGTACGACGGCTCGACCGCCTGCTGGGAAGCGATCGGCATGGCCGGCCGAGTCACGCGCCGCAAGAAGGCGATCCTCTCCGGCGGTCTCCACCCGCATTATGTCGGCGTCTGCAAGACGATGGCGAAATTCACCGGCGACGCGCTCGAAACCACCGTGCCGACGCTCGACGAGGCGACCGACGCCGACGCGCTGATCGCCGCGATCGACGGCGCGACCAGCTGCGTCGTCGTCCAGTATCCCGACATCCTCGGCCGCATCGCCGACCTCCAGCCGATCGCCGACGCCTGCCACGCCAATGGCGCGCTGCTGGTCGCGGTAGTGACCGAGCCGGTGGCGCTCGGGGCGATCAAGGCGCCGGGCGAGATGGGCGCCGACATCGTCGTGGGCGAGGGCCAGTCGATCGGTGTCGGGCTTCAGTTTGGCGGGCCTTATGTGGGCCTGTTCGCGACCCGCGAAAAATATGTCCGCCAGATGCCGGGCCGCCTGGCCGGCGAAACTGTCGACGCCGAGGGCAAGCGTGGCTTCGTGCTGACGCTCTCGACCCGCGAGCAGCATATCCGCCGCGAGAAGGCGACCAGCAACATCTGCACCAACAGCGGGCTGTGCGCGCTGGCCTTCTCGATCCACATGAGCCTGCTCGGCGAAAAGGGGCTGCGGCAACTCGCGTCCCTGAATCACGCGCGCACGTGCGAGGTCGCCGACCGGCTGGCCGCGATTCCAGGGGTCGAACTGGGCAACGACGCCTTCTTCAA
>CAZKCD010000052.1:0-11731 GCA_964551235.1 uncultured Sphingomonas sp.
ACCAGCGCCGCAGCACCGGCCAGCACAAGGCTGCGCGGGAAAGTCGCGCGCTCGCGATTGTCGAGCCACGCGACCAGCCCGGTGGCGAAGAACCACAGGGCGACGGTCACGATCACCGGCAGAATGTGGCCTGTCCAGCTCACCATGCGGGCTGAAGCCGGATGGTGGCGGGAAGGGCATTGGCCTTGGCCGGAATGAAATAGAGGCGCGCAATGGAGAGAGCCGCCTTGGCAAGACCCGTCGCCCGCTTCCAGGCCCCGCCGATCCCGCCTTCGGTCTTGCCGTCGTCGATCCGCTGCGTGGCGGCCAGCAAGCGTTCCATATTGGCGCGGAAGCGCGGGCTGTCCGTATCGAGTTCGACTGGGAAGACCTGGCGGCTGATCTGCGAACAGATTGAAAAGACCTGATAGTCATATTCGGTCGGGTCGACGCCCAGCGCGCGGTGGAAGACCGGCCGCGCATGGTCGCGGACGTACATCGTCGCATAGACCGACAGAAGGAAGAACTTCACCCAATAGCGGTTCATGCCGGACAGCAATTTGGGATCGGCGCGCATCAGCATCGCGAACGCCTCGCCGTGCCGGAACTCGTCGTTGCACCACTGCTCGAACCAGTTGAAAATCGGGTGGATCCGCCGCTCGGGGTTGCGCGCCAAATGCCGGTAGATCGTGATGTAACGGGCGTAGCCGATCTTCTCCGAAAGATAGACCGCGTAATAAATGAATTTGGGCTTGAAGAAGGTGTATTTCTTGGTGCGCGTCAGGAAGCCCAAGTCGATCCCGATACCAGCATCCTTCAGCGTGTCGTTGATGAATCCGGCATGGCGGCTTTCATCGCGGGCCAGCAACCGGAAAAGATCCCGCACGTCCGGATTCTTCGTCCGCTTGGCGATCTCCGCATAAAGGATGCAGCCCGAAAATTCGGCGGTCAGCGAGCTGACGAGGAAGTCGATGAATTCCGCTCGAAGCTCCGGCTCCATCTGCTCGATCACGCCGTCGAAACTGGAATCGCGCTTGAAATGATTCTTGTTGGGATCGCTGCGCATCTCGGCGATCAGCGCGTCCCACTCACGCCGAACCGACGACACGTCGGTCGCGTCGAGCTTGGCGAAATCCGTCGTGTAAAAGCGCGGGCTCAGCACCGTATCTTCGCTGGCCATGGCCAAGGTGTCGGGCTTGGCGGTGAGCGGAGCATGAGCGTTCATTTGAGCCTCCCATGGGAAAAGCTGACTTCGTACAATTCGCTGAGGTCGAAATAGGCCTTGATCCGTGTCCAGGCGCGCAGCAGCGGACCGGCGCGGGTGACGGTTGCCACGCGCTCGTAGGTTGCGCGTTGGCCGAACGTGATCTGGATCGGTGCGCCATGAACCGTCACCTCGTCGCCGGGATAGATGGCGATGTCGCCGGCCAGTTCGACGTGGGCATGGAAATGCTCGTCGCTCTGCTCGACCTCGATGCGGCAGGGAATATCAAAGCGTTCGCGCATCATGCCGGCTTCCTTGCCTGCAGGAAACGCGCGAATGCCGCGCGATTGTCGGGGCCGAACGATCCAAGTTCGACGCTCCGGCCCGTCGCGCTGTCCTTCAGCGACAAGCTGCCATTCTCCCACAGCGTGAGCTCGAACGGCGGCGCGATTCCGACGTTGCGCATACGCCGGTCGCGGGCGAGGCCGCGCAGCACGCCGCGGACGAAACCGCCGCCATCCGCCTCGCCGGCGAGGGTAGCGATCGCTTCGCCGCTGTCGGCGTCGCCGACCCACACCGAGCCATCGTCGAGATCGCGGAACGTCAGGTTGCGCGTTTCCACCGGCGCGATCGACGCCTCGGCGCGCTCCACGGAGGGGACGGCGGAGCGCTCGGCAAATCCCCAGGTAACCGCCGCGGTCATCGCCAGCGTTGCGCCGACCAGCAGACCCGCCGCCGCCAGCGCCGGGCGGGGAACATCGTTCTCGTGATCGTGGACGAGCGTCACGCCGCTACCTCCGTCAGGCCACGCGTTGGAACGGACGGAGCGTTGAAAGCGCCAAGCTCGTTCGGGACGACGGCCGCGCAAGCCCTCGCGAGGATGAGTGCAACGGCTTCGGCATCCGGAATGGCGCGCAGCATCGGTTGCGGGTTGCCCAGGCGGAATGGGCGCGCATGCGGCCAGAGCATGGCATAGCCCAGCGCGTGTCGCCCAACGAGCATCAGGGCGATGTCGCCGTGCGCGCCATTATTGCGCCGCAGGTCCGCGCCGCCGACCAGCTTGAGCGGCAGGTTGATGCACTTGTTCAAGGCCACGCCGATACGCAGCACGACCCGGCGATTGGTGATGGTGTAAACGGTCGTCTTGGCGACCAGCCGCGCGAACAAGGCGAGGAGCGCGATCGCGAACGAACCGGTGACGCCGATGGCGACCACGCCGAACAGACTACCGCTCGCCAACGCGATCATCCCCAGCAGGCAGAAATAGCCGGCGATCCATCGCGTGAAGAGCGCGCTGCGGGCGAAGGCGGCGGCATCGGGTGCGCCCTGCCACAGGATCCGCTCGCCTTCCGGGAGGTCGCCCGGAAGGCCGCGGATCGGCTCGTGGTCATATTCGATCACAGCCACGGCTCCTGCCGGTTCGTGTTGGCATACAGGTAGCCGCCACCGAAATAGCCGACGACGCGCTCTTCCTCGTAACGGGTGATCTCGCCCGTGCTGGCGGGCTTCGGCGCCGCGGCGAAGTCAGCCGCGTTGATGGCGTCGACGTGCACATGGTCCTTGTAGATCTTGGCCATGGCCATCGGTGCGAGCACTGCGCCCGCGCCGGTATCGACGGCAAGATAGCGGATGATGTGTTCCGCCCGGTCGACCCACAGGTCACTGACGACGCCCGCCTTCTTGTTGTCGGCCCCGTAGACAGGGAGGCCGCGCGGGTCGACGTCGCCCGCTGCAACCGTGATCCCGTCGGCGACCGAGATCGGAACGATTCGCGCATTGCCGTGGGCGTCCTGGTCGGCGAACGCCGAACGTTCCGCAAACGCCGCGGGACCGACTCCATCGACCAGCGGGTTGCCCGTCGGCGAATAAGGCGCGCCCCCGAAATTCTCGCGGCGTTCGGCGGCGATCTTGACCGGCTCGCGGCCCTTGGTCGGCGCGCTGACCGTGCCGCGACCAAACGGCAGCAGGAAATGCTTGGTGCTCGCCGTGTGCATCGGCCCGCCCGCGGTTTCCACCGCCCCGGTGAGCTCATCCTCGAGGGGATAACCTTCGCGCCGGTCCTCGCGCCGGAGATAGAAAACGAGAACGATGAAGAAGAGCGTGAACGCCAAGAAGGCCAGCAAGGCGACGTCAATTCCGCCGACGATATTCCCATTCATTGTCCGTTCCTTTCCCGCTGTCTCATGTGGGGAACTCGGTGAGGCCAAAGCGGCCGTACTCTTGGGATTTCGCCTGCGCGCCGACCCGACCGACGAGCGGGCCGAGAACGATCAGCGTGGCGAGCAGAAGAAGAATTTCGAGGACGTAGACCGTGCCGTAGCCGGTCGCGCGGTCGGCCAACGTCGAACCCAGTCCGTCCGTGACCGCGAACCTCGCGACAAGGTCGCGGATCAGTCCGCCCAACGCGATGCCGAGACCGGCACCACTGGCCTGGACCGCGCCCCAGGCACCAAGCGCAAGCCCGGCCGTCCCGCCGCGCGCAAGCGCCATGGCGGCTACCAGCGTACCGACCGAAAAAAGGCCGACGCCCAAGCCGAGGGTCAATGCGCCGGTGGCCAGAAGGCCCGGGCTCGCGAATGGCGCAGCGAACAGCACAAGGATAAAGGCGGCAATCCCGGTCACCAGTCCGTAACCGGCGATCCGCAACGGGTCCGTCCCGCGTCCCAGTGAACGCGCGGCCAGGGTGAAGCCGATTAATGTTCCAAGCGCCCAAAGGCCGGTCAGTCGCGTGGTCTGCCCCACGGTCAAGCCGAGGATTTCGCCGCCGAACGGCTCTAGCAACGCATCCTGCATCGCGAAGGCCGCCGAGCCGAGGCCGATCGCGAGCAGAAGGCGCGACGTTTCGCGATCGGCGGTGAACGAACGCCAGACATCGGTGAACGACGGCCGAGGGGTGCTTTTGGCGACCACCGCGGGATTGCGCCCTTCCTGCTTCCACAAGGCGATCAGGTTGAGGAGGAAGGTCAGCGCCGCGGCCCCCTGAATGATCTGGACGAGCCGTGTGGCGCTGAAAGCTCCGAGAAGACGTCCGATCACCAGCGCCGAGATCATCATGCCGGCCAGCAGCATGACGTAGAGCAGGGCAACCGCGCGCGGACGCTTGTCCGGGCTGGCAAGATCGGTCGCCAGCGCCAGTCCCGCCGTCTGCGTCATGTGCATCCCCGCGCCGGTCAGCAGGAAAGCCAAGGCGCTTGCCGCCGTGCCCAGCGCGACATGCTCGGGCCGCCCGAGCAGCAACAGAGCGAACGGAAGGATTGCCAGCCCACCGAATTGCAGGAGGGTGCCGAACCAGATGTAGGGCACCCGCCGCCAGCCGAGCACGGACCGGTGCGTATCGGACCGGTGTCCGATCAGCGTGCGGAATGGCGCGAACAGCAGCGGCAACGCAATCATCAACGCGACGAGTCCGGCAGGGATGCCAAGCTCGACAATCATTATGCGGTTGAGCGTGCCATTGAGCAGCACCATCGCCATGCCGACGCTCACCTGGAACAATGAAAGACGGAGAAGTCGGCCCAACGGCAGGTCGTCGCTCGCGGCATCCGCGAAGGGCAGCCAAGCGATCGCCACCCGGCTCCAATTCGCGGAGAAGGCGAGCCTTCCCGCCATCAGCGACGAACCAGTTCGAAGGCGTGCGACTTGTAGAAACCCGTGACAACCCGATGGCTTCTCCCCACCTTCCATTCGGCCAGCCGCGCGAGCCGCTCACGCATCTCCTCCTCGGCCACCGGTACGATCGCGGGCGAACGATTGCCGCGCGGAAACAGCTTTCCGACGCGGTGCATGGCGGCGAGCAACGGGGTACGCGGCGCGAAGGTGAACAGTATCG
The DNA here is from genome assembly GCA_964551235.1 of uncultured Sphingomonas sp. Classification (GTDB taxonomy): domain Bacteria; phylum Pseudomonadota; class Alphaproteobacteria; order Sphingomonadales; family Sphingomonadaceae; genus Sphingomicrobium. The sequence goes on from CAZKCD010000052.1 coordinate 5,013, forward strand.
ATCCGGTGCAGCGATGGCCGAGCTTCGCGAGCGCGGCGACCATGTCTTCCGGCTCGTAATGGATGAGCGAATCCATCGCGACGACATAGTCGAACGTCCCAAGCGAAGGGTCGAGCATATCGCCGGTTCGCCAGTCGACGGATCCGGCCGCATGACCGGCGCGGGTTTGGGCAATGTCGACGAGACCACCCGCGACATCGATCGCCAGCACCGATGCTCCGCGTCCGGCGGCGGCGAGGCTCAGCGCGCCCGTGCCACATCCGGCGTCCAGCAACCGGGCGCCATGCAAGTTGTTGGGCAGCCAGGAAAGCAAGGTCGAACGCATGGCATCGCGCCCAGCGCGGACCGTCGCCCGGATGCCGCTGACCTTCACGTCGGACGTGAGGTCGATCCACGCCTTCTTGGCGGTGCCGTCGAAATAGGCGGCCAACCGTTCGCGGCGGGCATCGTAAGGGGAGGGCGCGCGCGTAGCCATCATTCGAAGCCCAGAAAGTCGAAAATGTCGCGATCCTTCATCGGCTGGGCCGGGAGCGGATCGACACCGGCGTAAAGCAGCGCTGCGAGCCGGAGATATTCATCCTGCGCCGCCCTGACCTCGGGCGTCTCGTCCATCTCGAAGAGGGTGCATTTCTTGAGGCGGCTGCGACGGATGGCATCGAGGTCACGGAAGTGCGCGAGGCGCTTCATGCCGATGGCGTCGCTGAACCGGTCGATCTCGTCGGTCGCGGCGGAGCGGTTGGCGATCACGCCGGCGAGCCGCACATCGTAATTCTTCGCCTTCGCGCCGATCGCGGCGACGATCCGGTTCATCGCGAAGATGCTGTCAAAGTCGTTGGCCGCAACGACCAGCGCGCGCTCAGCGTGTTGCAGCGGCGCGGCGAACCCACCGCAGACCACATCGCCTAGGACATCGAAGATGACGACGTCGGTGTCCTCAAGCAGGTGGTGTTGCTTGAGTAGTTTTACCGTCTGGCCCACGACGTAGCCACCGCATCCCGTACCCGCGGGCGGCCCGCCGGCTTCAACGCACATCACGCCGTTATAGCCTTCGAACATATAGTCCTCGGGCCGCAGCTCCTCGGAATGGAATTCGACCTGCTCCAGTACGTCGATGACGGTCGGCATCAGCTTTTTGGTCAGCGTGAAGGTGCTGTCATGCTTGGGATCGCAGCCGATCTGGAGCACGCGGTGGCCGAGCTTCGAAAACGCGGCCGACAGGTTCGACGAGGTCGTCGATTTGCCGATGCCGCCTTTCCCATAGACCGCAAAAACCTTCGCGCCCTTGATCTTGTCGCTCGGATCGAGCTGGACCTGCACCGAGCCTTCGCCGTCGGGCGGCGCGAAACTCGATTTGGGGGTCAGCAGGTTCATGCGTCTCTCCTCATTCGGCCGCGATTACGCCCTCGAGGCGATCCTCGAGGTCGTCGCTGGCCAGGCGCAGCGCGGCGAGCGTCGCGTCGTCGGGTGTCCACAGCTCGCGGTCGCACGCTTCCAGCAGGCGGCGCGCCACGCGGGCGGAGCTTTTCGGGTTCAGCGCGGCAAGCCTCGCCCGCATTTCGGGGTCGAGAACATAGGCTTCGCTGATCTTTTGATAGACCCAAGGTGCGACCTGGCTGGTCGTCGCCGACCATCCGACCGCGTTGGTCACATGGCTTTCGATATGGCGCACGCCCTCGAAGCCGTGGCGCAGCATGCCCTCATACCATTTCGGGTTGAGCATCCGTGTGCGCGTTTCGAGGTCGATCTGCTCGGCGAGCGTGCGCACCTTCGTCGCACCCTGGGTCGCATCGACGACGTAGATCGGGGTTTCCTTGCCTCGCGCACGAGCGACCGAACGGCTGACCCCGCCAAGGCTGTCGACGTACTGGTCGAGGTCGGTCACGCCGACTTCGATGCTTTCAAGATTCTGATAGGTGAATTCGACGTCGGCGAGCGCACTGCGGAGCAAATCGCGCTGGGCGACCGGCGCGCCTTTCACGCCGTAGGCGAATCCCTTGTGCGTCTCGAATGCGTTGGCCAGTTCGTCCGTGTCAGCCCAGACGCCGCCATCGATCATCTGGTTGACGTTCGCGCCATAGGCGCCCTCGGCATTGGAGAAGACGCGAAGCGCCGCGGTTTCGAGGTCGCAGCCGTGTGCGTCCATGTGCGCCAGGCTGTGCTTGCGGACGAAATTGCGGTCGATCGGCTCGTCGGCCTGCGCGGCGAGCAACGCGGCCTCGGCGATCATCCGGGTCTGGAGTGGCAAGAGGTCGCGGAAAATGCCCGATAGGGTGATGACCACGTCGATGCGCGGACGGCCAAGTTCTTCGAGCGGGATCAGCTCGGCACCGGCCAGGCGTCCATAGGCATCGATCCGCGGACGGGCGCCGATCAGCGTCATCGCCTGCGCAATCTGGACGCCCTCGCTCTTCATATTGTCGGTGCCCCACAGCACCATCGCCAGGCTCTCGGGGAAGGCTGCGCCGGTCGCGATATGGCGGGCGATCAGGCCCTCGGCCTGGATGCGGCCTTGCTCGCAGGCGAAGCGGCTGGGGATGCGGAAGGGGTCGAAGCCATGGATGTTGCGGCCGGTCGGAAGCACTGCCGGATTGGCGAGCAGGTCGCCCCCCGGCGCGGGCTTCACGTAGCCGCCGTCGAGCGCGTGGATGAGCGCCCCGATTTCATCGCACCGATCGAGATCGGCGGCAAACGCGGCGCGATCGGCATCGGCAGCGACACTAGCGAGCGCGTCGAGAAGGTCGTCGCGCTCGGCACCCTGCGGGGTCTGCCCAAGCACGTGGAGGCCGTGCGGGATCAACGTGCGTTCGAGCTCATAGAGATTGTTCGCTAGGGCGGCGATATCGCGCCCGTCGACGTCGAGCGCTTCGGCCTGTTCGGCGATCAGTGCAGCAAGCGCTTGGCGTTCGTCGCCATCGGGAGCGGCACGCCAGCGATCGACGCTCGCCTTCAACTCGACAAAGCCCTTGTAGAGCCCGGCCTGGGCGAGCGGCGGGGTCAGGTAGCTGACCAGCGTCGCCGCCGACCGCCGCTTAGCAAGAAGGCCTTCCGACGGATTGTTCGACGCGTAGAGGTAGAAATTGGGCAGGTCGCGAAGCAGGCGCTCGGGCCAGCAGTCGCCGCTTAACCCTGCCTGCTTGCCCGGCATGAATTCCAGCGCGCCATGGGTGCCGAAATGAAGGACCGAATGCGCACCGAAATCTTCGCGAATCCAGCGGTAGAAGGCGCTGAATGCGTGGGTCGGCGCGAAGTCGCCCTCGAACAGCAGGCGCATGGGATCGCCTTCAAACCCGAACGCGGGTTGAATGCCGACAAAAATATTCGCGAACGACGCGCCAAGGACGTGGATCGTCGTGCCATCGGCTTGCTGACGTCCCGGGGCGGGGCCCCATTGCGCCTCGATCTGCGCGAGGTAAGGTTCGCAACGGAGATGGTCGTCGGCAGTGATGCGCGCGGCGACATTGGCATCGGCGCCGAAGCGTTCGGCGTTGCCTTCGAGAACAGCGTTGCGCAGTGCGTTAACGTCAGCGGGAACGTCCACGACATAGCCCTCGGCCGCCATCCGGACGAGGGTCTCATGCAGCGATTCCCAAACCGCGAGGTGCGCGGCAGTGCCGGTCGCGCCCGCGTTGGGCGGGAAGTTGAACAGGACGATCGCCAGCTTGCGTTCCGCCCGCGCCGAACGGCGCAGCGCGATCATCCTCGCGACCTTCGCCGCGAGCGCATCCGCGCGTTCGACATCGCTGCGCATCGCCCGCACCGGCCCATCGCCATTTTCGCTGCGCCCGCCGAAGACGCTCGGACAGATCGCGCCGTCGAGTTCGGGCAGCGACACCATCATCGTCGTCTCGAGAGGAAGAAGGCCCTGACGCCGTTCGCGCCATTCCTCGAGCGTCTGAAACTCGATGGCATGCGCAGCGATGTAGGGGACGTCGAGACGGGCCAGCATCTCCGTCGCCGCATCATTATCGTTGTAGGCCGGACCACCGACAAGGCTGAAACCGGTCAGGTTGACGATCGCGTCGACGGTCGGCTTTCCACTGGCGAGGAAATACTTCTCGATGGCGGGCCGGGCGTCGAGGCCGCTCGCGAAAGCCGGGACGACTCGCAGTCCCGCGCGCTCCATCGCCGCGATCACGCCGTCGTAATGTCCCGCATCGTTTCCAAGGAGATACGATCGAAGAAGGAGGAGGCCGACCGTGCCGTTGTAAGCCTTGCGCGACGACAACAAGCGAAGGCTCTCCGACATCTTCTGGTCGGACCGCGGGTGGTAAACGCCGACTTCCGGATATTCGAGCGGGGGGTTAGCGACGGTTTCGCCCTTGCGAACTTCGCGCTCTCCAGCAGCATATCGGTTGATCAGCGCGCGGATCATCGCAATGACGTTTTCTTCCGAACCCGCCAGCCAGTATTGAAGCGTCAGGAAATAGGCGCGCACGTCCTGCGCGGTGCCCGGGATGAACCGCAGGATTTTCGGCAAACGCCGAAGCATCTTCATCTGCCCGGCGCCCGAGCTCGCGCCCGGTTTCCCCGACCCACGTAGGCGCTTCAGGAGCGCCAGCGGCCCCTTGCTTGGGGCGTCCATCCGATAGGCGCCCATCCGCGTCAGTTTCACGATTTCGCCAGCCGCCATGAGACCGAGCATCGCGTCACAGCTCTCGCGCCGTTCTTCCAGCGTCGGCAGGATTGCGCGGACATGGTCGTCGAGAAACAGCATTGTCGCGATGACGATGTCGGCTTTAGCAACCGCGTCCTTGGTGCGCTCGAGATGGGCGGGATCGCGATCCCAGTCGGCCGCGGCGTGGAGCGTCACCGAAATGTTCTCTTCCGCCAACCGCGCATCGGCGCGCTCGATCGCCCCTTTGAGGTGATTGTCCAGCGTCACGATCGCGACGCGAACCGGAGGCAGACCGCTACCGCGCATAATGCGCCTTGGCATCGTAAAGGGTGGTGAGGTCGATTTCACCGCGCCCATGTTCCGCGGCGAACGCTTCCGTGTTCCGCCGCGCCTTGTTGCGCACGAAGAAGGGGATCTTCTTGAGTTCGCGCTCGGCCTCGTCCGTCCAGGCGGCGTTGGCAGCGAGTTCGATCGGTGCGGCGCGATCTTTGGCGGGCGCGATCGAATGCAGATGGGACGCGCCGGCATCGTCGGAGAATTCGAAGTCGTCGCGGAACATCGCGAGCAGATGTTCCTCCAAGCCCATCACGAGCGGGTGGACCCAGCTGTCGAAGATCACGTTGGCGCCCTCGAAACCCATTTGCGGGCTGTGGCGCGCCGGGAAATCCTGCACGTGCACTGGCGCGGAGATCACAGCACAGGGCAGGCCGAGCCGTTTGGCGATGTGTCGTTCCATCTGCGTCCCGAGGACCAACTCGGGCGCGGCCGCGGCGATGGCTTCCTCGACCGCCAAATGATCGTCGGTGATCAGCGGTTCGACCCCGCATTCAGCGGCGGCGTCGCGTACATCGCGGGCGAACTCGCGATTGTAGCAACCGAGGCCGCACACTTCGAAGCCCAGCTCCTCGCGCGCGATCCGCGCCGCGGCGACGGCATGGGTCGCGTCACCGAAGATGAAAACGCGCTTGCCGGTGAGGTAGGTCGAGTCGACCGAGCGGCTCCACCACGGCATCCGCGATCCGTTGTCGCCCAGCGCGGGAGCTGGATCCACGAACGCGATCTCCGCGACGGCGCGAATGAACGCACGGGTCGCGCCGACCCCGATCGGGACGGTGCGGACGACCGGCTGGCGGAAGGTCTTCTCGATCCAGCGCGCGGCTTCGTCGGCGATTTCGGGATAAAGGACGATGCTGAAATCGGCGGCGCCGACGCGTTCGATATCGGCGGGTGACGCGCCGAGCGGGGCGACGAGGTTCACGTCGACGCCGAGCGCATCGAGGATCTTGCGCACCTCGATCACGTCGTCGCGATGGCGGAAGCCGAGTGCACAGGGCCCGAGGATATTGGCGAGCGGACGCCGCCCTTCACGCGGGGCCGGCATGACATGCGGATCGGCCAGTCGCCGGACGATCTGGTAGAAGCTCTCGGCCGCGCCCCAATGCTCCTTGCGCTGGTAGCTCGGAAGCTCGAGCGGGATGACCGGGCAGGGCAGGCGCATCGCCTCGGCAAGTCCGGCGGGATCGTCCTGGATCAGCTCGGCGGTGCACGACGATCCCACCATTATCGCCTGCGGCTGGAACCGCGCGATCGCGTCGCGCGCGGCTTCCTGGAACAGCTCGGCGGTATCCTTGCCGAGGTCGCGCGCCTGGAACGTCGTGTAGGTGACCGGCGGTCGCTTCCCGCGCCGCTCGATCATCGTGAACAACAGGTCGGCGTAGGTGTCGCCCTGCGGCGCGTGGAGGATGTAATGCATGCCCTCCATCGCGGTGGCGACGCGCATCGCCCCGACATGCGGCGGTCCCTCATAGGTCCAGACGGAAAGCTGCATCGCCTAGACCCTCAACATGTCGCGCCGCCGAAGCGGTCGGGCGAAGAGCTCGGCGAGGTCGCCCGCCTGCTCGAAGCCGTGGATGGGGGAAAAGACGAGTTCGATCGCCCATTTGGTCGACAGTCCCTCGCTCTCCAGGGGATTGGCGAGACCGAGCCCGCACACCGTCAGGTCGGGCCGGTCGGCACGCACGCGGTCAAGTTGCTTGTCGACATGCTGCCCTTCGCTGAGACGGACGTCAGCCGGGAGTTGCTCCAGTTCCTCGGCTAAGTGCTC
>CAZKCD010000053.1:0-11593 GCA_964551235.1 uncultured Sphingomonas sp.
CGTGATGCGCGGACCGATGCCGCGAATGTCGAAGCCGCGCATCTGGCCGCCGAAGAAGCGGTCGGTCAGGCGGATGGCGTCGCGGCCCGGGCCCGGTGATCCCTGCAGCGGGTGGATGTAGCCGCCCTCGGCATGCAGCGTCAGGATGAAGTCCTTCGGCAGGCGCATGAACTTGGTCGCGTCGACCTTCGAGCGGATATACTTCACGTCGCCGCCGAGGCCGGCGATGTCTTGGCTGACCACCACGCGCTGGCCGCGGGTGGCGCGCAGGCCGTTGCGGTTGTCGAAAATCAGCGAGTAGCCGAACAGCGAGGTCCAGCGCGTGCCGATTTCGTCGCACAGGTAGCGACCGGCCTTGAGCGGGTCGCAGGTAAGGCCGAGCGGGCCGTTGCCGTCGGTGTCGGTGTAGAACGTGTCCTCGTCGAGGCTCAGCTTGTCATTCGACACGGCGTAGCGCCCGGCGATCGAGAAGAATTCGGTGACCGGGAAGCCGAGACGCAGGCCGGCACCGGTGCTGACCTGTTCGTAGGTCGTGCGACGGTCGCCGTTCGCGGTCGAGCTGAAGCTGTTATAGTCTCGGCGGTAGATTTCGCCGCCGAGCAGCACGTTCTTGTCGAACAGGTAGGGCTCGGTGAAGCTCAGGTTGACCGAGCGGCTGTAGCGCGACCAGTTGACGCCCGCGCCCACTTCTTGGCCCTTGCCCATGAAGTTGCGCTGGCTGATGTTGGCGGCGATGATGAACTTCTCGAGGCTGGAATAGCCGGCCGAGAGCTGCAGTTCGCCGGTCGACTTTTCCTGCACGTCGGCGGTGAGAACGACGCGGTCGGGACCCGAGCCTTCCGACTGCTTGATCTCGAACTCTTCCTGGAAATAGCCGAGGCTCTGGATGCGGTCCTGCGAGCGCTTCACCTTGACGGCGTTGAAGGCGTCGCCCTCGTTGATGCGCATCTCGCGGCGGATGACCTTGTCGCGGGTGACGGTGTTGCCGTTGATGTCGATGCGCTCGACGTAGACGCGCGGGCTCTGCTTGACGCGGAACTGCAGGTTCATGACCAGCTTTTCGGGGTCGCGGTCGTAGGCCGGGGCGATGTCGGCGAAGGCATAGCCCTGCGCGCCGGCGACTTCGTTCAGGCCGGTGACGATATCCTCGACCTGCTTGGCGTTGAACCATTCGCCCGGCTTGGCGGTGACGAACGGCTGGAGCTTTTCGGCGGTAAGGTCGCGCACTTCGCTTTCGACCTCGACGGTGCCGAACTTGTAGCGCGGGCCTTCCTCGATCACGTAGGTGATGACGAAGTCGCGGCGGTCCGGGGTCAGTTCGGCGAGCGCCGAGACGACGCGGAAGTCGGCATAGCCTTCGGTCAGGTAGAAGGCGCGCAGCTTCTGCTGGTCGGCGGCGAGACGATCGGGGTCGTAGCTGTCGTTCGAGCGGAAGAAGCCGAGCAGGCCGCCGGCCTCGCGGGTGAACATCTCCTTGCGGAGGCGGCCGTCGTCATATTGCTCGTTGCCGACGATGTTGATGGCGCGGACCTTGGAGACCGGACCCTCGTTGATTTCGAAGACGAGGTCGACGCGGTTCTGGTCGAGCTGGACCACCTTGGGTTCGACGGTCGCGGCGAAGCGGCCCTGGCGCTTGTAGAGCTCGATGATGCGCTCGACGTCGGCGCGCACCTTGGAGCGGGTGAAGATCTGGCGCGGGGCGAGCCGGATTTCCGGGTTGATCTTGTCTTCCTTGAGGCGCTTGTTGCCCTCGAGGATGATGCGGTTGATGACCGGGTTCTCGCGCACCTGGATAACGAGCTGGCCGGTCTCGGCGCCGGTGATCTGAACGTCGGCGAACAGCTCGGTCGCGTAGAGGTCCTTGAGCGCGGTATCGAGGACCTCGGCGGTGTAGGACTGACCCGGCTGCAGGTTCGAATAAGCGATGACGGTCGCGGGCTCGAGACGCTCGGCCCCGGTGACCTGGATCGAGCGGATCGAGCCGGTCGCCGCCGGGGCGGCGGTCGAGATGGTCGGCGCGGGCGCCGGCTGGGCATCCTGCGCCTGGGCGATGGCCGGCATGCCGCCGAGGATCGTGCCGACCATGAGGATCGCGCCTGCGCGCTTGTGAACTGCCTTACTGCCTGAAGTCACGCGTTCCCGCCCCTTACTGTGCGTGGACGCGAGGCGATGCCGCGTCCGGTGAAAATTCGTTCCCGCAGCCCTGCCCCAACGGACCTATCCAATCAAGCGTCCAACGCGATCCCAGAGCCCAAAAGCGCCCAGATCATTGAACGTTGCGACCAACATGAGCGTCAGCAGGAATGCCAGACCGCCCCGAAATGCCCACTCCATCGCCCTGTCGCCGAGCGGCTTGCGCCGGACGGCTTCGATAGAGGTGAGCACCAGATGGCCACCGTCGAGGACAGGGACTGGCAAAAGGTTGATGAACCCCAGATTGATGGAGAAGAAGGCGAGCAGCTGGACGAAGTCGAGCAGGCCGAGCGAGGCCTGCTGCCCGGCGATCTGGGCCATGCGCAGCGGGCCGCCCAGTTCCTCGAGCGAGCGGCGGCCGGTGACGATCTGGACGAGGCCGTCGACGGTGGCGCCGATCATCTTCCAGGTGTGCGCGGCGCCCTCGGTGAACCACTGGACCGGGCCGACGCGGTCGAACTCGGGCTTGCTGCCGTAGATGCCGAGGCGGCCGATGCGGAATTCCTGGCCGAAGCGGTCCTTCGACACGGTCGCGGCGAGCTTGACCTCTAGGTCTCGGCGGATTCCGTCGCGCTCGAGCGTGACCGGCACGACCTCGTTCGGGCGCATGGCGACGATGCGCGTGACGTCCTCGAAGCTCGTCGCGTCGCGCCCCGCGATCGAGACCACGCGGTCGCCGATCGCGATTCCGGCGCGCGCCGCGGGGCTGCCCTCCATCAGCGCGGTGACCTCGGTCGAGGTGCGGGGCACGCCGTAGGCGGCGAAGAAGGCGGCGAAGATGGCGATGGCGAGAAGGAAGTTGGCGACCGGGCCGGCCAGGATGATGAGGAAGCGCTGCCAGGGCGGCTGGCCGTGAAAGCTCTTGCCCTGGGCGGTCGACGGGGCGGCGGTGCCATGCTCGAGCGAGGTGGGATCGGTGTCGCCGACGAACTTGACGTAGCCGCCGAGCGGGAGCCAGCCGACGCGCCAGCGGGTGCCGCGCTTGTCGGTCCAGCCGGCGATCTCGCGGCCGAAGCCCATCGAGAATTGCTCGGCGCCGACGCCGAACCAGCGGCCAACCCAATAATGGCCGAGCTCGTGGATGATAACGAGCGGGCCGATCGCCGCGACGAAGGCGACGAGGATGAGCCAGACGGGCGGCTGCGACAGCATCAGGCGGCGATCTGCGCGAGCGCGTCGGTCGTGGTGCGGCGCACCTCGGCATCGGTGGCGGTGACGTCGTCGATCGTGGTCGGGGCGACGTTGGGCGTGCGCTCCAGCGCCTCCTCGACCAACCGGGCGATGTCGCCGAAGGCGATACGGTCGGCAAGAAAGGCGGCGACCGCAATCTCGTTGGCGGCGTTAAGGGTGACGGTGGCGTTGCCGCCCGCCTCCAAGGAGGCGCGGGCGAGGCGGAGCGCGGGAAAACGTGTCGGGTCGGGCTGTTCGAAGCTCAGCGTCGCGATTTTCGCGAGGTCGAGCCGCTCGGCGCCCGTCTCCGTCCGCTCCGGATAAGCCAAAGCGTGGGCGATGGGGATGCGCATGTCGGGCGAGCCGAGCTGGGCAAGCACCGAGCCGTCGATATATTCGACCATCGAATGAATGACCGACTGCGGGTGGACGAGAATGTCGATCCGCTCGCTGGGCAGGCCGAACAGGTGATGCGCCTCAATGAGTTCGAGGCCCTTGTTCATCATCGAGGCGCTGTCGACGCTGATCTTGGCGCCCATCGACCAATTGGGATGCGCCACCGCCTGCGCCGGCGTGGCGACGTCCATCGCGGCCTTGGTCCAGGTGCGGAACGGGCCGCCGCTAGCGGTCAGGATCAATCGTGCGACATGCTTGCAGGAACCGTCGTCAAGGCTCTGGTAGATGGCGTTATGTTCGCTGTCGACGGGCAGGATGGTCGCGCCGTGGCGCCGCGCCGCGTCGGTCATCAGGGCGCCGGCGGTGACGAGCGATTCCTTGTTGGCGAGCGCGACGGTCTTGCCCGCCTCGACCGCGGCCATCACCGGCTTCAGGCCGGCGCAGCCGACAATGGCGGCCATCACCCAGTCGGCCTCGCCCGCCGCGGCCTCGCATAGCGCCGCCTCCCCCGCCCCGCAGCGGACGCCGCTGCCTGCGAGGGCGGCTTCGAGCGCGCCGAGCTTGCTCTCGTCGGCGATGACGGCAAAGGCGGCGCCGGTGCGGCGCGCGGCCTCGGCCAGTGCGTCGACGTTGCTGGCGGCGGTGAGCGCCGTGACCTCGTAACGCTCGGGGGCGCGGTAAATCAGGTCGAGCGTCGAGCCGCCGACCGAGCCCGTCGCGCCGAGGATGGCGACCTTCTTCATGCCAGCATTCCACCGATTTGCGCGAGCGCCGTCAACACCGCGACGACGACCAGCCCGTCAAGCCGATCCATCGCCCCGCCATGGCCGGGTAGGAAGGTGCCGCTGTCCTTCACCCCGGCGCGGCGCTTCATCCAGCTTTCGAACAGGTCGCCTCCCTGCGAGGCGACGGCGACCAAGGGGGCTAGCAGGCCTAGGATGGCGGGGAGCGCGGTGAATTCGGCCCAGGCATAGCCGGCGAGGCCCGCGCTGACCGCGCCGCCGACGAGGCCGGCGATGGTCTTGTTGGGGCTGATCCGCGGGGCGAGCTTGGGGCCGCCAATGGCGCGCCCGGCGAAATAGGCGCCGATGTCGGTCGCCCAGGTGACGATGAACACCCAGATAAGCAGTTCGAAGCCCTGCGGCGCGCGGTCGCGGATCCACAAGAGGGCAAGCGCCGGGGCGAGCGCGTAAAGGAAGCCGCCGACTTGCCAGCCGACGCCCCAGCCGGCGGTCATCCGCCGCCATTCGAAATAGATCAGGACCGCCGCGAGCGCGACGAACACCGCGAAGAAGTAGCCGCCCGTATAGGCCGAGGCGAGCGCCACGCCGATCAGCGCCGCGCCGGTCAGCGAACGATGGAGAAGATCGCTCACCGGCCGCCGAACCGCCGCTGGCGCCCGGTGTAGGCGGCCACGGCGTCCTTGAACGCCTGCTCGTCGAAATCGGGCCAGAGCGTGTTGATAAACATCAGTTCGGCATAGGCCGCCTGCCACAGCAGGAAATTGCTGAGGCGGATTTCGCCGGACGTGCGGATGATGAGGTCGAGCGGCGGCAGGTCCGCCGTCTGCAGCGCGCCCTCGATCGCCTGTTCGTCGATGGCGGACGCCTCGATCTCGCCGCGCGCCACCTTCTCGGCAAGGCCGCGGGCGGCGTTGGCGATCTCGGCGCGCGAGCCGTAATTCAGCGCGACGACCAGTGTCAGGCGCTCGTTGTCGCGGGTCTTGTCGATCGCGGTCGCAAGGCGCTGCGAGAGGTTGGGGCCGAAGGCCTCGGGCTCGCCGATCAGCTTGAGGCGGACGCCTTCCTTGTGGATCGTCTCCAGCTCGCGCTCGACGTAATAGAGGAGCAGGCCCTTGAGGTCGCTGACCTCTTCCTCCGAGCGCCGCCAGTTCTCCGAGGAGAAAGCGTAGAGGGTGAGCACCTCGACGCCGCAGTCGATCGCCGCCTGGAGCGTCCGGCGCACGGCTTCGGCCCCGGCGCGATGGCCGGCCGAGCGCGGCAGGCCGCGCCGCGCGGCCCAGCGCCCGTTGCCATCCATGATGATGGCGACGTGGCGACAGGGCGGTGCGGACGAACCGGTGGACGGCGCGGTCCCCTCCCCGTCCATGACGGCGGGGTTCGGGGTCACTTGTTCAGGATTTCCTGTTCCTTGGCCGCCGCCGCCGCGTCGATTTCCTTGATCGTGTCGTCGGTCAGCTTCTGGACCTCGGCGTCGAGCCGCTTGTGCTCGTCCTCGCTGATTTCCTTCTTCTTCTCGTCGTTCTTGAGCGCGTCCATGCCGTCGCGGCGGACGTTGCGGACCGCGACCTTGGCCTTTTCGGCATATTGGCCGACCAGCTTGGCGAGTTCCTTGCGGCGTTCCTCGGTCAAATCGGGGATCGGCAGGCGGATCATCTGGCCGTCGGTGATCGGGTTGAGGCCGAGGCCGGCCGAGCGGATCGCCTTTTCGACGGGGCCGATGTTCGACTTGTCCCACACCTGCACCGAGATGAGCCGCGCCTCGGGCACCGAGACGGTAGCGACCTGGTTGAGCGGCATGTTGGCGCCATAGACCTCGACCTGCACCGGATCGAGCAAAGCGGTGCTGGCGCGGCCGGTGCGCAGGCCGACCAGGTCGTGCTTCAGGCTTTCGACGGCCCCCGTCATGCGGCGCTGGATGTCGGCCTTGTCATAGCTGGGCATTCAATCACTCCTCGTTCGTGACGATCGTCGCTGTGCCGCTGCCCGCGAGCACCTTGGCCAGATTGCCGGCCTCGCGGATGTTGAACACGACGATCGGGATATTGCTGTCGCGGCACAGGGCCACGGCGCTGGCGTCCATGACCTTGAGGTCCTTGGCCAGCACGTCGGTGAAGCCGACCCGGTCGAAGCGGGTGGCGTCGGGGTTCTTCTTGGGATCGCTGTCGTAGACGCCGTCGACGCTGGTGCCCTTGAAGAGCGCGTCGCACTTCATCTCGGCGGCACGCAGGGCGGCGCCGGTGTCGGTGGTGAAATAGGGGCTGCCGACGCCGGCGGCGAAGATCACGACCCGGCCCTTGGCGAGATGGCGCTCGGCGCGGCGGCGGATCACCGGCTCGCACACCTGATCCATCTTGATCGCCGACTGCACGCGGGTCTCGACCCCCATCTGTTCAAGCGCGTTCTGCATGGCGAGCGCGTTCATGACGGTGGCGAGCATGCCCATGTAATCGGCCTGGGCGCGGTCCATTCCCTTGGCGGCGCCGGCCATGCCGCGGAAAATGTTGCCGCCGCCGATGACGAGGCAGATTTCGAAGCCCTGTTCCTTGGCGGCCTTCACCTCGGAGGCCATGTTGGCGACGGTGTCGGGATCGATGCCGAACTGGCCCGGGCCCATCAGCGCCTCACCCGACAGCTTCAGCAGGACACGGTTGAAGCGCGGGCGGGTCATGCGGGGCGGATCCTCTCGTTGGCCATCGCCCCTGGCCGGAAACGACGAAGGGGCGGATGCGCTCTTACGGCGCACCCACCCCTCTGCCAACCGCCTTTGATGGCGGCAAGTGCCTTTAGGCGACCGGTTCGTCCTTCTTGACGCCCGCGGCGGCCGCGACTTCGGCGGCGAAATCGCTCTCGGCCTTCTCGATGCCCTCGCCGAGCTGGAAGCGCACGAAGCCCTTCAGCGCGATCGGCGCACCGGCGTCCTTGGCGGCCTGCGCCACGACGTCGGCGACCGGGGTCTTGTTGTCCATCACGAACAGCTGGCTGACGAGGGCATTTTCCTTGGCGAACTTCGCCATGGTGCCGTCGACCATCTTTTCGACGATGTTGGCCGGCTTGCCGCTTTCGTTCGCCTTCTCGATGGCGATCGCGCGCTCACGCTCGATCAGCGCCGGGTCGAGATCGTCGGCGTTGAGGGCGAGCGGGTTGGCGGCCGCGATGTGCATCGCGAGCTGCTTGCCGAGCGCCTGGAGCGTGTCGGCCGGGGCCGAGCCTTCGAGCGCGACCAGCACGCCGATCTTGCCCATGTTCGGGGCGGCGGCGTTGTGGACGTAGCTGACGACCGCGCCTTCGCTGACTTCGAGCAGCGTCGTGCGGCGGAGCGACTGGTTCTCGCCGATGGTGGCGATGTTGTCGGTCAGCTTTTCCTCGACGGTGCCGCCCGACGGCATGGTCATGCCCTTCAGCGCCTCGATGTCGCCGTTGGCGTCGAGCGCCAGCTGCGCGACGTCGGCCACGAACTGCTGGAACTGCTCGTTCTTGGCGACGAAGTCGGTTTCCGAGTTGACCTCGACCGCCGCGCCCTTGGTGCCCGCGACGGCCACGCCGACGAGACCTTCGGCGGCGGTACGGCCGGCCTTCTTCGCGGCGGCCGCGAGACCCTTGGCGCGCAGCCAGTCGATCGACGCTTCCATCTCGCCGTTGTTTTCGGCCAGCGCCTTCTTGCAGTCCATCATGCCGGCGCCCGTGCGCTCGCGCAGTTCCTTCACCGCAGCGGCAGTGATCTCAGCCATGTCAAATCCTCCGAATGAAATAAGAAAATGGGGACGCATCGCGCCGCAGGGAAGACCCGCCCGCCATGCGTCCCCGAAATGTCGGTCCGGTTACGCTTCGAGCGCGACTTCCGCCGGCGGCTCGGCCATCGCGCCGACGTCTTCGCCCTTCGAGGCGCGTTCGCCGGTCTTGCCGCTGATCGCGGCATTGGCGATCGCCTCGCAGTAGAGACGGATCGCGCGGCTGGCGTCGTCATTGCCCGGCACCGGGAAGGCGATGCCGTCCGGGCTCGAGTTCGAATCGAGGATCGCGATGACCGGGATGCCCAGCACGTTCGCTTCCTTGATCGCCAGCTCTTCCTTGTTCGTGTCGATGACGAACATGACGTCCGGAAGACCGCCCATGTCGCGGATGCCGCCGAGGCTCTGCTCGAACTTGTCGCGTTCGCGGGTCAGCTGGAGCACTTCCTTCTTGGTGAGGCCGGCGGTGTCGCCCGACAGCTGCTCCTCAAGGCTCTTGAAACGCTTGATCGAGTTCGAGATCGTCTTCCAGTTGGTGAGCATGCCGCCCAGCCAGCGATGGTTGACGAAATGCTGGCCCGACGCACGGGCCGCCTCGGCGATCGGGTCCTGCGCCTGGCGCTTGGTGCCGACGAACAGCACCTTGCCGCCACGGGCAACGGTCTGTTGCACGAAGTCCAGCGCGCGGGCGAAGAGCGGAACGCTCTGCGAGAGGTCGATGATGTGAACGCCGTTGCGGTCGCCGAAGATATACGGCTTCATGCGCGGGTTCCAACGGTGGGTCTGGTGGCCGAAATGCGCCCCGGCCTCGAGCAATTGCTGCATCGTGACGACGTTGGTCGCCATGGTCTTTCTCCTTCGCGGTTTACCCTCGGCCAACCCGTGTCACCGCCCTTGCGAACGGCACCGCTATGTTGAGCTGGCCTGTGGAATGCGGCGCCCGATAACGGACAAAGCCTGCGATTGCAAGCCCTTGGCCGGGGCTTGACTTAGTGAGAACAAATAGAGAACATGCGGGCCATCAACCGAGGCGAACCGGACATAAATGGAACAAAGACGTTCCAATTCGGTTTGGCTCCGAAACAGGGAACGACCGATGACCTTTGCTCTCGCCACTGCCCTCTTCCTCGCCATCGGCTGGTTCGCCGTGCTTGCGATCGCCGCCACCCTCGACGGCAAGACCTCCCGCATCATGAGCGCCCTTCGCGGCGACGTGCCCGCGCAGGCGATCCCGGTCAGCGTCCGCGTCAGTCAGCGCTATGCGCCGCGCCCGGCCCGTCCGGCCCGGGCGCACGCGCCGTGGCGCGCCGCCGCCTGACCCTGCCGTAGCTGGCCATGCTGAACGGCACGGTCACGAGGTAGCCGAGGCTGACCACCAGCAAGGTGATCCACGGTTCGTTGACCAGCGCCGCCGCCAGCAGGCCGACCGCGGCCAGGGCGAACATCCGCCAGCTACGGCGAATGCGGATCGACGACCAGCTGTAGGTCGGCAGGCTCGAGATCATCAGCGCGGCGACGAACAGCGTCCACGGCATGACCAGCGTCCAGTCGCGGAAGGTCTCGTTGCCCGTCACCAGCCACAGGAAAATCGGAACGAAGGCGAGTCCGGCTCCGGCGGGGGCCGGGACGCCGGTGTTGAAGCCGGCGGCCTTGTGCGGCTGCTCGGTCGCGTCGATCCGGCTGTTGTAGCGCGCCAGGCGCAGCGCGCAGCAGACCGCGAGCGCGAGGCTGACCGTCCAGCCGAAGCGCGGCGCCTCGGTCAGCGACCAGAAGAAGATGATGAGCGCGGGCGCGGTGCCGAAGGCGATGTTGTCGCTGAGGCTGTCGAGCTCGGCCCCGAACTTGCTCTGTGCCCTGAGCGCCCGGGCGATGCGCCCGTCCATGCCGTCGAGCACGCCAGCGATCACCACCGCGCCCAGCGCCTTTTCCCATTCCGCGGCAAAGCCGAAGCGGATCGCGGTGAGGCCGAAGCACAGCGCCATCGCGGTGACGGCATTGGGCAGGAAGGCGCGGAACGACAGGCCGCGATCGCGCGCGCCCGCACCGTCGGCCTCGCTCACTGGCTGGTCCCGGCGCGCTGCGGATCGACGCCGAGTTCGGCGAGCACGGTTTCCCCGGCGATGGTCCGCTGGCCCAGCAGAACCTGGCTGCCGGTGCCGGCGGGCAGGAAGACGTCCACGCGGCTGCCGAAGCGGATGAGGCCGATGCGCTCGCCCGCGCCGACGCGGTCGCCTTCCTTGACGTAGGCCAGGATACGGCGGGCGACGAGGCCGGCGATCTGGGTGAAGGCGATCGACACGCCATCCTCGCGCTCGACGAGGAAATGCTGGCGCTCGTTATCCTCGCTGGCCTTGTCGAGGTCGGCGTTGAGGAACTTGCCCGGGATATAGGCGATCTTGCGCACCGTGCCGGCGATCGGCGAGCGGTTGATGTGGACGTCGAAGACACTCATGAAAATCGACACGCGGGTGAATTCGCCGGCCATGCTGCCCGCGAGTTCGGGCGGCGGCGGAACGCGGGTGATCATGGTCACCAGCCCGTCGGCGGGCGCGATCACCAGCTTCGGATCGGTCGGCGTGGTCCGCACCGGATCGCGGAAGAAGGCGGCCACCCAGATGGTGAGGCCGACCATCGCGTAGCCGAACACGTCGGGAAGCGCCCAGAAGGCGACGAGCGTGAAGAACGCGCTGATGAGGGTGAACTTGCGGCCTTCGGGATGGACCGAAGGGAAGCGCCACTTGACCGCGGTGAGGTGGCTGTCGGGTTTGTCGAGCTGAGGCATGGCGTCTCCTTAGTCACCGACCAACGCCGCGGCAATCCGCGCGGTTGCCTTGGCGGGGCGCGCCGCCTAATGCCCGCGCCATTCCATCCAAGAACCGGACAAGAGGCACATGGCCAAGATCAAGGTGACAAACCCGGTCGTCGAGCTCGACGGCGACGAAATGACCCGCATCATCTGGCAGTGGATCCGCGAGCGGCTGATCCTGCCCTACCTCGATGTGGACCTGAAATATTACGACCTGAGCGTCGAGAATCGCGACGCGACCGACGACCAGGTGACGATCGACAGCGCCAACGCGATCAAGCAGTATGGCGTCGGCGTGAAGTGCGCGACGATCACCCCGGACGAGGCGCGCGTCGAGGAATTCAACCTCAAGAAGATGTGGAAGTCGCCTAACGGCACAATCCGCAACATCCTGGGCGGCGTGGTCTTCCGCGAGCCCATCGTCATCAACAACGTGCCGCGCCTCATCCCGGGCTGGACCGACCCGATCGTGGTCGGCCGTCACGCGTTCGGCGACCAGTATAAGGCGACCGACTTCAAGGTGCCGGGGCCGGGCAAGCTGACCATCAAGTGGGTCG
>CAZKCD010000054.1:0-11521 GCA_964551235.1 uncultured Sphingomonas sp.
TGGCCGAATCGCCTTATCGGCATGAGATCGAAAGCGACGTCGAGCCGTTCCGCACGCTGTTGCTCGGCCTGTTCTTCCTCGCGGTCGGCATGCTGCTCGATCTCCGCGTCATCCTGGAGCGGCCGTTGTTCGTGCTCGGGATCGCGGCGGCGGTCATCGTCATCAAGGGCATCATCATCGCTGTGCTGGCGCGCGTGTTCGGGAACGCCTGGCACCGTAGCATCCGGCTCGGCCTGCTGCTCAGCCAGGCGGGGGAATTCGGCTTCGTCCTGTTCGCGCAGGCCGCGAACGCGCAACTCATCCTGCCCGAGGCGGCGAGCCTGTTCGGGGCGGTTGTCGTGCTCTCGATGGCGACGACGCCGCTGCTGATGCGCCTGACCGACTGGATGGACCGGCGCGACGTGAAGATGGGCGACCTCGACGGGCCGGAAAAATCACCGGAGACGCCCGTGATCATCGTCGGTTACGGACGCTTCGGGCAGACCGTGGCGCAGATGCTGATGGCCAAGAAGATCGCCGTCACGCTGATCGACAAGAAGCCGCAGCAGATCGAGCTGGCCGACGAATTCGGGACGAAGGTCTATTTCGGCGACGGC
This sequence comes from uncultured Sphingomonas sp., assembly GCA_964551235.1. Classification (GTDB taxonomy): domain Bacteria; phylum Pseudomonadota; class Alphaproteobacteria; order Sphingomonadales; family Sphingomonadaceae; genus Sphingomicrobium. Next base: position 597 of record CAZKCD010000054.1, read on the forward strand.
ACGCGCGTCGACCTGCTCCGGACCGCCGGAGCGGCGGATGCGCGGGCGATCATCTTTTGCAACGACAATGAGGATGAATCGTTGACCCGCGAAGCGCTGAAACGCGTGCTCGACGCCTTTCCGCAGGCGTCGGTGATGGTGCGGACGTTCGACCGACGCCACCTCATGTCGCTCGATTCCCTCGACCTTGCCTATGCGCAGCGCGAGATGTTCGACAGCGCCGTCGTGATGGGCCGCGAGGCGCTGAAGCAGGCGGGGGTGCCGACCGCCGAGATAGACCGGGTCGAGCGGGCCTATCGCCAGCGCGATTGCGAGCGCCTGGAACGGCAGATCGAGGCCGGCGACCTCCACGCCGGGGCGGAGCGCAGCTTTGGCCCGGGGCGGTCGCTGGCCGACGAATCAGGGCGTTCGGAGCAGGAAGTCGGCGACGAGGGAGTGCTCGATGCCGCCCTCGACGAAGGCCCGGCCGATCCCGCGCGCAAGGATTAGGGTCAGCCCGCCGGCCGCATTCTTCTTGTCGAGCGCCATCAGCTCGGGGAGTTGCCGGCGGCTGACCCCGGCATCGGCAATCGACGTCGGCAGGCCGACCGCCGCGAGATGCGCAGCCACCCGGTCGACGTCGGCTTCGGAACAGTAGCCGCGCTCCTGGCTAAAGCGGAACGCGGTCGCCATCCCGATCGCAACCGCCTCGCCATGCGCGAGATTGCCGGAGGCGGCCTCGACTGCATGGCCGAAGCTGTGGCCGAGGTTGAGCAGGGCGCGCGTGCCGTTGCGTTCTTCCGGGTCGGCGGCGACGATCCGTGCCTTGGCGGCAACGCAATGGGCGATGGCGTGGCGCCGGGCGGCCGTTTCGCCCTCGATCACCGCGCGACCGTGGCGTTCGCACCAGGCAAAAAAGGCGGCATCGTCGATCAGGCCGTATTTGGCGACCTCGGCATAGCCGGCGACGCGCTGCCGTCGGTCGAGCGTGTCCACCAGGGAGGGGTCGATGACCACGAGCGCGGGCGGATGGAACAGCCCGACGAGGTTCTTGACGCCATTCGAATCGATGGCGGTCTTGCCGCCGACGGCGCTGTCGACCTGCGCGAGAAGGGTCGTCGGCACATGGATCACGGGGCTGCCGCGCATGTAGAGGGCCGCGGCGAGGCCCGTCAGGTCGCCGACGGAGCCGCCGCCCAGCGCGATGAGCGGCGTGCCGCGGGTCACGCCGCGCGAGGCGAGGCCGTCCACCACCTGCTGGAGTCCGGCCCAGTCCTTGGCCGCCTCGCCCGCCGGCACGAGGATCGGCGGGAGCGCCGCGACATCCTTCAGCCGGTGGCCGTGGAGCGCGAAGACGTCGCGGTCGCTGACCAGCGGCAGGAGGCGCCCCTTGGCGATGCGGTCGATCGCGCCGAGCGCGGCTTCCAGATCACCGATTTGAATGTCGTACCGCGCCTCGCCCTGCGCGACGGAGAGGATCGTCATGAGTCGAGATGATCCGCGACGGCGGCGATGATCTTTTCGACGACCTGGTGATGATCGCCTTGGCCGCTGACGATCCGGATATGCGCTTCGGCGTAGGACGGGCGGCGCTGCTCGATCAGCCGGGCCAGCGTCTCGCGCGGGTTGCCGCCGCGCAGCAGCGGGCGCGTATCGCGGCGGGCCGTTCGCTCGGCGAGGACGTCGACCGGCGCATCGAGCCAGACGGTAATCGCGCGGGAATTGAGCAGGTCGCGGGTTCGCGGGTCGACGAAAGCCCCGCCGCCTGTCGCGATCACGCCCTTGGCCCCGTCGATCAGGCGCGCGACGAGACGCCGCTCGCCGTCGCGGAAGTCGGCCTCCCCAAACCGTTCGAACATTTCGGCGGCGCTGTAACCCGCGGCATCCTCGATTGCTTCGTCGCTGTCGACGAAGGGCAGGCCGAGGCGCTTGGCGAGACGGCGGCCGACGGTCGACTTGCCGGCGCCCATCAGGCCTACCAGCACGATCGGTCGATCAAGGCGTTCGCTCAGCTTTTCCACGACGAAGGGCTATACATAGGAGTGATTGGTCGGGCAAAAGGCCCGCGATACGAAAATTCGAAAGGTCGAACCGGAACCCTCATGAGCCGTCTTGTCGTCGTCCTCGTCGTCGCGCTGCTGCTTCTCGGCGGCATCCTTTACCTCCTGTCGTCGAGCGCCGACGCGGTGCCGCAATCGACGATCGAGATGGACGTCACGGCCAATGCGACCGCCGGCTAAGTTCCTCCTCCTGCTCGGCGCTGCCGGGCTGGTCGCGGCGCTTCCGGCGCTGGCGCAGGATCGGCCCGAATCGATTCTTCCGGAAGGGTTCGGCGAGACGCCAGCCCCGGCGCCCGCCACCGCCGCGCCCGCGCGGCCGCGCTCGGCGCCTGCCGCGCCCGCGGAGGGCGGCGGGGTCGTCGAAGCGACGGCGGCCGAGGTCATTGCAGCGCTGGAGGAGCAGCAGCAGCGCGTGGTGCAGGTCGAACTGCCGGCCGGGTCCGAACGCGATGCCGCGCGCGCCGGTCCCTTGCCGCCGGGCGCGGCCGGTTTCGGCGACAACCTGTGGGGCGGGGCGAGCGGTAAATATCTGTCGATCCTGATGCGCCGCACGAGCGCCCCTTTGGCCTCGCGGTGGGGGCATATCGCCCTTCGCAACGCCCTGCTGACCGGCGGCGATGCCCCGTCGGACGTTCATCCCGGCGACTGGGCGGCGGAGCGCGCCTGGCTGCTCCTGCGCATGGGCGAGGCGGACGCGGCGCGAATGCTGGTCGCGGCGGTCGACGTCGCCGATTTCACGCCCAAGATGTTCCAGGTCGCGACCCAGGTAGGTTTGGCCAGTGCCGATCCGTCGTCGCTCTGCCCGATCCGCGACGGTATCCGCCGCTATGAGAAGACGGTCGCGCCGATGGTCGATGCCATGTGCGCCTCGCTGAGCGGCAATAGCGCCGAGGCGGCGGCCGACATTCAGTCGTCGCGGCGGCGCGGGCGGTTCGAGGATATCGACATCGCGCTGGCCGACAAGGTCGTCGGCGCCGGGGCCGACACCGCGCGGTCGGTGACGATCGAGTGGGAGCCGGTGGACCAGCTGACGATCTGGCGCTTCGGCCTGGCGACGGCGACCGGAATCGTGCTGCCCGCCCGCCTGATGGACGGTCGCCCGGCCCGGATGCTGGCGTGGCAGGCGCGCGCGCCCATGCTCCAGCCGCGCGATCGACTGGCTGCGGCGCGGATCGCGGCAGGCTTGGGCGTCTTCTCCTCGCAAGCACTGATCGACGTCTATTCGCAGGTGTACGACCAGACCGATCCCGACTCGCTCGGCGAGACGGACGCGTGGCAATTGCGGCAGGCGATGGTCGCGGACGGTCCGGACGCCCGGCTGGCGGCGATCGGGCGCCTGCTCGACAAGGAAGGCAACGCGCTCGAAGAGGAAGCCAATCGCGCGATGGTCGCTCGGGCCGCGGCCCTGGTTCGGCCGAGCGCCGACCTGGAAGATCGGGCGCCCGACCTGATTGCCGCGCTGCTGAGCGCGGGCAACGAGGCCGCGGCGGCGCGGTGGGTGCCCGTTCTCGACGACATGGGCGACGCGGCGCGCGCCAAATGCTGGGGCATGCTGGTGCTTGCCCTTCCCAACCTGGCCGCGGACGCGGACGAGATCGACAATTTCATCGACGAGGATGAAAGCGAAGGCCGCTATCGCAGCGGACTGCTGGTCGCTGGGCTGGCCGGTCTCGGCAAGATCAGCGCGCAGCAGGTCGGCCAATTGAGCGGCCAGCTGGAATTGGGCCTTGGCCGGACCAACGCCTGGACCGACATGATCGACGGTGCCTCCCGCCGTCGGCAGGCGGGGACCGCGACTGTGCTCGCGGCGGTCGGGATGCAGTCCCCGGGCTGGAAGACGATGCCGCCGCTGCACCTGTTCCACCTGATCAATGCGCTTCGTCGCAACGGGCTGGAAAATTATGCGCGCATGATCGCGGCGGAGGGGCTTGCCCGCACGTGAGGAGCGACGACCGCGCCTTGGTCGACCGCTTTCTCGATATGATGGCGTCCGAGGCGGGGGCATCGCGCAACACGCTGGCCGCCTACCGCAGCGACCTTGAAGCGGCGGCCGAGGCCTTGCCTGAAGGGCTCGGCACGGCGGACATGGATGCGCTTAAGGCGCTCGCCCCGCGATGGAGCGACCTCGCCGGCTCGACGCTGGCGCGGCGTTCGGCGGCGCTTCGGCGCTTTTACGGCTTCCTGCATGACGAGGGCATCCGAGGCGACGACCCGTCGCCGGCGCTGGCGCGCCCCAAGCTGGTCCGGCCGTTGCCGCGAATCCTCGACGAGGACGAGGTGGCGGCCATGTTCCGGGTCGCCGAGGAACGTGCAGCCAGCGGCCGCCCGGTCGCGCTGCGCGACCTTGCGCTACTGGAGTTGCTGTACGGGTCGGGGCTGCGTGCGACCGAGCTGGTGTCGTTGCCGCGACGTGCGGTGCGTCCGGGCCAACCGTTCCTGATCCTGCGCGGCAAGGGTGCGAAGGAACGACTGGTGCCAGTTTCGGAGCGCGCGGCGGCCGCCGTGGCCGCCTGGTCCGAGCACGTCCCCGAAAGCAGCGCTTTCCTCTTTCCCAGTCGCACCAAGCACGTCAGCCGGGTGCGCCTGTTCCAGCTTGTCCGCGCGCTTGCCGCTCTTGCGGGGATCGCGCCGGAGCGGGTCAGCCCGCACGTGCTTCGCCATGCCTTCGCGACGCACCTTCTGGCGGGCGGGGCGGACCTTCGCGCGCTGCAAACGTTGCTCGGCCATGCCGACATTGCGACGACGCAAATCTACACCCATGTCGACAGCGACCGGCTGGTCCATCTGGTCAACGAACGCCACCCGCTGGCGCGCGGGCGCGTTGACGCACGCCGCGACCCGGCCTAGTCGCGGCGGCCACGATGAAGACCTATCTCGAATTCGAAAAACCGATCGCGGACCTCGAGCGTCGCGTCGCCGACCTGCGGGATACCGCGAATGCCGGGGATCTCGACATCGATGCCGATGTCGAGCGACTGGAAGCCAAGGCGACGAAGCTGCTGAAGGAAACCTACGCGCGGCTGACGCCGTGGCAGAAGGCCCAGGTGGCTCGGCATCCCGACCGCCCGCATTTCAAGCATTTCGTCGCGCGGCTGACGCAGGACTGGATGCCGCTGGCCGGCGACCGCGCCTTCGGCGACGATCCGGCGATCATCGGCGGCCTCGCCGAAATCGGCGGCCACAAGGTCATGCTGATCGGCCATGAGAAGGGCGACGATACGGCGTCGCGCCTCAAGCATAATTTCGGCATGGCCAAGCCCGAGGGGTATCGCAAGGCGATCCGCCTGATGCAGCTGGCCGACCGTTTCGGCCTTCCCGTGGTGACCCTCGTCGACACGTCGGGCGCGTTCCCCGGCGTCCAGGCCGAAGAGCGCGGGCAGGCGGAGGCAATTGCGCGCTCGACCCAGCAATGCCTGGCGCTCAATGTGCCCATCATCGCCGTCGTGACCGGCGAGGGCGGATCGGGCGGTGCGGTGGCGCTTGCCGCGGCCAATCGCGTGCTGATGTTCGAACATGCGATTTACAGCGTGATCTCGCCCGAAGGCTGCGCCTCGATCCTCTGGCGAACCGCCGACAAGGCCGCAGACGCGGCCGAAGCGATGCGCGTTTCGGCGCAGGATCTCGAGGCGCTCGGTGTCATCGACCGGGTCGTGGCCGAGCCGCTGGGCGGAGCGCACCGCGACGCCAATGCCGCGATCGATAAGCTGGGCGAGGCGATCGTCGAGGAACTGGAAGCGCTTGGCCGTCTGACGCCCGTGAAACTCATCCAGCAGCGCCGCAAGAAGTTCCTCGCCATCGGCGCCTGACCGCGCCGGGTCGTTACGGAACCCAATCGCTTCAGCGCCCGTTCAAGGCGGCGAACCCAGATTTCGCCGATTGAACGGAGAGTAAGATGCGTCATCGCCTGATCCTGCTGGCCGCCAGTGCCGCCGTCGCCATTCCGACCGCCGCGCTTGCACAGCAGCGCTATCTCAACCAGCGCGAGGTCGCCGAAGCGCGCCAGCAGCATCCCGAATTGCTCAAGGAATTCGGCGGCGCCGAGACGGGCGCCCGTGCCGCCTACGTGGAAGGCGTCGGCCGCCGGGTCGCGGCTTATTCCGGCGTCGCGAACCCCGGACAGTCGTTCCAGTTCACCACGCTCAACAGCGCCGTCGAAAATGCGTTCGCGTTGCCTGGCGGCTATGTCTACATCACCCGCCAGCTGATGGGCCTGATGAACGACGAGGCGGAACTCGCCTTCGTTCTCGGTCATGAAACGGGGCACATCGCCGCCGATCACGGGCGCCAGCGGCAGGCCGCGACCCAGCGCAACTCGGTCATCGGCGTGCTCGGCGCGATCCTCGGCGGCTTTCTCGGCAATAGCGGCTTCGGCGGTCTCGTGTCGCAGGGCGCCCTGCAGTACGCCCAGAACGCGACGCTGAGCTTCAGCCGCGACCAGGAGTATCAGGCCGATACGCTTGGAACCCGCTACATGGTGTCGGCGGGCTACGACCCGCTCGGCGGGCCGCGCATACTTGCGTCGCTCGGCCGCTCGACCGCGCTGGAAAGCCGTATGCAGGGCAAGAGCAATCGCCAGACCCCGGAATGGGCGAGCACCCACCCGCTCAGCGAGAACCGCGTGCAGCGCGCGCAGGCCGAGGCGCAGCGGACCGGTCGCGCCGGCCGTGGCATTACCAACCGCGACGTTTTCCTCAACAATCTCGACGGCGTCGTGATCGACGACGATCCCGCGCAGGGCATCATCGAAGGGCGCAGCTTCACGCACCCGGATCTGCGCATGCAATTCGTCGTCCCGGTCGGCTACCTGATGCAGAACGGGACCAGCGCGGTGTCAATTTCCGGCAATGGCGGCAAGGCGCAATTCAGCGGCGGCCGCTATAACGGGACGCTGGAAAATTACATTTCGCAGGTGGTCTATGGCCTGACGGGCGGGCGCACGCAGGTCGGCATGGCGCCGCCGCGCCGGACGACCATCAACGGGCTGGAAGCGATGTACAGCACCGGCCGGGCGAACACCTCGTCGGGCGCGGTGGATGTCAGCGTCATGGCCTATCGCTGGGATCGCGACACGGTCTACCATTTCGTGATGCTGACGCAGGCCGGGCAGGGCATCGGCCCCTTCGCCAGCATGGTCGACTCGCTGCGCCGGATTACGCCGCAGGAAGCCGCGCAGATCCGCCCGAAGGTCATCGACGTGGTCACGGTCCGCAACGGCGACACCGTGCAATCGCTCAGTCGGCAGATGGCCTATCGCGACTTCCAGCTCGACCGCTTCCTGACGCTTAACGCGCTCAGCCCGAACAGCCGTTTGGTGCCGGGCCAGAAGGTGAAGATCGTCGTTTACGGCGCGCGTCGAAGCTGACGCGCGCCGCCCGCGTCAGAGCTTGTTGTTGACGTTGTTGTACTGAGCGGCCTGCTTGGTGCCGAGGGCGGTGAAGCCGGCGATAGCCGCTACCGCGATCAGGGAAGCGACCATCGCATATTCGATGGCCGTCGCGCCGCGGCGATCCCGCAGCAGGGTCAATAGCTTGGTCATTGCAGGCTCCCACCTCGTTCCACGACGGGCGGAATAGGGGAAGCGGGTTAAATCGGCATTGACGACGAGCGCGTGTCCGGCGCGCCCGTGTCTTGGCCGATCACATGCTGGTTTCGGCCTTGTTCTGGATCTTGCCCCACATGCCGTTCGCGCCGCCGCCGAGCTTTTCGAGGCCGGCCATCATCGAAATGACGATCAGCGCCGCAATCAGTCCATATTCGATCGCCGTTGCGCCGCGCTCGTCGCGCAAGAGCCTACGGCAAAATGTTGGGATGACGAGCACGTCTCCCTCCTCTGGTCTTGGTCCACATCGGATAGACTAGCCCGCGGGGGTTAATGCTTTCTTGCAATGGCCCCTTTCGGGGCGGTTAAGCATCTGCCTTCAACGCGTGAAAGTGCAGCAGGTCGAAACGCTCCGTGAATGGCCCATCGACACCGGCGCGCAGGGCACGCCACTGCGACTTCGTGAGGGAGGGCGAGGGGGCGACGAGCCGCCGCGAGCAGCCCATCCGCCGGAGATCGCCGACGAGGCGGTCGAACGAGCCGTAGCGCACGCGGACGCGGTCGACGGTCACGACGGGGTCGCCGAGGCCCGCCCCGGCGAGAAGGCCGGCGAGACCCGGACCGTCGATCATCGGGTGGATCCGGATGGCCGCGCGTCCAGCATCCCGATCGACGGCGAGGAGGGCGTCGCGGAGGGTCGAGAGGCTCCCACCGCCGACGATGGCGCCGGCGAGGCGTCCGCCGCTGGCCAGAAGCCCACCGAGCACGGCCGCGGCAAGATCGGGGGCGTTGGACCGTTCGAGGACGCCGACGGCGAGCACGAGGTCGTACCGCCCGACTACATCGCGATAGGCCGGGTCGGCGAGGATGGCGTCCGCCGCGCCGACCTGCAGCGGCCGTTCGTCGAGTCGGTCGGGGACGACCCCATGCGCGTCGAGCCAGCGCCGCACCGTGACGCCGGGATCGCCGACGATCGCGCAACGCGCTGGAGGGATGCCGATGACGTCCACGAGGTCCTCGCCCGCACGGTTCAGCAGGAACTGGTCGCCTTCGTCGTCCGAGCGGCGCGGGGAAGGGCGGAAGGGATCGAAAACGGCGGGCGGCATCGTGCGGGGCCTTGTGCGCGCGGGACGGCGCGGCAACAAGGGGGCGATGGGGTTCGCCGTCGATATCCTGCGCCGAAGCGGCCACGCGATGCTCGATTTCGCGCTTCCGCCGCGCTGCGCCGGGTGCGGGACCATCGTCGGCGAGATCGATGCTTTTTGCGGGGATTGCTGGCCGTCGATCGACTGGCTTGGCGAGGGCGGGTGCGCGACCTGCGGGCTGCCGCTCGAGGCGACCGAGGCGACGACCTGCGGTCGCTGTCTCGCCAAGCCGCCGCCGATCGCGCGAACCCGTGCCGCCGTGGCTTATGGCGAGACCGCGCGCCAGCTGGCGCTGAAGCTGAAGTACGGTCGGCGCATCGCGGTCGCCCGGACGATGGCGCGCTATATGGCGCGGCACGTCGCGCGGACCGACGAGGCGACGATGCTGGTCCCGGTACCGCTGCATCGCTGGCGCTTATGGGGTCGCGGATTCAACCAGGCGCAACTGATCGCGCGATGGTTGGGCGAGCGGACCGGGATCAGGGTTGCGCCGATGGCCTTGCGGCGGACGCGCGCGACGGCCAGATTAAAGGGAATGAACCCGCGCCAGCGTGCGGTCGAAGTTCGCGGGGCCTTTACCGTTCGTGAGGACGTGACCGACCGGGTGGTGGTGCTGGTCGACGACGTGATGACGACCGGAAGCACCGCCGAAGCGTGCGCGAAGGCATTGATGAAGGCCGGAGCGCGGCGGGTTGAACTGATCTGTTTCGCGCGGGTTGTCCGACCGACGACCCTGTAAGATCTTGATTGAAGGAACGAGCGTGGCGAGCGTCGACATCTATACCAAGGCAACCTGCCCCTACTGCATCCGGGCCAAGCGCCTGCTCGACATGAAGAAAGTCGAATATCGTGAGATTAGCGTCGATTTCGATGCCGCGGCCCGGGCCGAGATGATCCAGCGCGCGAATGGCCGGACGACGGTGCCGCAAATCTTCATCGACGACCAGCACATCGGCGGGTGCGACGACCTGTTCGAGCTCGAGATGGACGGCAAGCTGGCGGCGCTGCTGGCGGCCTGATGACCCGGATCGCCATCTTCCAGTCGCAGACCGGCACCGATCCCGCCGCCAATGCGGCGCGCGTTGTTCAGGCGATCGAGCGGGCCGCGGGCGAGGGGGCGGCGATGCTGTTTACGCCGGAAATGTCGAACCTGCTCGATTCCGATCGCGAACGGGCACGGGGCAACATCCGCGGCGAGGCGGAAGACGGCGTGCTGGCGGCGGCGCGGGAAGCGGCGGCGAAACATGGCCTGTGGCTGCACCTCGGCTCGCTCGCCCTCGATGCGGGGGACGGGAGCGGGCGGTTCGTCAATCGCGGCTTCGTGATCGATGACCACGGCGCGGTGCGGGCGAGATACGACAAAATCCACCTGTTCGACGTCGATCTGCCGACGGGCGAAAGCTGGCGGGAATCCGCGGCCTATCGTGGCGGCAGCGAGGCGCGGGTGGTGCGCGGCACCCCGGTCGGAACGCTGGGCCTCGCCATCTGCTACGACCTGCGTTTTCCCGCCCTGTTCGCGGCGCTCGCCGAGGCGGGGGCCGAGACGATCGCCTTGCCCGCCGCCTTCACGGTGCCGAGCGGAAAGGCGCATTGGCACGTGCTGCTGCGCGCCAGGGCGATCGAGGCCGGCCTGTTCGTCGTCGCCGCGGCGCAGTCGGGACGGCACGAGGACGGGCGGGCGACCTTCGGGCACAGCCTGGTGGTCGATCCATGGGGCACGGTCTTGCTGGATGCCGGCGAGACGGTCGGGCTGCACCTGGCCGAGATCGACCTGGGGCGGATCGGCGAGGTGCGGGGACAGATTCCCGCGCTGGCGCACCGCCGGCCGATCGGGCCGGTCGCCGATTGATAATCGCGGGCGCCCCCTTTATCTCGACGCCCACCGGCTCCGTAGCTCAGCAGGATAGAGCAATGGTTTCCTAAACCAGAGGTCGCAGGTTCGAATCCTGCCGGGGCCACCATGATGCGAAGGAATTGCGATGGCCGGCAGTCCCGATGAAGGCGACCTGGTAAAGGCACCCGCCAAGGTGCCCGTGCCCGACGACGTGGCCGAGGCGGTCCGCACGCTGATCCGCTGGGCCGGGGACGATCCCGCCCGCGAAGGCCTGCTCGACACGCCGAAACGGGTCGCCCGGGCGTGGAAGGAATATGCCAAGGGATATGGCGAGGACCCCTCGCACCATCTGTCGCGAACCTTCGAGG
>CAZKCD010000055.1:0-6950 GCA_964551235.1 uncultured Sphingomonas sp.
TCCCAGCCGAACATCGCGGCGTCGTTCAAATCCTCGGCGAAATGCGCGCCGTAGACGAGCAGCTTCTTGGGCACGCAGCCGCGAATGACGCAGGTGCCGCCGACGCGATATTCCTCGGCCACCGCGACCTTGGCGCCATGGCTGGCGGCGATCCGCGCGGCGCGCACCCCGCCGGAGCCGGCACCGATGACGAACAGGTCGAGGTCATACTGGCTCACAGGCCGGCCCTTTCGATGAGGCTGCGAGTCGAGGCGTCGAAGCCTTCGACCTTTTCGGGATCGCCGAGGTCGCGCGCGAGGCGCTTGCCGAGTTCGACGCCGAACTGGTCGAACGGGTTGATGCCGAGCAGGGTGCCGAAGGTGAAGGTGCGATGCTCGTAGAAGGCGATCAGCGCGCCGAGCGTGCGCGGGTCGAGCCGGTCGAGCAGCAGGGTCGAGCTGGGGCGATTGCCCGGGAAGCTCTTGAAGGCATCCTCGACGCTTTCGCCGGTCATCAGCGCGGCGCCCTGCGCGAAGGCGTTGAGCAGCAGCGCGCGGTGGTGCGCCGGGTCCTGCATGTCGTCGGCCTCGGCGACGGCGACGAATTCGACCGGGACGAGATGCGTGCCCTGGTGGAGCAACTGGAAGACCGCATGCTGGGCGTCGGTGCCGACCCCGCCCCACGTGATGGCGGCGCTGGGTCCGTCGAGCGTCTCGCCGTCGAGCGTCACGCGCTTGCCGTTCGATTCCATCTCCAGCTGCTGGAGGTAGGAGGGCAGCAGGCGAAGCCGCTCGTCATAGGCGAAGACGGCGCGGGTCTCGGCCTTGAAGTTGCGGGTGTAGAGCAGGTCGGCGAAGGCGGCGAGGACCGGCGCGTTCTCGCCCAGCGGCGCGAGGCGGAAGTGGCGGTCCATCTCGGCCGCGCCTTCCAGGATTTCCTCGAACGCTTCCCAGCCGAGCGCCAGCGCGGCGGAAAAGCCGACCGACGACCATAAGGAGTAGCGACCGCCGACGCCCTCGCCGAACGGCAGGATGCGGGTCTCGTCGATGCCGAAGCGCAGCGCCTCGTCGGGATTGGCGGTGATGGCGATCACCCGACCGTAGGGGTCTTCCACCCCCGCTTCCTCGAGCCATTTCAGCGCCGAGCGCAGGTTGAGCAGCGTTTCCGAAGTGGTGAAGGTCTTGCTGACCGCGCAGATCAGCGTCGAATGCGGGTCGAGCGGATCGGTGCAGTCGTCGAGCGCCTGGCCGTCGATATTCGAGAGGACGGCGACCCCGACCTCCCCGAGCGAGCGGCCGAGCGAGTCGAGCAACAGTTCCGGCCCGAGCGCCGAGCCGCCGATGCCGATGTGGAGAATACCGGTGACCGAGCCGAAGGCGCCCGCCTCGATCGCGTCGGCAAGGCTGCGCATCCGCTGGTGCCGCGCCGCGGCGAGCGCGACCTGGTCGGGATCCCCCTGCCCGCGTTCGGCGACATGCGTCGCGGGGCGGTCCTCGGTCGGGTTGACGATTCCGCCGGCGAACAGGCGGTCGCGTGCCGCGTCGAAATCGCGCGCGGCGGCGAAGTCGGCGAAGGCTCGCAGCAGGCCTTCGTCAAGGTGGGTCTTCGACCAGTCGAAATGAATTCCGGCGACGTCGAGGCTGAGCCGCTGGAGGCGATCGGGGTCGCGGGCGAACAGGTCGGTCAGCGGGACGGTGGGGGCCGACTCGATGGCGGCAAGGGCGGCGGTCGCGGGGCTGTTGGGCATCGCGTCCCATTTAGGCCGCGACGCGCCAAAAGCCAGCCCGCGCGGTGGGGGACAGGTGCCTTTCGCCTTGACGCGTCCCCTCCCCGCCTCAACAAGCGCCGCGATGGACGAACCGCATCCCGAACCGACGGCGCGCGCGCGCTCCTCGCTGGCGGGACTGGTGCGCTTCCTCGTGATCGTCGCGGTCGGCGCGTGGGTGCTGCGCAGCTTCATCGTTGCCGCGTTCAGCATTCCCACGGGGTCGATGCTGCCGACGATGCTGCCGGGCGACTATCTGTTCGTGACCAAGTGGAACACGGGCTATTCGAGCGCGAGCTTCCCGTGGCAGGTGCCCCACTTCAAGGGCCGGATCTTCGAGCGGCTGCCCGAGCGCGGCGACATCGTTGTCTTCAAGCGGCCCGACGAGGAAGGCGCGGACTGGGTCAAGCGCGTCATAGGCCTGCCCGGCGACCTGGTCGAGGTGCGCGGCGGGCAGCTGGTGCTGAACGGCGTGCCGGTGCCGCGCGTCGCGATCGATCCGGTGACCATCCCGCAGAGCCCGAACATTCCCTGCCGCGCGCCCGACGGCGCGGTGCGCGAGGTGATCGACGTTGCGGGAACGCCGACCTGCCGCTACCGCGCCTTTCGCGAAACGCTGCCCGGCGCGCCCGACTATACCGTGCTCGACCAGGCGGACTCCGGGCCGGGCGACTGGTTCGGGCCGTATCGGGTACCGGCCGGGCGCCTGTTCCTGATGGGCGACAATCGCGACGACAGCGCCGACAGCCGCTTCACGCTGGCGAGCGGCGGGATCGGGCCGGTGCCGACCGACCGGGTCGTCGGCCGGGCGACGCGGATCTTCTGGTCGACCGACGGGACGGCGGACCTGGCGCGGCCGTGGACCTGGCTGACCGCGCTGCGCGGCGACCGGCTCGGGCAAGGATATGAGTGATGAGTAACGTGACCAATTTCGTGCGCGAGGCACTGGGCGTGACGGCCAAGGACGCCGCATTGTACGAGCGCGCGCTGACCCACGGCAGCCACGGCCGCGAGAGCTACGAGCGGCTCGAGTTCCTCGGCGACCGCGTGCTCGGGCTGGTGGTGGCGCGCTGGCTGTACGAGCGCTTTCCCGACGAGCCCGAGGGCAAGATGAGCCGCCGCTACAATGCACTGGTTGCGCGCGAGACCTGCGCCGACGTCGGCCGCGATATCGGCGTGACGGGCGAAATCCGGCTCGGCCGGCAGGCGCGCGAGGACCGCGCGACGAACAGCGACAATGTCGTCGGCGACGTCGTCGAGGCGCTGCTTGGCGCGCTCTACCTCGACCAGGGGATCGACGTTGCCGAGGGCTTCATCCGGACGCACTGGGCCGCCTATCTCGACAGCCAGCGCAGCGCGCCGATGCACCCCAAGTCGGCGCTGCAGGAGCTTGCCGCCGCGAAGAACTGGGGCACGCCGGCCTATGAAGTGGTGGGCCGGCATGGCGCGCACCACGCGCCGACTTTCCGCGTGAAGGTCACCGTGCGCGGCGGCCGCGAGGCCGAGGCCGAGGGCGCGTCGAAACAGGAAGCCGAAACCGCCGCCGCCGCGGCCTTGCTGGAGCAATTGTCATGACGCAGCGCTGCGGGTTCGTCGCGGTCCTGGGGGCCCCTAACGCGGGCAAGTCGACCCTCGTCAACGCGCTGGTCGGCCAGAAGGTCGCCATCGTCAGCCCCAAGGCGCAGACGACCCGCGCCCGGCTGATGGGGATCGCACTGGAAGGCGACAGCCAGATCCTGCTGGTCGACACGCCGGGCATTTTCGCGCCCTCGCGCCGGCTCGACCGGGCGATGGTCAAGGCGGCCTGGGAAGGCGCCGAGGATGCCGACCGCGTGCTGCTGGTGATCGATTCCGCGGCCAAGCTGGGTGCGAAGGTCGAGCAGGTGATCGCGGGCGTCGAGCAGCGCCCCGAAAAGCGCATCCTCGTCCTCAACAAGGTCGATCTCGCCAACAAGGCTGAGCTACTGAAGCTCGCGACGGACCTGACCGCGCGGCTGGAGCCCGAAGCGGTGTTCTTCATCTCGGCCTCGACCGGCGACGGGGTGGCGGACGTCAAGGCGCACCTCGCGGGTGCCATGCCCGAGGGCGCATGGCATTATCCCGAGGACCAGCTGACCGATGCGACCGACCGCATGGTCGCCGCCGAACTGACCCGCGAGCAGCTCTACCTCCAGCTGCACAAGGAACTGCCCTACGCCAGCGCGGTCGAGACCGAGAAATGGGAAGACCGCGCCGACGGGTCGGCGGCGATCCACCAGCAGATCCTGGTCGAGCGCGACAGCCAGAAGGCGATCGTCGTCGGAAAGGGAGGCGCGCGCCTCAAGGCCATCGGCACCGCCGCCCGGGCCGCGATCGGCGAGCATCTGGGGCGCAAGGTGCACCTCTACCTGCACGTCAAGGTCAACCCGCGCTGGGGCGAGGACAAGGGCCTCTACGAGGACATCGGACTCGACTGGTCGGAGTAGGCCCAAGCGCAGCGTCAACGACCGTCGATCGCTTCGATTTTCCTGTCCTACACCCCCAGCGATATGAGACAGTTCAGGCGACTCGACGTCGGCTCTTTCTCCTCGCGATTTCCACTCCCCGAAGCGAAGGCCCCAGATTCACGAAGTTGACGAAGTTGACAGACCTCCGTGCGTGTCAACTTCGCTCGAAAATTCACGCCGCGTCGGCGCCGGCCAACACCTCGTCGACCCACCGCGGCACCTCCACCGTCGCGGGGCCGAAGCGGCGCTCGTCGAAGAACAGGCTGCCTTGGCTGGGCTCGAGGTTGATTTCGAGCGTCGCCGCGCCGCGATACGTCGCGGTCTGGACGAAGCCCGCCGCGGGGTAGACCGCGCCCGAAGTGCCGATCGAGACGAACAGGTCGGCCTCCATCAGCGCGGCGTCTATCCGGTCCATGTCGTAAGGCATCTCGCCGAACCAGACGATGTCGGGGCGAAGCGTGCCGGTGCTGCCGCAAGCCTCGCAGGTCGATTGCGGGCTGCTGGCCCCCGCGAAGGGTGCGCGCAGATCGCACCGCGGGCACCATAGGGACTGGAGTTCGCCGTGCATGTGGAGGAGGCGTTTTGCCCCGGCGCGTTCGTGGAGGTCGTCGACGTTCTGGGTGACGATAAGCAATTCGCCCGGCCATGCTTCGTCGAGGAATGCCAGGGCCTTGTGCGCGGCATTGGGCTCGACTTCGGAAAGGCGCGCGCGGCGTTCGTTGTAGAAACGATGGACGAGGGCGGGGTCGCGGACGAATGCCTCGGGCGTCGCGACGTCCTCGACCCGGTGCCCTTCCCATAGGCCCTCGGGGCCGCGGAAGGTGGCGAGGCCGCTTTCGGCGCTGATCCCCGCGCCGGTCAGGATGACGATATTTCGCATGGCCCCTTCCTCCAACCTGTGGGGCCTTTTGCCAAGTCGCGGTGGCGCGATTTCCCAACGGCGGCGGCCTCCACCGCCTAAGTGATTGATACGACTAATACAGTCGAAACTGGCACGCTTCTTGAAATTCCGGGGTCGGACCGCCGGCGCGTTGCCGGCGGGAAGAGCCAAGGAGTGTATCGATGTTTCTCGCTTTCGCCCTCGCCGCCGCCTCCACGACCAGCATCCAGCCCGCGCGGATCATCGACGTCGATGGCGAGAAAGTCAGCTACGCCGCCTCGCGCACGGTCGACGGCAAGCGCCGCTACGCCGGCGAACGGCTGCGCGACGGCGCACCGTTCGAATTCATCGTCGGCGATAATGGCGTGGTGACGGGCTATGTCGGCGGCACGCGCGTGCGGTTCCGCTCGCTTCGTCCGTAACGGAGGGCGGACGGGGGCGAAATGTTCCCCTTTGCCCCCGTCATGCCATTGACAATTATGTCAATTACTCCATCTTGTACGCATGGCCAGTGACGCGTTTCATTATTCCATCGGGATCAAGGCCGACGACATCGACCACATGGGTCATGTCAACAACAGCGTGTACCTGAAGTGGGTGCAGGACGCGGTCGTGAAATTCTGGGAAACGGTCGCGCCGCCCGAAGCGGTCGCCAAGCATCTGTGGATCGCGCTGCAGCACGAGATCAAGTACCGCCGGCCGACCTTCCTCGACGACGTGGTGGTGGCCGACGTGATCGCGGAGCGCGTGGCGGGCGCCAAGGCAATGTTCACCACCGTCATCAAGCGCGGTGAAACCGTGCTGGCCGAGGTCAAGTCGACTTGGTGCTGCCTCGACGCCGCGACCAAGCGGCCGGCGCGGCTGGCAATTGACGTCGCGCGCCGCTTCATCCCGGAATAAATCCCGAAAAACTCCCAACGATTCGACTCCGTAACGGATAAGGCGTAGGAGCGGCCGCGGAACGACGCCGCGGCCGCTGGAGGCCTGTAGCGTTGGGACTTGGTGACGCCGTTCCCGAACGATGCCGCGCCCTATTCCGGGCGAGGCGCACAGGGGAGCTACGTCATGAAAAAGTTCATTCTCGCCGCCATGGGCGGCATTGCCCTTTCCCTTTCGGCTGCGCCGGCCTTCGCCCAGCAGAGCGCGATGAAGCCCGGCCATCTGTGGACCGCGTCCCGCATCGACGTCGAGGACGGGCAGATGCAGAACTATCTCGATTTCATCGCCAAGACCTGGGTCCCCAACCAGGAATATGCCAAGTCACAAGGCTGGATCAGCGATTATTACGTGCTCGACAACGTCAACGCGCGCGATGGCGAGCCCGAACTGATCCTCATCACCCGCTTCGCCGAAATGCCGTCGGTCGCCGAGGGCGAGCGCCGCAACAAGATCATGAACGAGCGGATGCAGCAGGACGACCATAGCGCCGAAGCGGCGAGCGGCATGCGCATGAAGATGCGCCGCCTGGCCGGATCGGTTCTCTATCGCGAGCTGACCAAGCGCTGAGCGCCGCGGGCGGCACCGGTCCCAGCCGGTGCCGCCCGGTTGCAACGCGCCGGTGGCTGGGTCATGACGGGGCCATGCCCGACAACGCCCCCATCCGCCTGAGCCTCTACGCCCCCAAGGGCCGCATGGGCAAAGCGATCGCCGCCGCCGTCGCCACCAGCGACGAGTTCGTCATCGACAACGAGCATGGCGACGTCCTGATCGACTTTTCCTCGCCCGACGGACTGCGCGGCAGCCTGGACCAGGCGATCAGCACCGGCGTGCCGATCCTGATCGGGACGACCGGGCTGACCGAAGGCCACCTCGACCTCATCACCGCCGCCGCCGAGACGGT
>CAZKCD010000055.1:7050-11517 GCA_964551235.1 uncultured Sphingomonas sp.
GTGGCGGGCGACCATGACGTGATGTTCCTCGGCCCCGACGAGCGGATCATCCTGTCGCATCGCGCGGAGAACCGCAGCATCTTCGCGCGCGGCGCGCTGACCGCCGCCAGATTCCTGATCGGCAAGTCGGCCGGGCTCTACACGATGCGGGACGTGATCGGCGCCCAATAGGCTGACGACGTGAAGAAGGAACAGGTCTTTGAATTCTTCCGGCGGCTGGCGGAGGCTAATCCGGCGCCCGAGACCGAGCTGGAATATGGCAATCCCTACCAGCTGGTGGTGGCGGTGGCGCTGTCCGCGCAGGCGACCGACGTCGGCGTCAACAAGGCGACACGCGCGCTGTTCGCCAAGGTAACGACGCCGCAGCAGATGCTCGACCTCGGCGAAGAGGAGCTGAAAGAGCACATCAAGACCATCGGCCTGTTCAACACCAAGGCCAAGAACGTCATCGCCGCCGCGCGCATCCTGGTCGACGACTTCGGCGGCGAGGTGCCGCAGGACCGCGACGCGCTAGAGCGGCTGCCCGGCGTCGGGCGCAAGACCGCCAACGTCGTCCTCAATTGCGCCTTCGGGCAGGAGACGTTCGCGGTCGACACGCACATCTTCCGCGTCGGCAACCGCACCGGGCTGGCCAAGGGCAAGACGCCGCTGGCGGTCGAACTGAAGCTGGAGAAAGTGGTGCCGCAGCCCTTCCGGCTGGGCGCGCACCACTGGCTGATCCTGCACGGGCGCTACGTGTGCAAGGCGCGGACGCCCGAATGCTGGCGGTGCGTGGTTGCGGATCTGTGCGCTTACAAAGCCAAAACGCCGGAGCCTAAGACCAAAGCCGCTCAAACCTCGAGCTGAGCCCCGTCAGCAATTCATATTGCGCAAGGCCCGTGGCCTCGGACGCGGCGACGAGGTCGTAGTCCATCGCGAGGAAGTCGCCTTCGCGGATGCTCGGCGCGGCCGAGCAATCGATCGCGACCAGGTCCATGCTGACCCGACCGATCAGCGGCAGGCGGGTATCGCCGAGCATCGCCGCGCCCTTGCCCGTGAAGCATCGTAGGTAGCCGTCGGCGTATCCTACGTTGAGGATCGCGGCTTCGGTGTCGGCGGACGCCGTCCAGGTCGCGCCATAGCCGATGGTCTCGCCGGCGCGGACGGTGCGGCGCTGGATGACTTCGGCCTCGGGAAGGACAACGCGGGCGATGTGGCCTTCCGCCTCGCGGCGCGGGATGCCGCCGTAGAGCGCGAGGCCGGGCCGCGTGAGATCGAAGCCGTAATCGGGACCGAGGCAGATGCCGGCGCTGTTGGCGAGCGAGTGACGCCTGGCGGGAACGGCGGCGCGCACCGCGCGGAAGCGGTCGAGCTGGACGGCGTTGAGGTCGCCGTCCTCGTCGGCGCTGGCGAGGTGGCTCATCAGCGTGTCGATGACGAGGCCGTCCAGCAAATGGATCTCGTCGGTGCGCAGGCCGAGGCGGTTCATGCCGGTGTCGACCATCACGTCGCATGGCTGGCCGGGGGCGGCTTCCTTCCAGCGGGCGACTTGCTGGGGCGTGTTGAGGACCGGGCGGACGCCGGGAATGGCGGTATCGGCGGGGCCAAGGCCGTGGAGGACGCTCAAGGCGGCGCCATCGGGGGGCGGTCCGAGCGCCTCGGCCTCCGCCCAGGTCGAGACGAAGAAGTCGCGGCAGCCGGCGGCCGCGAGCCGCTGCGTCACCGCGCGGGCGCCGAGGCCGTAGCCGTCGGCCTTGACCGCGGCGCCGGCCGGCGCGCCGCCGACCCGGTTCAGCCAGCGCCAGTTGGCCTGCAAGGCGGCGGTGTCGAGGCGGAGGCGAAGCGCGCGGTGGGTCACGCCCCCTGCCCTAGTCGGCGCGGTGCGCGTCGTCGAGGGGAGCCAAGCCCATCCGGTCGCCAATCCTCATGTCTTTCGCGACGAACTGGTGATGGAGCGCGGCGAGGATGTGTAACAGGACGAGGGCCGTGATCGCGTAACCGCCATATTCGTGCGCGTAACCGGCGATCGAGCGCCATGTTTCATCGTCGCCGCCGGTGAACAGGATCGGCACGGTGCCAAGACCCCAATAGCCAAGGCGCGGTCCGGTCCACGCCCAAAGGATGTAGCCGGTAACGGGCAGCAGTACGAGCAACACATAGAAGGCCGCGTAGACGAGGCGTGCGGTTTCCTGCCGCCAGCGCGGAACCGTGACCGGCATCGGCGGTGGTCGGTGCCCCAGACGCCACGCGACGCGCAGCGTCATCAAGGCCAGAATGAGCAGGCCGACGCGCACATGCTGGGCAAGCAGCGAATCCGATTGCGGTCGATCGGCCCAGTCGGTCGCGAAGCCAAGCGCAATCTGGATCAAGACCAGGACGGCAATGCTCCAGTGAAGCAAGATCGCGGGACGGGTGTAGCGTGGCGGGCGCATGGAAATGACTTGCCGCAAATGAAGACGATCGCAACGCGCGACGTCCGGTCGTTTGTCGAAAAGTGATGGAGAGGCGCGAGCCACGCGAAAGAATGACTGTCTCGAGAGGGGAAAGCGGATGCCTGCTTTGTCAAGACGCGACGTAATGCTGGCCGGTGCCGGGATCGTGATCCTCACGGCCTGCGGCGAGCGCACGGCCGGGGCAAATGCCGTCCGATCGGCACCACGCAAAGACCTCTATCAATGCGAGGGCTGCGAGGCGGTTTTCGAGCGCGGAACGACCGGCCTCTCTTGGGACGTCGATGTGGCCCGGGACGAGCCGGGCGAACCGCTAATTGCCGAGGGGGTGGTGTGGCAGGCCGATCGGAAGAGCCCGGCGTCCGGCGTCATCGTGTATCTGCACCAGACCAACCGCGAGGGGCTGTACGCCAACGGTACCGACGAGAATGAGTGGAGCCGGCGGCACGGGCGGCTACGCGCATGGGCGCTGACCGACGCTGCGGGCCGCTACCGATTTCGGACTATCAAACCCGCCCCCTACCCCGACATGACGATGCCCGCGCACATTCACCTGATGATCGGCGAGCCGGGCCGCCGTCCCTACTATGTCGATGACATCGTCTTCGCGGACGAGTTCAAGGTCGATGCCACCTACCGAGCCAGTCAGGAATTGCGCGGGGAAAGCGGCATCGTCACGCTCTCGCGCGATGATGACGGTGTCCTGCATGCGGTGCGCGACATCGTGCTGGAGCGTCACCCCTAATCAAGGGCGTCGCGGGCGCGTTCCCAATTCTGTCCGTCGAAGGGCGTGATGGCCAGGTCAATCGGCTTGTCCAGGCAGTTGGCGTTGACGCTCCAGGCCTCGGGATGGCTGCGCGGCTGGTAGAAGCTCTTGATGCCGCAAACCGAGCAGAACAAATGCTCGGCCGTGCCGGTGCCGAAGCGGTAGGAGGTGAGTACGTCGGCGCCGCGCTCGAGCGTGAAATCGCCGTGCGGCACGATTAGGTGGACGAAGCCGGTCGCCGAGCAGATCGAGCAGTTGCACGCGAGCGCCGGGACCGGCGGGTCGGGAAGCTGGCAGGAAAAACGGACCGCGCCGCAGTGGCATCCGCCGGAGACTGTGATCATCCCCGCTGGATGCGCCGGGCGCGGTCCGTTCGTCAATCAGCGGGCGGCGACGCGGATGGCGTCGGCGTTGCGCGCCGCGATCCGGACGTCGCCCTGCGCCCGGGCTTCGGCCAGCGTGCGGACTCGGCAATCGCGCACGTCATTCTTGCCGGCAAGGTCGACGTCAGAGGCGGTGCCGCATACCTCGACCACGGCGCGGGTCAGTCGGCGGTCGAGCGCCTGAAGGCCGGCGTCGGAGGCGAGGTCGAGGTCGGCGACCGCGACGACGCGGGTTTCGAGCTCGACCTGCGCCGCGACGGGCGAAGCGATCCCGGCCAGAGCGATCAGCGGAAGAAGATACTTGGTCATGTCGCGTCCCCTTTTCGATGCGAGTGCGACTGTCCATCTATGTCGCGGAATCGGTTTCCAAAAGAAACGAGTTTGCGGTATGATTCTGCATTGTTGCAGAATGCGCGGCTTGCGATGCGGGGATAGGATCGCGTCATGCTCGACTGGAACGACCTTCGCTATTTCCTGAGCGTCGCCGAGCGCGGCAGCACGCTGGGGGCCGGGCGCGCGCTGCGGGTCAGCCAGACCACGGTCGCGCGGCGCATTGCCGCATTGGAGCGCGCGCTGGGCTTCCCGTTGTTCGACCGCCGGCAGAGCGGCTACGCGCTGACCCCGGCGGGCGAGAGCCTGGTCGAGCGTGCCCGCGCGGTCGAGGCGACGACCACCGCCTTCGTCGAGGCGGCGGGGGCGCAGCAGCGCGACAGCAGCGGCACCGTGCGGCTGACGACGCAGGAAATCTTCGGCGTCGCCCTGCTCGCGCCGATCCTGCGCGAGCTGCACGAGCGGCATCCCGAGATCATGATCGAGCTGGACGACAGCCAGGACATACGCGACCTCGGCGAAGGCGAGGCCGACGTGGCGCGGGGCCGCGGGCCCGGCG
>CAZKCD010000056.1:0-11212 GCA_964551235.1 uncultured Sphingomonas sp.
GCCGACCCCGGCACCGGCCCCGGCACCGAGGCCCGATCCGGTCCCGCCCGCGCCGGTCGCCGCCCCAACCCCCGCGCCGGCGGCCCCCACGGCGCCGGTCGGTATCGTCTCGTCGTCGCTGCGCCCGTGGCTCGAGGTCGAATTGACGCCCGACAAGGCGCTGATCGACGACAATGGCGCCGCCATCGCCGTCAACGTGACGCTCTTCAACAGCGGCGCCGCCCCGGCGCGCGACGTCAGCATCGAAGCGTGCCTGCTCAACGCCGGCGCGCTGCAGGACCAGGACCTGGGCGAATTCTACGCCAAGCCGCGGCCCGACACCGACACGATCCCGCTGATTCCGCCCCAGTCGCGGATCCCGCTGCGCACGGCGGTGCGCCTAAGGCGCGACGCCATCCGCGAATATGAGGTCGAAGGCCGCAAGATTTTTGCGCCGATGGTCGCCGTCTCGACGCGCTACCGCTGGTCGAGCGGGGAGGGGCATACCGGGTCGAGCTTCCTGGTCGGGCGCGGCCAGGCGGACGAAGACAGGCTCGGGCCGCTGCGCGTCGACCAGGGCAACCGCACGTGGAACGGGCTGGCCGCCAAGCGCTACGAAAAAGGCCTGCGCAACTAACATCAGTCGAGCGGCGGCGCCCCGCCTTCGCTCCTGACCCCGTCAGTCGAGCGGCGGGGCGTTATAGCTGTGCCAGGCGAGGACAGCGGCGGCGCCGCGGTGCGGGCTCCAATCCTCCGCGATCGCGCGCAGCGCTTTCTCGCTCGGGCGCTCGTCCAGTCCCAAGACGCGGCCGATCTCGACCTGCACCGCCAGGTCCCCCGCCGGGAAAGCGTCGGGCCGTCCTTCCGCGAACAGCAGATAGATTTCCGCCGACCAGCGGCCGATCCCCTTGATGCGGGTCAACAGCGCGATCGCTTCCTCGTCGTCGGCCGGCAACTTGGCGAGGTCGAGCTCGCCCGCCAGCACGAGGCCCGCCAGGCTGCGCAGATAGCCCGCCTTCTGCCGCGACTGGCCGACCGCGCGCAGTTCCTCGTCGCTTGCCGCAAGCAGCCGCTCGAGATCGATTGGGTCGCCATATTCGGCGGTCAGCTTGGCCCACATCGAGCGCGCGGCGGCGACGCTGACCTGCTGGCCGACGATCGTGCGCAGCAGCGTCTCGACGCCCGGTTCGCTCAGCCTCGGCTCGGGACGGCCATGCGTTTCAAGGACGCGCGCGAAGCCCGGATGCAGCTCCGCCAGCGCGTCGCAGCTGGCGTGCAGGCTGGCGCGCGTCCGGACCATCAGGCGACGCTGGCGGCGTAAAGCGCGACCGCGGCCGCGTTCGACACGTTCAGGCTCTCCATCGTGTCGCGGATCGGCAGCTTCGCCAGCGCGTCGCAATGCTCGCGCGTGTTGCTGCGCATGCCCGGCCCCTCGGCGCCCAGCACCAGCGCGACCCGCTGCGGGCCGAGCGCGTCCTTCAAATCGGTCTCGGCTTCGCCCGCCAGCCCGATCCGCCAGAAGCCCGCCTCCGCGATTTCCTCGAGCGCGCGGGCCAGGTTCACGACGCGCACCCACGGCACGCGCTCCAGCGCGCCCGATGCCGCCTTCGCCAGCGCGCCGCCCTCCGGCGGGCTGTGGCGGTCCTGCGTAACGATGCCGATCACCCCGAACGCCGCGGCCGAGCGCAGTATCGCGCCGACGTTATGCGGGTCGGTGACCTGGTCGAGCACCAGCAGAACCGCGCGCTCGGGCGCCTCGGCCAGCACGTCGCCCAGCCAGATGTCTTCCAGCGGCTCAACCTCGATCACGACGCCCTGGTGCGGCGCATCGGCTGGCACCAGCCGCCCAAGGTCCGGCCCTTCGGCGTAGACCACCGGCATGTCCTCGGGAAATTGCATGAAGCCGGCCGCCTCGCGCGTCGACCACGCCTTCAGCACCTTGCGATCGGGATTGTCGAGCGCCGCCGCGACGGCATGCTTCCCCCAGAAGCGAGGACGATTGGGGTTTCCACCCCCGCGGTTCTTGTTCTTGCGAGCCATTGCCGTCCCATGCGTCGGGACGAGAGTTCAGGCAATCCCCTCGGCGTCGAGCGAATAGCCCGCGGAGCGCACGGTGCGCACGATGTCGGGCTCGCCCAACGCCACGCGCAGGCGGCGGATATGGACGTCGACGGTGCGCAGTTCGATGTCCTCGCTGTGCGGCCACACCGCCTCCAGCAATTGCTGGCGCGACAGCACCCGGCCCGGCCGTTCGAGCAAATGGCGGAGCAGGCGATATTCGGTCGGGCCCAGCTTCACCGGCTGGCCGCCGCGGCGCACGCGGTGCGCGGCAAGGTCCATGTCGATGTCAGCGTAGGCCAGCTGGTCGCTCTCCAGCGACGGACGCGATCGACGCAGCACCGCGCTAGCGCGCGCAAGCAGTTCCTTGGGCGAAAAGGGCTTGGTTAGATAATCGTCCGCGCCCGTTTCAAGCCCGCGTATGCGATCTTCTTCCTCGCCGCGCGCGGTCAGCATGATGATCGGCACGTCGTTGGTGCTCTCACGGCGGCGCAGGCGGCGGCACACCTCGATCCCGCTGACGCCCTCGATCATCCAGTCGAGGATGACGAGGTCGGGCCGCGTTTCCTCGGCTAGAATCAGCGCTTCCTCGCCGTCGCCGGTCCGCTCGACGTCATAGCCGGCGCGGTCGAAATGATAGGCGACCAGTTCGGCCAGGGCCGCGTCGTCTTCCACCAGCAACAGGCGCTTGACGCTCATCGCCCCGGCTCCCTTCAGGCGTCCAGCGGATCCGGGCCCTTGGGCCGGTCGCCGAGATACTGGCCGGTGGCCGCATAATAGACCATTTCGGCGATGTTGGTCGCATGGTCGCCGACGCGCTCGACATTCTTCGCGATGAACAGGAGGTGCGTCGACTGGCCGATGTTGTGCGGATTCTCCATCATGAAGGTCAGGAGGGTCCGGAAGATCGAATTGTAGAAGTCGTCCACCGCGCGGTCGCGGTCGATCACGCGCAGCGCCGCCTCGGCGTCGTGGTTGACGAAGGCGTTCAGCACGTCGTGCACCATCTCGGTCGCGATGCGCGCCATTTCCGGCATCAGCGACAGGGGCTCGATGTCGCCCACGTCTTCCAGCATTGGCACGCGCTTGGCGATATTCTTGGCATAGTCGCCGATCCGCTCGACCACGCTCGAGATCTTGAGCGCGGCGACGACGTCGCGCAGGTCGCCGGCCATCGGCGCGCGCAGCGCGATCAGCTGCACCGCGCGCTTTTCCGCCTCGACTTCCAGCGCGTCGATTTGCTTGTCGGCCTCGACGATGGCCTTGGCGCCTTCAAGGTCGCGCTGCGTCAGGCAGCGCATCGATTCGCGGATATTATGCTCGGCCAGCCCGCCCATCTGGCTGATGATGGCCTGCAGCCGCTCGAGGTCCTCGTCGAACGCTTTGATCGTATGTCCGGTGGTCGCCATGCTCTGTGCTCCGATCAGCCGTAGCGGCCGGTGATGTAATCCTGGGTGCGCTGCTCGCGCGGATTGGTGAAGATGTCCTTGGTCTTGCCGTATTCGATCAGCTCGCCGAGGTGGAAAAAGGCGGTCCGCTGGCTGACGCGCGCGGCCTGCTGCATGTTGTGCGTCACGATCGCGATCGCGTAGCGGCCGCGCAGTTCGTGGATCAGCTCCTCGATCTTGGCGGTGGCGATGGGGTCGAGCGCCGAGCAGGGCTCGTCCATCAGGATCACCTCGGGATCGACCGCGATGGCGCGGGCGATGCACAGCCGCTGCTGCTGGCCGCCCGACAGCGCGGTGCCGCTTTCGTCGAGCCGGTCCTTGACCTCGTCCCACAGGCCGGCGCGCTTCAGCGCGCTCTCGACGATCCCGTCCAACTCGCTCTTGCTGCCCGACAGGCCGTGGATGCGCGGGCCGTAGGCGACATTCTCGAAAATCGACTTGGGGAAGGGGTTGGGCTTCTGGAAGACCATGCCGACGCGCGCGCGCAGCTGCACCACGTCCATCGCCGCCGAATAGATGTCCTCGCCGTCGAGCTTGATGTCGCCGGTTACGCGGGCGCCGGCGATCGTGTCGTTCATCCGGTTGAGCGTGCGCAGGAAGGTCGACTTGCCGCAGCCCGACGGGCCGATGAAGGCGGTGACCTTGTCGTCGTGAATGTCGATGTCGACGCCCTTGATGGCTTCCTTGTCGCCATAGAAAACGTGGACGTCGCGCGCGGTCATCTTGGGCGCGCGGTTCGACGCCTCGTCGGCAACGGCGCCGGTCTCGGGGGCGGGTGCATGCATGTCGTTCATAACCTTCTCGCCCTACCAGCGGCGTTCGAATTTGTTGCGGAGATAGATAGCCAGCCCGTTCATCGCGAGCATGAACAGCAGCAGCACGATGATCGCCGCGCTGGTCTTCTCGACGAAAGCCCGGTCGACCTCGTCCGACCACAGGAAGATCTGCACCGGGAGCACGCTCGACGGCTCGGTGATCCCGCTCGGCGGGGAGGCGATGAAGGCGCGCATGCCGATCATCAGGAGTGGCGCAGTCTCGCCCAGCGCGCGGGCCATGCCGATGATCGTGCCGGTGAGGATGCCGGGCAGCGCCAGCGGCAGCACGTGGTGGAAGACGACCTGCATCTTCGACGCGCCCACGCCCAGCGCGGCGTCGCGGATCGAGGGTGGCACCGCCTTGATGGCGTTGCGGCCGGCGATGACGATTACCGGCATGGTCATCAGCGCCAGCGTCAGGCCGCCGACCAGCGGGGCCGAGCGCGGCAGGTGCATGAAGTTGAGGAACACCGCCAGCCCCAGCAGGCCGAAGATAATCGAGGGCACCGCGGCCAGGTTATTGATGCTGACCTCGATCATGTCGGTCCAGCGGTTCCGCCGGGCGAATTCCTCGAGGTAGACCGCCGCCAGCACCCCGATCGGGAAGGCCAGCGCCATGGTGACGAGGATGGTCAGGAAGCTGCCCTTCAAGGCGCCCCACACGCCGGCATAGGTCGGGTCGGTCGCGTCCGAGGAAGTCAGGAAGTCGCCGTTGAAGACGCGGCGGGCGCCGTCCTTGGCCTCGATGCTCGCGGCCAGCTTCTCGAACTCCGGGTCGCCCTCGCCCTTGATCGCGCTTTCCAGCTTCGCGCCGACCGGCAGCCATACCTCGGCCTGCCGTTCCAGCAGCGTCGGGTCAGCGACCATCTGGCGGGCCAAGGCGCGCGTGCTCGCGGCGCCGAACATCTCGGTCGCGCCGGGCCCGTAGGTGGCGGTGGCGGCCTCGGTCAGCACGCTGTCGAGGTCGGCGCCAAGCGCCTGCTGCTCGCCATCTGGGCCGCGCAAGGCGGCGGGGTCGAGCATCACGCTGGACGCCGGCAGGTTGAGCGGCAGCTTGGCCTCGACCCGGGTGAACCCGCCGACGCCCTTCCAAGCCATGGTGACCAACAGGAAGGCGAGGAACGCCACCGACAGCGCGACCGCGATGAAGCCGAGCGCGCGGAACCGGCGCTCCGCCGCGTAACGCTTCTTCACCCGCGCGGCCATCGAGCCGTCGGTCCAGCGGGAGGAGACGTTATTCATAAGCTTCCCGATACTTGCGGACGACGCGCAGCGCGATGAGGTTGAGGATCAGCGTGATGATGAACAGCGCCAGGCCCAGCGCGAAGGCGGCCAGCGTCTTGGCGCTGTCGAATTCCTGGTCGCCGGTCAGCAGCTGGACGATCTGGGTGGTGACCGTCGTCACGCTTTCGAACGGGTTGATGGTGAGGTTGGCGGCAAGGCCCGCGGCCATCACCACGATCATCGTCTCGCCGATCGCGCGGCTTACCGCCAGCAGGACGCCGCCGACCACGCCCGGAAGCGCGGCGGGAAGGATGACCTTCTTGATCGTCTCGCTGTTGGTCGCGCCCAGCGCCAAGCTGCCGTCGCGCATCGCCTGTGGCACCGCCGCGAT
Source organism: uncultured Sphingomonas sp. (assembly GCA_964551235.1). GTDB lineage: Bacteria > Pseudomonadota > Alphaproteobacteria > Sphingomonadales > Sphingomonadaceae > Sphingomicrobium. Next base: position 5,916 of record CAZKCD010000056.1, read on the forward strand.
GCTGTCGTCGGCCATCGAGCTGACGAAGGGGATGATCATGATGCCCATGACGAGGCCCGCGGCCAGCGCGCTCTCGCTGCTCGCCGAGCTGACGCCGATGGCCAGGCCGAAGTCGCGGATGATCGGCGCCACGGTCAGCGCGGCGAAATAGCCGTAGACCACGGTCGGCACGCCGGCGAGGATCTCGAGGATCGGCTTAAGCCACGAACGCACCTTCGCCGGCGCATATTGGGTCAGGAAGATCGCGCTCATCAGGCCGAGCGGGATGGCCACGATCATGGCGATGATCGCGCCGATGAAGATGGTGCCCCAGAACAGGGGGACGGAGCCGAAGGCCCCCGACGAACCCGCCTGGTCGGCGCGCAGCGCCATTTGCGGGCTCCACGTCGTGCCGAACAGGAATTCGCCGATGTTGACCCTCTGGAAGAACAACAGGCTCTCGAACAGGAGCGAGAGGACGATGCCCAACGTGGTCAGGATCGCGATCATCGACGCGCCGACCAGCAGGCCGAGCACCCAGCGCTCGACTGCGGTGCGCGCGCGGAACTGCACGCCGAGGCGGCGCAGCGTGACAAAGGCGCCGCCCAGCGCGATCAGGATGGCAACCGCGCCGCCCGCCAGCGAATAACGCGCCATCGCGTCCTTGAAGACGGGGGCCAGCGCGGTGGATTCGGGGTTGAAGCCGATCGTGCGCGCGCCCGTCGCGATTTCCTTGGCCTCGCCCAGGATGACCGCGCGCTGCATCTCGAAGGCGGGAAGGTTCGCCGCCGCCGGATGCGCCATCACCGCCTGGTCGACGAGGCCGTTCTGGATGGGCACCCAGGCGGCAAGGAACAGGAGGGCCGGCGCCAGCGACCACAGCACGACGTACAGCGCGTGATAGACCGGCAGGCTGTTGAGCTTGGCCCCGCCCACGCGCAGCGCCTTCGCCCGGCGAAAGGCGAAGAAACCGGCGAGGGCGGCGACCAGCAGGGTCGCGACGAACGCTAATCCGAGGGACATGTCGTCCGTCGCTCCCTTGGCTTACTTCAGCTTCGACTTGTCGAGCGGGGTCAGTGCGGTGGCCTGCGCATTCGCCGCATTGAGGTCGGCGTCGCCCAGCGGCACGAGACCGCGCTTGGACAGCATGCCGCCCTTGCCCCACGCCTTGGCGTAGGCCTCGATGAAGGTCTTCAGCGCCGGCTTGGCCTGCACATGCTCGCCCTTCACGTAGAGGAACAGCTTGCGCGAACCCGGGTAGCTGAGGTCGCTGATGGTCGCTTCGGTCGGGGCCACGCCCGCGATCGAGACCGGGGTCACCTTGTCGGCATTTTCCTCGAGGAAGCTGTAGCCCAGCACGCCCAGCGTGCCCGGGTCGGCCGAAACCTTCTGGACCAGCAGGTTGTCGTTCTCGCCGGCTTCGACATAGGCGCCGTCTTCACGCACCTTGGTGCAGGTTTCCTTGTGCGCGTCCTTGTCCGATTCCTTGAGCGCCTTCATGGCGGGGTCGCTGTCGCAGCCCTTCTCGAGGATCAGCTCGGCCAGGCTGTCGCGGGTGCCCGACGTCGGCGGCGGGCCAAGCACGCGGATCTTCACCGCCGGCAGCGACGGGTCGATGTCGGCCCAGGTCTGCGCGGTCTGTTCCTTGCCGAACGGCTTGGCCGCCAGCGCCTTGTAGATCTGCGCGACGGTCAGGTTCAGCGCCGGCTGGCCCTTGGCCTGGATCAGCGTCAGGCCGTCGATGCCGACCGGGATTTCGATCACGTTCTTGGCGCCGTTCTTTTCACAGTCCGCATATTCGCTGGCCTTCATCGGGCGCGACGCGTTGACGGCGTCGGGGAACTGGTCGCCCACGCCGCCGCAGAACAACTTGATGCCAGCGCCGGTGCCGGTCGATTCGACGATCACGGACTGACCGGCGTTGGCGCGCTGGAATTCTTCCGCGACCGCCGTGGTGAACGGATAGACGGTCGACGAACCAACGATCTTGATCTGGCTGCCGGCATTCTGGTCGGCCCCGCCGGTTCCGCCGCAAGCCGCCACGAGCGCCACCATCGGCAGCGCGAGAATCAGTTTCTTCATGTCAAACTCCCCTGCCCTAGATGGGCGATGGCGCGCCTATAGCGTCGGTTCGAAGGCTGCCCTGTGACGGTTTCGTTACAGTTTCATGACAGTCGCGGGCTCAGGCCGGCGGGAAGGTCAACGTGACGCTCGTGCCCACCCCGAGCGTGGAGCGGATGTTGAGTTCGCCGCGGTGCCGCTCGGCGATGTGCTTGACGATCGCCAGCCCCAACCCGGTGCCGCCCGAATCGCGGCTTCGGGCATTGTCTACGCGATAGAATCGCTCGGTCAGCCGCGACACATGCTCGGCCGCGATTCCCCGCCCGCGATCACTGACGCGGACGAACGACCGCCCGTTGTCGGTCCCCACGGCCAGCGTGACCGGCCGGTCCGCGCTCCCGTCGCCGTAGCGGATCGCGTTGGCCAGCAGATTGTCGACTGCCTGCAGCAATTGCGCGCGGTCGCCCTGCACGGGCGCCACGCCCTCGTCGATGTCGAGCGCGATCGGGCAGGCCCGGCGCTCGGCCAGCGGCGCAATCTGCAGCGCCGCCTCGCGCGCGACGCCGCGCAGGTCGACCTGCTTGCGCGGCAGGCGAAAACGCTCGGCCTCGATCCGCGACAGGCTCATCAGATCCTCGATGATCCGCAGCATCCGCGCCGCCTCGGCGCCGATCGTCCCCGCGAACTTGCGGCGCAGCGCCGGCGGCACGTCCTCGTCGTCGGCCAGCGTTTCGGCAAAACCGCTGATCGTCGCCAGAGGGGTGCGCAGCTCGTGGCTCGCATTGGCGACGAAATCGACCCGCATCCGCTCGGCGGTGATGGCCGCGCTGCGGTCCTGCAGGCGCGCGAGCACCTGCGTCCCGCCAATCGGCCGGACCGCCAGCGTCCAAGGGCGCTCGGCCCCGCCGATCCCGCTGATGTCGACGGTGCGCGCCTCGCCGGCCAGGATCGCGGCCAGCGCCTGCGGGTGTCGGATGGCGAGGCGCACGTCGCGCCCGACGATCCCCGCGCCCAGCAGCGCGCGCATCGCCTCGTTGGCGGCATGGATACGCGCCTGGTCGACGATCAGCACGGGATCGTCGAAGGCCTCGATGATTTTCTGGGACGTCGCCATCGCGCCCGCCGATACCAGCCGCGGGCGCGCGCGCCTAGCGCCCGTCAGGTCGCGTGGTCAGGGTCGGCCGGCGCGCGATAGAGGTAGGACCGCCACGTCCCCACCAGCAGGATCAGGAGGATCGGGTAGGACCAGAAGCCGATCGCCGCGCCGTACGAACGATAGAACAGCTCCTCGTTCAACGCCTTCATGAAATGGCCGACTATGGTCGTCAGCTGCAGCCCCGCGATCCACAACGGCCAGAAGCGCTCCGACCGCAAGGCGATCGCGACGAAGCCGGCGAACAGGCTGATGTCGACGACGAGCACGCCCAGCTCCATCTCGCCGTAACGCTCGGTCAGCGGCGACACGACGAGCTTCGACAGGACGGCGCCCGCCAAGCAGAGGGCGGCCACGATCCGCTCCTCGCGACCCCCCCTGAGGAAGGCGTAGAGCACGATCAGGACGAGCAGGATCCGGAAGATATTGGGTGCCATAAGGTGCGACGACCGGACCATGGGGTCATGGTCCGGTCAAGCCTTTCGTCAGGCGACCACCCGCAGGGTCGCGGTCTGCGGGGGCTTCTCGGGGCATTCGTCGTCACCGAAAGCGACGGTGCGAAGACCCGGGACGTTCTGCTTGGCCTCGACCAGCGCGGCATGGCAGTGCGCCATCCCGCCGCGCGCGGTCACCAGCGCCTGGAGCGCGCCCGCCAACTGTTCCAGCGCGTCGTGGCCGGTGCGAACGCCGACGCCGGCGGTGCTGCGCGCGCGGATCATCCGGCTCTGCAGTTCGGCGATCTCGCCCAGCGCCTGGTCGATGGTGTCCTCGACCGCACGGACCTGCGTGGCGACTTCGAAGGCGGCATTTTCGATCAACTGTTTGCGCATGGCTACTCCTTCCCGGCCGAAGACAACGCGCCGGTTACTGGGCCCGGTGGTGAAGGGAGCGCCTAGTTGCTCAGCATCCTCGAAAGGCTTTCCAGGCCGGCCAGGTACATGCCGGCGGAAAACAGCGCGCCGATGGCGATGAGGACGATCCAGAGCAGTCGGAAGCCGACGCTCATTTCATTCCGGGGCTGACTCCTCGTTGCGAACGGCAGAGGCAGGGAAGGACTGGAGGACTTCGTGTTCTGCTCGGTTTTGAACCCGAGGTCACCAGCCTTCCCTGCACGGTCAGCGTGCCGAATCTGAAAACCGACCGCCCCATCGATCTGGCTGGCATCCTCGTCCGCCTCAATGTGCGGCGATTGATGTATCAAACGCTGATATGGTGCGCGGTCCTTCGCCACGAGGCGCGCGGCCTGCTTGCGGTTCGATACGCCGAGGGTTTGCAGGGCAAGGCGGATGCGCTGGTCCACCGTGTGCGAGGAGATGCCGAGCTCGGCGGCGATTTCCTTCGACGACAGATGCTGGTCGACGAGCAGCAGGCAGTCGAGCTGCCCCTGTGACAATCGGTCGATTGCTTGACGCGCCGAATCGCTGATCGGTCCGCTTTCCTGGGTCACACGGACACCCTTTTGCCAATTCTCGCTCGTGGGACGCAGTAACACGCCGGTTGCTGTAGTCGATTCGCAAGGCTGGCGCAAAGCCGGCCGCTACGACAGGCGACGTTTTCGGCGTCGCCCGCTCCGATTTTCATCCGATTTCGAAGGATATTTTTCGACGAGGATGGTGGACAGGGCTGGATTCGAACCAGCGTACGCTTGCGCGGGCAGATTTACAGTCTGCTGCCTTTAACCACTCGGCCACCTGTCCAGGGGGTCGTGAGGCGGCGCCAATGGCTTGGCGCACGCGCCCTGTCAACCGATGCGGCGGACTTTATCGGAAGGTTCAGGGGCTGATCGGGGCGTCCGTCGCTCCGCCGCCGCAATCCATTGCGGCGCGTTCCAAGCCGCGAACTGCCCCACGGGCAATTTGCTTGAAGGCCTGGAGCGGGTGAGGGGAATCGAACCCCCGTCGTAAGCTTGGAAGGCTTCTGCTCTACCATTGAGCTACACCCGCTAAATCAATCACTTAGCTGCATTCTGAAGTGTCGTTTTTACACCTGTTTTTACAGTTGTGCGCTGATCCGCTGGCCGAGTGCCACCACCACGGCCCCAACGTCCACATATTCCATTCGGATACGCGCGACATTCGGGCGTGGCCACGCGCCGTTGTCGGCG
>CAZKCD010000057.1:0-11198 GCA_964551235.1 uncultured Sphingomonas sp.
TGGCAAGGCACTGGATCAGGCCGATGCCGACCGAGTGGCTAAAACTGACATTGGCCACCCCGTCCTTGTCGGTCGGCGTCGCCCATTTCTCGACCAGCAGGATCACCACCCCGCCGATGATCAGCGCCCAGGCGACCACCACCGCATTGCCCAGCAGCGTCTCGATGTAGTCGCCGATGGCAAGGCCGAGCACGACCGCCGGGATGAACGCGACCAGCAGGTTGCGCACGAACCGCCAGGCGCTCGGCTCCTTGCGGAACAGGCCGGTGAACACCTCCCAGAAGGTGCGCCAGTAGAGCACGACGATCGCCAGGATCGCACCGGGCTGGATAGCGATGTTGAACAGCGCCCATTTGTCGGCGTCATAGCCCATCAACTCGGTGGCGAGGATGAGATGGCCGGTCGAGCTGACCGGCAGATATTCGGTGAGGCCCTCGACGATGCCGAGGATGACGACCAGCCACAGGATCGGCATGGGGGAGGGGACCTTTACGCGTCGAGGGGGGTGGCGCGGGCGGCGAAGCGGCCGCCCTCGCGGAAGCGGCCAAGCCATTCACCGGCCACCGCGTCGAGCGGCGTCGGCTCGATGCCGAAGGCGGCCAGACCGTTCTTGCCGCTCGCGACATTGTCCTTCTTCAGCATCAGCCACTGGTCCCAAGTGAGCGGCGCGCCTGGCAGGAAACCGAGCTTGGCCATGCCGGCCGCCGCGACATCGGGAAGGTCGATAAGGCCGGTGTCCTGCCCCGCCAGCCGCCCGATCTCGGCGGTCAGCGCGCGCATGGTCAGCACGTCGGGCCCGCCGATTTCGTAGGTCTTGCCGCCATGCGTCTTGGGGTCGAGCGCCGCCGAAGCGATCGCCCGGCCCAAGTCGCGGACGTAGACCGGCTGGAATTTCGTCTTCGGGGCGATCACCGGGTAGGTCGGAAGCATGGCCAGCAGCGAGGCGAAGCGGTTGGTCAGCTGGTCTTCCGGCCCGAACACCAGACTCGGGCGGATGATCGTCGCCTTGGGGAAGGCCTTTCTGGCGTTGGCCTCGCCCGCCGCCTTGCTCTTGGCATAATCGGCCGGACCGGCCGGATCGGCACCGATCGCGCTGACCTGGACCAGCGCGCTCGCGCCCGCCTTGGCGGCTTCCTCGGCCACGATCCCGGCGCCGACGCCGTTCACCCGCTGCATCGCGCGACCGAAGACCGAGACGAGGTTGACGACCGCATCGGCCCCGCTGACCGCCAGCGCCACGCTGTCGGGGCGATTGACGTCGGCGTTGGCGAACTGGATTTGCCCGACCTGGCCGAGCGGCTGGAGAAAGTAGGCGCTCTTCGGGTTGCGCTGCGCGACGCGAACGCGCGCGCCGGCCTTCAGCAGATATTCGCAGACGTAGCGGCCGACGAAACCGCCGCCGCCGAAGACGGTGACCAGGGGGGGATTGCCGATTTTCATGGCCTCAGCCCCTAGCGCCCGGACTTGGCCGTTGACAAGCGGCCTTGCGCCCCTCTAAGCGCCGCCGCCTACCCGGCTTGAAGCCCCTGTGCCCAGGTGGCGGAATTGGTAGACGCACCGTCTTCAGGTGGCGGCGTTCGAAAGGACGTGGAGGTTCGAGTCCTCTCCTGGGCACCATCATCACGCGCAGGATTGCCGGGGGCAATCCGAGCATGATGATCTTTGGAAACCCGACGAACTTTTACTCTTCCGGCGCGACCGTGACGGTCAGGCCGTCGAGCTCTTCGACCACCGGGATCTGGCAGGAAAGGCGGCTGTTGGGCGCGCGTTCCTCGTTGCAGTCGAGCAAATCGTCCTCGTCCGCGCTCATCGGCGGCAGCGAATCGAGCCATTGCTCGTCGACATAGACGTGGCAGGTGGCGCAGCTCAGGTTGCCGCCGCACAGCGCGAGCAATTCGTCCACGCCATTGGCGCGCAAATTCTCCATCAGCGACTGGCCGGTCGTGCCGTCGAAGGACTTTGTGCTGCCGTCGCGGGTGGTGACGTTGATCGTGGGCATCGGGATTCAGGCTTCCTGCAAAAGGGATTTCAACGGGATGTCGGCATTGGCCAGCGCCGCGGCGTCGATCCGGGCACCGGCCTCAACCAGGGCGCGGCCCTGCACATAATCCTTGACCCGATTGACGCAATCCAGCGCGATCACCCGGCCGTCGCGACGATAGACGATGGAGAAACTGCGTTCGGCCGGGTCGCCGCGCACCACCGTGTCGTCGTGGCCGCCGGACAGGCCCACCGTCTGCAGCTTGAGGTCATACTGGTTCGACCAGAACCACGGCGTCGAATCGTAGATGGCCTCGGCGCCGCAAAGCTGGCGTGCGACGGTCGAGGCCATGTCGTTGGCGTTCTGGACCGATTCGATCCGGACCGGCAGCCCGGCGGCGAACCGGCTGTTGTGGATGGCGCAGTCGCCGATCGCGAACACGTCGGGAAGCGAGGTGCGGCAGTGCGCGTCGACCGTCACGCCATTGCCGCCGTCCGCCCCGGCCTCCAGCAACGGCAGGATTGAGGGCACGATGCCGATGCCGACGATCACGACGTCGGCCGGGACGATGTCACCGCCACCGAGCCGGACGCCTTCGACCTTCCCGTCGCCGACGATTTCCTCGACTGCGACCCCGGTACGCAGGTCGACGCCGTGGGCGCGGTGCTCGGCCTCGAAGAACCGGCTGAGCTGGTCGCCCGCGACCCGCGCGAGGATGCGCGGCAGGGCTTCCAGCAGCGTAACGTCGTGGCCGCGTTTGACGAGCGCGGCGGCCGCTTCCAGCCCGATATAGCCACCGCCGATGATGACGACCCGCGCGTCGGCGTGAAGGTCGCCCGTCAGGCGGTCGACATCCGTCCGCGTGCGGATCGAATGCACTTGCGGCAATGCGCTGCCCGGACAGCCGATGCGTCGCGCATGCCCGCCGGCGGCCCAGACGAGATGGCGATAGGCAAGGCGATCGCCATCGGCCGTGTGAACGAGGTGCTGGTCGGGCGCCACCGCGACCACTTGCTTGCCGAGCAGGAGGTCGATCGCCTTCTCCGTCCAAAAGGCGGCGGGGCGGATCGACAGGCTCGCGGCGTCCTTCGTGCCGGCCAGATACTCCTTGGACAGGGGCGGCCGTTCGTAGGGCGGTTCGGCTTCTTCGCTGACGATGCCGATGCTTCCGGCAAAGCCGAACTGGCGCAGCGCGATGGCGCATTGCGCCCCGGCATGGCCGCTGCCGACGATGAGGACGTCGTGGGTCACAGCGCCTCGATGATCGTCGCGTTGGCGATTCCGCCGCCCTCGCACATCGTCTGCAGGCCGAAGCGCTTGCCGCGGGCGCGCAGCGCGTGGACCAGCGTCGCCATCAGCTTCGTCCCGCTCGCGCCGAGCGGATGGCCGAGCGCGATCGCGCCGCCGTTGACGTTGAGCTTCGCCGGATCCGCACCCAGGTCCTGCAGCCACGCCATCGGCACCGGCGCGAAGGCCTCGTTGACCTCGAACAGGTCGATGTCGCCAAGCGCCCGCCCGCTCCGCTCGAGCGCGCGGCGGGTGGCCGGGATTGGCTCCATCAGCATGATGACCGGATCGCCCGCGGTGACGGCCAACGCGTCGATCCGGGCGAGCGGTGTCAGGCCATGCTCCTTGAGCGCGCGTTCGGAAACGACGAGCACGCCGGACGCGCCGTCGCAAATCTGGCTGGCGTTGCCCGCGGTGATCGCGCCGTCGGGCACCAGGGTCTTGAGTTCGCCCAGACCCTCGAGAGAGGCATCGCGGCGGATCCCCTCGTCGCGGTCGTGGCGAATGGCATTACCTTCCTTGTCGACGCCGTCGAGCACGACGATCTCGCGCTCGAACGCGCCGGCGTCGGTCGCGGCGACGGCCTTGCGGTGACTGTCGAGCGCGAAGGCGTCGAGCTGGTCCCGCTCGAAGGCATATTGCCGCGCGATCATCTCCGCGCCCGTGAACTGGCTGAACTGCTCGACACCGTAGCGCTCCTTGATCGACGCCGGCCACGGGCCGGTGCCGACCCCGGCTTGGGCGGCGAGCAGGGTCGGCATGCCCATCGGGACGCGCGTCATGCTTTCGACCCCGCTGGCGATGACCACGTCCTGCGTGCCGCTCATCACCGCCTGCGCGGCGAAGTGCAGCGCCTGCTGGCTCGACCCGCACTGGCGGTCGATGCTGACGGCGGGCACGCTGTCGGGAAGCTTGGAGGCGAGCACCATGTTACGGCCGATATGAAAGCTCTGTTCGCCGACCTGGCTGACGCAGCCGGCAATCACATCCTCGACCGCCGCCGGATCGATCCCGCTGCGCTCGACCAGCGCGTCGAGCACCGCCGCGCCGAGGTCGGCCGGGTGCCAGTCGCGCAATGCCCCGCCACGCCGCCCACCGGCGGTCCGAAGCGCTTCGACGATATAGGCCTGTGCCATGGGTCAGTCTCTCCAATCGGTCAGTGGGTCGACAGGCGCTCGCGCGTGCCGAGGATCAGGGTGGCCTGCGACGACAGGGTCCCGCCATTGCCGTGGGCGAGAGCGAGCGTCGCGCCGGAAATGGGGTTGGCGGCCGTGCCGCGCAACTGGCGCACGGCCTCGACGATCGCGAACAGGCCGTACATGCCGGGGTGGCAGCACGACAGGCCGCCGCCATTGGTGTTGACCGGAAGCGTCCCGCCGGGCGCGATCGCGCCGCTGGCGACGAAGGGTCCGCCATCGCCCTTCGCGCAGAAGCCGAGGTCTTCGAGAAACAGGATCGTGTTGATGGTGAAGGCATCGTACAGCTGAACGACGTCGATATCGTCCGGCGTCACCCCCGCCATCGCCATCGCGCGCGGCCCGCTTTCCGCCGCGGCGGTGCGCGTGAGGTCGGGCATGCAACTGATCGCATGGTGGTGGGTGGCGGCGGCCGCGCCGAGCAGCGCAATAGGTTCCGCCTTGCCGTCGCGGGCACGGTCGGCGCGCGTCATCACGATCGCCGCCGCCCCGTCGGTGACGAGGCAGCAATCGGCCTTGCTTAGCGGGCTGCTGATCATCCGCGCCGCCAGGCAGTCGTCGATACTGAGCGGGCCGCGCTCGACCGCTTCCCCGTTGGTCGCCGCCCATTGCCGCGCGGCGACCGCGACCGCCGCCAGCTGCTCGCGCGTCGTGCCGTAATCGTGCATGTGCCGCGCCGCCGCCAGCGCGTAGCCGGTCAGCGGGAAGATCGGACGATAGGGCGCTTCATGGGGCGAGGGGCGGGCCGGCGTCGACAGCTTGCCGCCGCCGCTCTTCTGGTTCGATCCATAGGTAAGCAGGGCGACGTCGATCAGTCCCGCATCGAGCATCGCCGCCGCGGTCATCGCGTGGCTCATCGGGGCCGATCCCCCGGTGCGGTTGCAATCGGTAAAGCGCGGCTGGATGCCGTAATGCTCGGCAAGGCTGAGCCCCGCGAACATGTCGTCGGGCAGGCAGCAGAACAGCGCGTCGACATCGCCAAGCGCAAGGCCCGCATCGTCAAGGGCGCGCTTGCCGGCCGTCGCGGCCAGTTCGATCGCGCTCCAGCCGGGCATCGCGCCGATGCCGTGGGTCGCCGCGCCGACGATCGCGTTCGCGCCGGGCCGCCAGCTCATCAATTGACCCCGCCGGCGGCGCGCCATAGCGTCACGGCATGTCCGGCCCCGAACAGCAATGGCGCGACGCCCTGTCCGGCGGGCGCTTCATGCTGCCACGCGAGACAGTCAGCGGCGCCTATTTCTTTCCGCCACGGGTCGTCGCGCCGGGCAGCGGCAGCGAATGGGAATGGGCCGAGGCGAGCGGCCGGGGCACCGTCCATTCGGTAAGCGTCGTCCACCCGCGCCCGCCCGAGGCGCCCTACGCCGTGGTGCTGGTCGACCTTGAGGAAGGCCCGCGACTGATGAGCGCGGTCGAGGGCATCGACCCCGAAGCGATCGTCATCGGCATGGCCGTGGTCGCGCGCATCGATCGCGCGGGCGACGCGCCCGTGTTGCGCTTCGATCCGGCCTGACGTCATTTCAGCGCCCCCGCCGCGCGCAGGGCCGCGGCGTCGAGGCCGAACTCCGCCGCCACCGCGTCGCCATCCGCGCCGAGCGACGGCCCGGGATCGCCGATGGCACCCGGCGTTTCGGAAAAGGCGGTCGGAATGCCGGGGAAACGCAGGCGATGGCCGTCTTCGTCCCGCTCGACCCAGAAGCCGGCGTCGTCGAGATGCGGGTCGTCGAGCAGGTCGGTCGGCGTCAGCACCTTCATGGCCGGCACCTCGATCCGGCGGAAAAGCGTCATCCACTCGTCGGTCGTCCGGTCCTTCAGGATATCGGACAGGCGACCAAGCACCGCACCGATGTTCTTGGTTCGCTCGGTGATCGACCCGAACATCGGGTCGTTCGACCAGGCGGGATTGCCGATCGCGTCGAAGAAGGCGCGCCAGTGCCGGTCGGTGTAGATCATCAGCGCGATATGCCCGTCGCGGGTCCGGTAGGGGCGACGCTCCGGCGCGACCACGCGGGGATAGGCGGGCGGGCCCATCGGCGGGTCGTAGAGGGACCCGCCAAGATGCTCGGCGTACATGAACGAGACGAGCGTCTCGAACATCGGCACTTCGATCTCCTGGCCCTTGCCGCTGCGTTCGCGCTCGAACAGCGCCGCGATTACGGCATAGGCACCGGTCAGCCCCGCCACCTTGTCCGCGACCACCGTCGCCAGATAGGCGGGCTCGCCGCCGTTGAGATGCTTCTGCAGGTCGGCCAGGCCGGACGCGGCCTGCACGATATCGTCATAGGCCGGGTAATCGGCGTAGCGGCCCTTCGCCCCGAAGCCGTACAGGTTGGCGTAGATGATCCGGGGGTTGCGGGCGCGCACCGCCTCCCCGCCCAGCCCGAGCCGCCGGATCGCTTGTCCGCGCATCGAGTGGATGAAGACGTCGGCCTGCTCCACCATCCGCATCAGCGCCTCGACCGCCTCGGGCTTCTTGAGGTCGAGGACGATGCTGCGTTTGCCGCGATTGAGGTTGACGAACATCGCCCCGCGCGCCGGTTCGGTGGCGGGCGGGAGGTGACGGGTCGTATCGCCCGCCGGGCCTTCGACCTTGATCACGTCGGCACCGAGGTCGGCGAAGATTTGCGTCGCGTAAGGGCCCATCAGCACGCTGGTGAGGTCCAGCACGCGGATTCCGCGTAGTGGTCCCTGGCCGCGACCGCCGCTCATGACGCGGCCCTTGCCAGCCGGCGATGGCGCGATACGCTCGCGCGTGTAGGACCATTCGGGATCGCACCATGCAGGCGCACCTCATTGCCGCGGGCAAATATCACGACATCGATTTCGCGCGGCTCGAATTGCTCAAGCTGCTCGCGGAAGTGCCGACGATCCGGACCAGCGTCGCCTGCGGCTATGGCGACGGTGAGCGCATCGCGGCGTGCGACATCCTGATCACCTACACGTGCGACCTCGTGCCGGGCGAGGCGGAGCTTCCCGCCTTGCGCGCCTTCCTCGAGAAGGGCGGGCGCTGGATCGCGCTGCACGGCACCAACTCGATCATCCGTTTCGCCGCGGACGGCAAGGCGCTGACCCCCAACGAAGCGCCGGAATTCATGGAGCTGCTGGGCACGCGGTTCCTGGGCCATCCGCCGATCGAGCCGTTCGCGGTGCGGATCGTGCGCGGCGACCATCCGGTGACCCGCGGCCTGCGCGACTTCAGCGTCGAGGACGAACTCTATGTCAGCGAACGCACCGCCGACATCGATGTGCTTATGGCCGCCAGTTTCGAGGGCGAATGCCCGGATTTCGCCGAACCGCTCGCCGCCGATCCCGACGTGCCGATCCTCTACGAACGCACGGTGGGGAAAGGCGCGATCCTCTACTGCACGCTCGGCCATTGCCGCGGGCATTACGACCTCCAGCCGCTGGCGCGCTTCTGGCCCCATCCGCAGCGCTGCGCGTGGGATTACCCGGTCTTCACCGACATCCTGCGCCGCGCCATCGGCTGGTCGATGCATCGCGCGGACTAGCCCTTCTTCTTGGGCCGGAGCGCCAGGATCTGCGCTTCGAGATTGTCGAGCACCGGCTCGATCATCGCCTCGTCGCAGCCGTGGATCATGCGATTGATCGCCATGCCCTCGACGGTGTTCTGGGTGAGCGCGAGGGCGAGGTTGAACTTGTCGCGGTCGCGCTGCCATTCCGGAAACAGCTGGATCGCCAGCTCGTACCAGCGCTCGCGAAACTGTTCCTGCGCGGGTTCGAGGATCCGTGCGAGGTCATTGTCCGTGCGCGAGGCGATGGCCAGTTCGACGAAGGCGGTGAACGTCGGGCTGAGCAGCTGCTTCCAATAGGTGTGGACGAGCGTGTGGACGTCGGGCGCCGGATTGTCGACCGCGCGGCGGAAGGCGCGCAGCCGGCGTTCCATCAGCTCGCCGATCGTCGCCTGCATCAACGCGCCGCCATTTTCGAAATGGTGGAGCATCGCTCCGCGCGACATGCCCGCTTCCGACGCCACCTTGAGCGTCGTCGTGCTGCTGTAGCCGTACTTGATCAGGCAGCGGATCGTCGCTTCGATGAGTCGGGCCCGCGTCTGCGCGCTCTTCAGCGCCTGCTGGGTCGGCTCGGCGACGGGCCGGGACGGGGCGGCCTTGCGGGCGGCGGTTCGCGCCATTTTCAACCTTCCGATGCGAAATTAAAAACAAGCATGATTGTTTTTGCTTTGACAAGTCAAGCGGCCTTCGGGCCATAAGCGATGATCGCGAAAGCACAAGCAGGAGAGACGAGGATGGGCCGGGTCGCGGGCAAGGTTGCGTTGGTCACGGGTGGGGCGTCGGGCCTCGGCAAGGCGGATTGCCGGCGACTGGTCGAGGAAGGAGCCCGCGTCGTCATCGCCGACATCGACACGGATGGCGCCGAGGCGCTCGCGGCGGAGCTTGGCGAGGCGGCCATTGCGGTAAAGCTCGACGTCTCGTCGCCCGACGACTGGCAGGCGGCGATCACGCGCACCGAAGCGGCCTTCGGTGGGCTCAACATCCTCGTCAACAATGCCGGGATCGTGGTCGTCGCCGATCCCGAGGAGACCAGCATCGAGCAGTTTCGCAAGGTCCAGTCGGTGATGAGCGAGGGAGTCTTCCTCGGCGTCAAATATGCGCTGCCGCTGATGGCCAGGTCGGGACAGGGGTCGATCATCAACATGAGCTCGACCGCCAGCCATCTGGGCTATCCGCCGTTCTTCGCTTATTCCGCCGCCAAGGGCGCGGTGCGATCGATGACCAAATCGATTGCCATGCACTGCCAGCAGAAGGGCTATCCGGTGCGCTGCAATTCGGTGCATCCTGCGTCGATCGAAACGCCGATGGTGCAAGGCGCGATGGGGCGACCGGGCGAGGAACAGGACGTTCCCGAAGGCGTGCTGCCCGCCGGTTCGATCGGCGCGCCCAAGGACGTCGCCAACCTCGTCCTCTATCTCGCGTCGGATGAATCGCGGTTCGTGACGGGCGCCGAATTCCTGATCGATACCGGCCTCACCGTCACCCCGGCGGGGTGATGAAAAAAACAAGCACGACTGTTTTTTTCTTGAACCTCGTATCGGGCTGAAGCAAGGGTGACGGGCAGGAGAGTGCAATGGATTTAGGGCTTCAGGGGAAGAAGGCGATCGTGGTCGGCGGCGCGCGCGGCATCGGCTACGCGATTGCCGAAGTGCTGGCGCGCGAAGGCTGCGACCTGGCGATCAGCGCGCGCAGCAGCGACGCGGTCAAGGATGCGGTCGCCAACCTCAAGCGCTACGACACCAAGGTGGTCGGCGGCGCGGTCGACGTGAAGAAACCCGACTCCTATCGCAAGTGGATCGAAAAGGCGGTCGAACAGCTCGAAGGCTGCGACATCCTCATCCCCATCACGTCCGCCGGCGGCGGGCTCGGCAGTGAGAAATATTGGGAAAAGGCTTTCGAGGTCGACGTTATGGGCCCGGTCCGCGCGGTCGACGTTGTCCTGCCGCACATGATCAAGCGGCAGTCCGGCTCGATCGTGCTGATCGCCACCACCTCGGCGGGCGAGGCGATGGGCGGGCCGCAACCCTATAATGCGATGAAGGCCAGCCTCGTCACCTGGGGCAAACAGCTTGCGCTCGCCAACGGCAAGGACGGCATCCGCGTCAACGTCGTCTCCCCCGGCCCGATCGAGTTCGAAGGCGGCAACTGGGAGATGATCAAGGACACGATGACGAAGTTCTACGATGCGACACTTCGCCAGCAGCCGATGGGCCGCTTCGGGAAGCCCGAGGAGATCGCGCGCTGTGTCGCCTTCGTCGCCTCGCCCGCGGCCAGCTGGGTCAACGGGTCGCACCTCGTCGTCGACGGCGGCTTCACCAACCGGACCCACTTCTAAAGCCGACCCATGGATATCAAGCGCCAGGTCACGATCGAGAGGGTCAGTCCCAAGGCGGCCGGCAACGGCACGCCGGTCGACAAGGCACCCGATCCCGAGCTTGGCTACGACCTCATCCCCGCCGAACGCTACACCAGCCGCGAATACATGCAGCAGGAATGGAAGCATGTCTGGTCGAAAGTCTGGCTATTGGGCGGGCGCAGCGACGACATTCCCGAGACTGGCGATTACATCTGCACCGACATCGGCAAGGAGAGCGTGCTGATCGTCCGCCAGCCCGACGGGTCGGTGAAGGCCTTCCACAATGTCTGTCTCCATCGCGGCAATCGCCTGCGCCCGGAGGGCATCGGCAAGGGCGCGGAGAATTTCCGCTGCATGTACCACCACTGGGCGTACGACCTCGAAGGCAGGATCGAGCATATCCCGGACCTCTCGAGCTTCCCGCAGGGCTGTCCGCCCGGCGCGCGCATCCAGCCGCTACCGGCCGGCGAATGGAACAGCTTCGTCTGGTTCTCGCTCAATCCCGATGTCGAACCGCTGACGGACTATCTCGACCCGCTGCCGCGCCACCTCGACCCTTATCATTTCGAGCGGATGCGCTGGGTGCGCGACATCACGGTCGAGTGGAATTGCAACTGGAAGGCCAGCGTCGATGCCTTCAACGAAAGCTACCACGTCCAAGGCATCCATCCGCAGCTGATGTGGTACCTCGACGACGTCAATCTGCAGATCGACTGCTACGACAAGCACAACCGCTACCTGATCCCGTTCGGCACGATCAGCCCGCGAAAAGCGCTGCCCAGCCAGATCCCGCCGCCGATCATGTACATGATGGAGAAGGCCGGCATGGACCCCGCCGACTGGGACGGGCC
>CAZKCD010000058.1:0-11000 GCA_964551235.1 uncultured Sphingomonas sp.
CCGGTGACTTACCGCAGCAGCTATGTGCCGGTGGCCTACCAGCCTTATTATTACGACACGTCGGACTATTATTACCGCTACGATGGCAACGCCATCTACCGGATCGACGCGGGAACGCAGCTGATCGCCGGCATCGTTGCCCTGCTGTCGGGCAACCAGCTCGGCGTCGGCCAGCTGCTGCCGGCCAACTACGGCGTCTACAACGTGCCGCTCGCGTACCGGTCGAGCTACATGGATACGGACGATCGTTGGTACCGCTATGGCGACGGCTATATCTACCAGGTCGACCCGTACTCGCGCCGCATCCAGGCGAGCTATCCGCTCAACGCCGGCTATGACGACTACCTGATCGGCGAGCGTTGGCCGGTAGCCTACCCGGACTACAACGTCCCCTACGCCTACCGCGACGCTTATTATGACACGCCGCAATATCAGTATCGCTACGCCAACGGCGCGATCTACCAGGTCGATCCGACCACCCAGCTCATCCGCGCCATCGCCGCGCTGGTGACGGGGGACCGGTTCGCGGTCGGTCAGCCGCTTCCGGCGGGCTACGGCGTCTACAACGTCCCGTTCGATTATCGCGATCGCTACGCGGACAGCGACGACACTTGGTATCGCTACGCCAACGGCTACGTCTACCGCGTCGACGCCGACACGGGTCTCATCGAGGACGCGATCCCAGTCTACGCCTGACGCCTTATCGTCCAGTGAAGGAAGGGAGCGGCGCCATCCGGCGACCGCTCCCTTTTTCGTGTCCGCTCAGTCGAGCTTCGCCAGCAGCGCCAACGCCCCCGGGTCCTTGGGCCGGCGTTTCAGCGTCGCCTCGGCTTCGGCCTTGGCCCCGGCCGTGTCCTTCGCCGCCAGCTTGGCTTCCGCCAAGCTTCGCCGCACCGGATACCACCAGTAGGGCGGGTCGACCTGGCTCGCGAATTCCTTGTCTTCCTCCAGCGCGATCGCGGCCTGGAAGGCGGCGATGGCCTCGGCATGCCGCCCCTCGATCGTCGCAGCGCGCCCGTCGAGCACGTGCCGGCCAATCTGGAGGATGGTCGCGCCGATCCATTCGCCCTTGTCGTCCTTCTTCGTCCGGTCGATCGGCGGCAGCAGCATCGCCGCGGCTTCCGCCCGCACGCCCCCCGCGTCGCCCCGCGCCGCCAGCGCCTCGCCGCGCGCATAATGCCAGTAGCTCTGCAGGATCTTCTCCTCGGGGGGCTTGCCGTTCAGCACCTCGTCGGGCGCGAACAGGCCCAGCGCCGTGATCCCTTTGCCGACCAGGTGCAGCCGCATGGGCCGACTGAAGCCCTTGTAGCGCGGGTCCGTCCCTGCCGCGATCAGCGGCCGCGCGATGGCCAGCGCGGTCTCGGCATCGCCCGCCATCATCGCACCGCCCAGCCCGAAATGGACGTTGTGCGCGTGATAGGTCTGCGAGAACGGCCCGTCCTCCGGCGGGGTCTTGGCCGCCGCCGCCGCCTCGATCCCCAGCGTCACCGCGCGCAGGTTGGCCAGCCCCGCGTCGCGGTAGCGCCCGATCCAATATTGGGTGTGGCTCGGCATGTGGACGAGATGCTGCGATCGCGGCGCCAGCGTGCCCAGCCGGTCCGCGAACGGCTCGGCATAGAGCGGCACCTCCGCCATCTCGCTCGAGTGGATGTAAAGGTGCACCGCCGCCGTATTGTCCGGGTTGCGCGCCAGCACCGGCGTCAGCATCCGCATCGTCTCGTGGACGAGGCGCGTTATCTTGTCCTCGCGCCCCTCCCAGTCGATGGCGTTCAGGCTGGCATCGGCGGCGATGACCTGCACCATGTCATGGTCGGGGTTGGCCCGCGCGATGTCCTGCATTGCCGTCAGGAAGGCGAGATCGCCCTTGGTCCCGTGGCCGCCGCCGGCGCGATAGCGCGCGACGATCGCGGCCACCATCTGTTGCTCGAACGGCGTGCCGCGCGCTTCGGCCAGCGCCTGCGCGGCCGTCGCCAGCCGCTGCGCCTTGGCCAGGTCCTCGCCCTCGACGCCGTAATTGATCGTCGGCCCGTTCGCCCACGCCGCGCCCCACGCGCACATCACGCATTGCGGATCGCGCCGCGCGGCTTCTTCCATCGCCGCGGCGGCCGCCTTGTGCTCGTAGGCATAGGCCAGCTCCATGCCGTTATCGAAAAAGGCCTGCGCCTCGGGCACCGCGCTGTTGATCGCGAAGCCGCCGTTGCCGTGCCCGGCGATCAGCGACGGGCGCTCGGCCGCCTCCATATGGCCGGCATGGCCCGCATGTTGCTGCTCGCGCTGCGCGGCGGCACCCGTCGCCGTCCCGGCGAGCAAGGCGGCCAGAAGCATTGTCCTGATCATCGGCATTCCCCCATCCTTTGCCGGGGGATAGCACGCGTGGCGCCGCCGCCAAAGCACGCCGCTTGCCGCGCCGCAGCACAGCCTATATCTGCGGCTCCATGACATCGACCAACGACATCCGCCGCGGTTTCCTCGATTATTTCGCGGGCACCGGCCACGAAAAGGTGCAAAGCGCGCCGCTCGTCCCGCACAACGACCCGACGTTGATGTTCGTCAACGCGGGCATGGTGCCGTTCAAGAATGTCTTCACTGGCCTCGAAAGCCGGCCTTACTCGACCGCGACCAGCTCGCAAAAATGCGTCCGCGCCGGCGGCAAGCACAACGATCTCGACAACGTCGGCTACACCGCGCGCCACCACACCTTCTTCGAGATGCTGGGGAATTTCTCCTTCGGCGACTATTTCAAGGAACAGGCGATCCACCACGCCTGGACCCTGCTGACGCGTGATTTCGGCCTCGCGCCGGACAAGCTCACCGTCACCGTCTACCACACCGACGACGAAGCCTTCGACCTGTGGAAGAAGCTGACCGGGTTCGCCGATCACAAGATCATCCGCATCCCGACCAAGGACAATTTCTGGGCGATGGGCGCCGATGGCCCGTGCGGACCCTGCTCGGAAATCTTTTACGACCATGGCGACCATATCCCCGGCGGTCCCCCGGGCAGCCCCGACGAGGACGGCGACCGTTACATCGAGATCTGGAACCTCGTCTTCATGCAGTTCGAGCAGGCCAATGACGAGATCGTCGCCGAACTGCCCAAGAAGTCGATCGACACCGGCATGGGCCTCGAACGCATCGCCGCGGTCATGCAGGGCGTCCACGACAATTACGACACCGACACTTTCAAGGCGCTCATCCAGGCCTCGGAGGAACTGACGCACACCAAGGCGGTGGGCGACACCCAGGCCTCGCACCGCGTCATCGCCGACCACCTGCGCGCGTCGGGCTTCCTCATCGCCGACGGCGTGCTTCCGGCCGCCGAAGGACGTGGCTACGTCCTTCGCCGCATCATGCGCCGCGCCATGCGCCACGCGCACCTGCTCGGCGCCAAGGAGCCGCTGATGCACCGGCTGGTGCCGCAGCTCGTCGCCGAAATGGGCCAGGCCTATCCCGAACTGATCCGCGGCCAGGCCGCAATCGAATCGACGCTGGAGCAGGAGGAAACCCGCTTCCGCCAGACGCTCGCCAACGGCCTCAAGCTGCTCGACGAGGCGACCGGCGCGATGGGCGAGGGCGGCACGCTGCCCGGCGACACCGCCTTTAAACTCTACGACACTTACGGCTTTCCCTACGACCTGACCGAGGACGCGCTCCGCCCCAAGGGCATCGCCGTCGACCGCGCCGGCTTCGACGCCGCCATGGCCGAACAGAAGGCCCGCGCCCGCGCCGCCTGGAAGGGCAGCGGCGAAAAGGCCAGCGACGAGCTCTGGTTCGATCTCGCCGAGGAAATCGGCGCGACCGAATTCACCGGTTACAACGGCCACGAAGGCGAGGGCGTCGTCCAGGCGATCGTCAGGGAAGGCGTGCGCGTCGACCATGCGACGAAGGGCGACAAGGTCCAGATCGTGCTCAATCAAACCCCGTTTTACGGGGAGTCCGGTGGCCAGGTCGGTGACGCCGGAAAGCTGACGTCGCTTAAAGGCTTGAACGCTGTTGTTGAGGATACGTCGAAGCCGCTCGGCAAGCTCCACGCCCTATCGATCCGCATCGAGGAGGGCGAAATCAAGGTTGGCGAGACCCTCCACCAGGCGGTCGATGCCGAACGCCGCACCGCGACCCGCGCCAACCACAGCGCCACCCATCTCCTGCACGCCGCGCTCCGCCACGTGCTGGGGGAACATGTGACGCAGAAGGGCAGTCTCGTCGCGCCCGACCGCCTGCGGTTCGATTTCGCCCACCCCAAGGCGCTCAGCCCCGAGGAAATCGCCGCGATCGAGGCCGAGGTGAATGCCGAGATCCGCGCCAACGAACCGGTTTCGACCCGCCTGATGACCCCCGACGACGCCGTCGCGGCGGGCGCGCTCGCTTTGTTCGGCGAAAAGTATGGCGACGAGGTCCGCGTCCTCGCGATGGGCCGCAACCCAGGCGACCGTCACTACAGCGTCGAGCTGTGCGGCGGCACTCACGTCAACGCCACCGGCGACATCGGCCTCCTGAAGATTATCGGTGAAAGCGCGGTCAGCTCCGGCGTGCGCCGCATCGAAGCGCTGACCGGGGAGGGCGCGCTCGCTTGGCTTACGCAGCGCGACCAGCGCCTCAAGGAAGCCGCCGCGACCCTCAAGGCGTCGCCGGACGAAGTCCCGGCCCGCGTCGCCAGCCTCGCCGACACCGTCCGCAAGCTCGAACGCGACCTCGCCGACGCGAAAAAGGCCTTGGCCATGGGCGGCGGCACCGCCTCTGCGTCCGCCGGTCCCGAGGACGTCGCCGGCATCGCTTTCCTCGGCCGCGTCGTCGAAGGCCTCGACCCCAAGGAG
The DNA here is from genome assembly GCA_964551235.1 of uncultured Sphingomonas sp. GTDB lineage: Bacteria > Pseudomonadota > Alphaproteobacteria > Sphingomonadales > Sphingomonadaceae > Sphingomicrobium. Next base: position 4,815 of record CAZKCD010000058.1, read on the forward strand.
CTCCGCTCGACCGTCGACCAGATGAAGGCCGAAGTGAAATCCGGCGTCGCCGCGCTCGTCGCCGTCAACGAAGGCCGCGCCAGCGTCGCGGTCGGCGTCACCGAAGGCGTCGCCGCCAGCGCCGTCGACCTCGTCAAGGCCGCGGTTGTGGCGCTTGGCGGGCAGGGCGGCGGCGGCCGTCCCGACATGGCGCAGGGCGGCGGTCCTGACGGTAACAAGGCCGACGCCGCCATCGCCGCCATCAAGGAAGAATTGTCGAAGGTCAGCGCATGACGCACGGCGAGCGTCCACGTTGGACACTCGCGACAATCGGCGTTCTCATGTTTCAGGCAGCTTCGTTCATGCCGATCTTTGGCGGAGCGGCGAAGTGGGCCGTCCGTTGTAAAGGTCGCGCCTTTACCGGTAATTTCGACGATTGCTTCAATGACCATCTGCCAATCGTGGAGATGATCGTACCGTTGCTGGCGCTCGTGATCCTCTACCCGTTCGCACGACTTACCTACACACTGTTCGCACCTAAGGCTGAGTTACGGACGTTGAAATGGCGGCCGGCACTCGGCGGTGGGGCGGATTTTTTTCCGGCTTTCCATATAATTGCAGGGTTGGGAGCGCTTTGGGCAGTCTGGCGGGCATCGACCTATCCACTCGATCCGGTAACGGCCCCCTACATCGCTTTTTGGACAATCTTTGCCCTTTGGTTCGTCCTAGGCGTGACAGCTGCTTGGCCGGAAGCAAAAGACTGAGTGGTCGACTTTTCTGTCAAGCTCCCCGCCGGCGCCCCAGGCTCGGCGTCTCGTCCAGATCGCCCGCTTCCATGATTTCCGCGCGCAGTTCGCTGCGCTTTTCGTGAATGCTTGCGATCACCGGCCCCATGGCAACACCGATATCGACCAGCACCGCCTCGCTGAGCTGCAGCGAGGCTTCCATCGCCTCGGGCACCGCGTCGGTAACCCCGGCCTTGTAGAGGCGCGCCGCATGGTCGGTGTCGCGGGCGCGGGCGATGATCGGCAAATCGGGAAAATCCGCCCGCAATCGCCGCGCCACCCGCGCGGTCAGCACGGGATCGTCCATGGTCAGGACCGCCGCGGCGGCGTCGGCCATGCCCAGCTTCTCGATCATTTCGGCCCGGCTGACATCGCCGAACAGTACCTTGTAACCACCGCTTCGCGCGTCGCCGACATGGTCGATGTCGTGATCAACCGCGACATAGGCCTTACCGTGCTCGTTCAGCATGTCGGCCACCATCTGCCCGACGCGCCCGAAGCCAAAGATCACCGTGCGGCCCGCAACGTCGCTCGCCTCGCCCTCGGCGAGATGGCCCGCATCCACCCGCCGGCCCAGCCTCTTGCCCAGCGCTGCCAGCGCCGGGGTCAGCATCAGACCGATGGCTGTTGCCGCCGACCAGAATGCGACAGTGTCCTGGCGAAGCACGCCCGCCGCCCCGGCCGCGCCCAGCACGATCAGGCTGGTTTCGCTGGGGCTCGCCATCAGCACGCTGGTTTCCGCCGCCACGCCGCGCCGCTCGCCGCCCGCCAGCCGCAGCAGCAGCGCGGTTACCACCACTTTAACGAGGATCACGCCGCCCAATGCGGCCACGAGCGTCCACCAGTCGGCGAGGATCGCCTGAAGGTCGATCATCATGCCGATGGTGATCAGGAAGACGCCCAACGCCAGCCCGCGCAGCGGGGCGGTCACCACCTCGACTTCGCTGCGGTAGTCGGTTTCGGCGATGACGAGGCCCGCCACCAGCGCCCCCATGATCGGACCGAGCCCGACCGCGCTCGTCGCGCCCGAGGCAAGGATCACTACCAGCAGGCTGATCGCCAGGAACAGTTCCGGATTCTTCGCCCGCGCCGCCTGCGCGAACAATGGCGGAAGAAGCAGCCGGCCGCCCAGTAGCATCGCCGCGATCACCAGCCCGCCCACAACGACGATCTGCACCAGGCTGCCCGCGTCCTGCGCCCCGACCGACCCGAAGAAGAACAGCATCGGCACCAGCGCGAGGTCCTCGAACAGCAGCATGGACAGGGCCGCCCTGCCCACCGGTGTCTTGGTCCCGACGATCTTGAGGCACAGAGCGGTCGAGCTCATCGCCAGCGCCAGGCTCAGCGCCAGCGCGCTTTTGGTCGGCCATTCCATCAGGGTAAGGACGACGAAGATGACCGCCGCCGCGCCGAGCAATTCGGCCGCGCCAATGCCGAAGACCATCCGCCGCATCGCGTACAGGCGCTTGAAGCTCAGCTCGAGCCCGATGCCGAACAGGAGAAGGATGATCCCCAGCTCGCCGTACGGCGCGATTGCCGCGCGGTCGCTGATCGTCAGCGGCTTCAGCCACGGATATTGCGCCGCCAGCGCGCCGAGGCCCGACGGCCCGGCGATCAGCCCCACCAGCAAGAAGCCGATCACCGGATTGATGCGCAGCCGCGCGAAGGCCGGGATGACGATCCCCGCCGCGCCGAGAATCACCAGCGCATCATGCATTCCCGATGGTGTCGCTCCGTGTCCGACCATGTCGGCCAGCTTGGCGCACGCTCCGCCGCTTGTCACGGCACCGGCGACACGTTCGCGCGTATTTCCGCCGAAGGAGCGATGAAATGACGAATAGCCTGCACAAGGGCGACAAGGTCGAATGGGATTCGAGCGGCGGCCATTCCACCGGCAAGGTCGTGAAGAAGGTCACCTCGACCACCCACATCAAGGGCCACAAGGTCGCCGCCACGAAGGACGACCCGCAATATATCGTCGAGAGCGACAAGAGCGGCGGCCGCGCCGCCCACAAGCCGGAAGCGCTCACCAAGGCCTGACGAATTTTCTGGTCCAAACGGCAAGCGATCGGGCAGGATGACGCCATGACGTCGTCCTGCCCGACTTGCATCCGGCGTGCGCGAGCAACCGTTCCTTCGCTCAAACCGGCTACTCACCGGTCGGATGGCTGACCTCATCGTCATCGGCGGCGGCCCGGCGGGCATGATGGCCGGCTACCTGTTCGCCCGCGCCGGCGTCACGACGAAGGTCGTCGAAAAGCATCCCGATTTCTTCCGCGACTTCCGCGGCGACACCGTCCACCCCTCGACGATGGAAATCCTGTCGCAGCTCGGCCTGCTCGACGCGTTCCTTCGACGCCCCCACAACCGCATTACCTCGGCCCGCCTGCGCATCGGCGGCCGCGACTGGACGATCGGCGACCTGTCGCATCTCGACACGCCCGCGCCCTTCATCGCCATGATGCCGCAGTGGGAATTTCTCGATTTCCTGCGCGACGCCGCCAGCCGGCTCCCGGCCTTTTCGCTCGCGATGGATGAACCCGTCACCGGCTTGGTCGAAGAGCGGGGCCGGTTCGTCGGCATCCGCTACGCCTCGGGCCGCGAGGAACGGGCGGGCAAGCTCGTTATCGCCGCCGACGGGCGGGGCTCGCTGGTCCGCACGCTCGGCCTGCTCCCGGTCGAACAACTGGGCGCGCCGATGGACGTGCTGTGGTTCAAGCTGCCCAAGACCGACGACGGCGGCGACGCGCTACGCGGCTCGATCGGGCCGGGGCGGATGGTCGTGCTGATCGACCGCGACGACTATTGGCAGGCGGCCTACCTCATCCCCAAGGGCGCCGAAGCCGACGTTCGGGGCAGGGGCCTCGACTGGCTTCGCGCGCAGGTCGCCGAGGCCTTCCCCGATGTCGACCTCAGCGGCGGCTTCCCCGAGCGAGACGAGGACATCAAGCTGCTCAGCGTCGCGCTCGACCGGCTGACCCGCTGGTCGCGGCCCGGGCTGCTCGCGATCGGCGACGCCGCGCACGCGATGAGCCCGATCGGCGGCATCGGCATCAACCTAGCCATCCAGGACGCCGTTGCCGCCGCCAATGCCCTCGTCGGGCCGATGGTGCGCGGAGAAGACCTCGATCCCTTGCTCGACCGCGTCCGGCGGCGGCGGCTGATGCCGACCCAAGTGATTCAGTCGGGGCAGAAGGCGGTGCAGGACAATATCATCGGCGCCGTCCTCGGCGGTGGGAATGTCACCGTGCCGCGCACCATCCGCCTGCTCGACCGCTTCCCGTTCCTGCGCCGCATTCCGGGCCGGATCATCGGCCTCGGCGTGCGGCGCGAGCGCGTCCGGAGCCCGGCTCAGCCGCCCCCAGCAGTGTGAGGGCCGAGCGGGGCGACCACCGGCTGGTTCTGCGCCCCGCCGCGCCGGCTCCACTGGATCCGGTAGAGGTCGAAGCGCCGGTCCCCGAGGTTGCGCACAGTCCCCTCGGCGCGCGCCCAGCTTAGGTCCGCCAGATTGACGTCGCTGATCGTCAGCGTCTCGACATTCTCGGTCGCCTCCGCCGCGATCCCGTCGCGGGCGAAGGGGAAATCGCACGGCGTCAGGATGCAGCTCTGAGCGTACTGGATGTCCATGTTGTGGACGTTCGGCAGATTGCCCACGTTGCCGCTCATCACAACGAAGCATTGGTTCTCGATCGCCCGCGCCTGGCAGCAGTAGCGCACACGCAAATAGCCCTGCCGGCTGTCGGTGCAGAAGGGCGTGAAGATGATCCGCGCGCCTTCGTCCGCCAGCCGCCGCGCCAGCTCGGGAAACTCGCTGTCGTAGCAGATCAGCACCCCGATCGGCCCGCAGTCGGTCTGGATAACGTCGATCTGGTCGCCGCCCTTGATGTTCCACCAATAGGCCTCGTTCGGCGTCGGGTGGATCTTTTCCTGCTCGTGCACCGCCCCGTCGCGCAGGCAGATGAAGGCGACGTTCTGGATGTCGCCATCCGACGTGCGGGTCGGGTGCGATCCGCCGATGATGTTGATGTTGAACTGCATCGCCATCTCGCGAAGTACGTCGCGCAATTGTGGCGTGTAGCTGCTGAGTTTCTCGATCGCGTCGAGCGGCGAGAGCTGCTTTTTCTCATACGATAGCAACGACAGCGTGAAGAGCTCTGGAAAGAGGAGGAAATCCGCGCCGTAGTCCGACGCCACATCGACGAAATAGCGGATGTTGGCGACGAACTCGTCGAAGTCGGCGACAGCGCGCGCCTGCAACTGGCACGTCGCGATGCGGACGCTTTCGACCCCGCGCGGCACCCGCGTTTCCTTGGGTTTGTCCGCTTCGACATAGGGATTGCGCCAGACCATGTGCACCGCATTCCCGCGCGACGCCTTGTCGGCGGGCAGATAGGCGTCGAGAATGCCGATCGGCTCGAACCCGTTGGCCAGCTGGAAACGGATGACGGGGTCATGGATTTTCCCGGCCACGACCTGCTCGAGATAGTCCTGCGGCGACTTCACCTTGCGCCTCGCCTTGGCGAAGCCCGGCATCCGCCCGCCGAAAACGATACCCTTCAACTCCAGCTGCTCGGCCAGGTGGCGCCGCTCCTCGTACAGGCGCCGCCCCAGCCGGTTGCCGCGCACCGTTGGATCGACGGCCATTTCGTAGCCATAAAGCCAGTCGCCCTTGGGATCGTGGCGCGAGCCGAAGCCGCCGCCGCTGATCTCCGTCCAGCTATGCGCGGCCAGCGCGCGCCGCTCGGCAACCCGGATCGTCGCGCAATAGCCGACGATCTCGCCGTCTAACACGGCGACGAAACAGCCGTCGCGGAAGTTGTTGATCTGGCCGCGAATTTCGCCCGCCGCATAGGGCTCGAAGTCGGGATAGACGCGGTTCACGAGGCGGACGATGCCCGGCACGTCCTTCTGCGTCGCTTCGCGAACGTCGAGGCGGGCCTTTTCCTTCTGCCGTACCACTTCATTTTCTCCCCATGCACGGACAGCGCGACGCCGGACGATGCCCGCGCTTGCCCGACAAACCGCTCATTGCCGCGCTCGTTCCGTACCCGTTCCAGCAAAAAGGGCGACCGTCACCGGCCGCCCTTCATTCGCGTCGAAATGGGGAAGGGCGCTCAGCCCCAGGTCGCCATTTCCTTTTCGAGATTCTCGCGGATCGCCTCGAAGAACTGCTCGGTCGTCATCCAGGCCTGGTCCGGCCCGACGAGGATGGCGAGGTCCTTGGTCATCTTGCCGCTTTCCACGGTCTCGATGCAGACGCGCTCCAGCGTCTCGGCGAAGCGCACCACGTCCGGCGTGTTGTCGAACTTGCCGCGATAGATGAGGCCGCGGGTCCAGGCGAAGATCGACGCGATCGGGTTGGTCGACGTCGCCTTGCCCTGCTGGTGCATGCGATAGTGGCGGGTGACGGTGCCGTGCGCCG
>CAZKCD010000059.1:0-10506 GCA_964551235.1 uncultured Sphingomonas sp.
GCCAGGTCAACTATGCCGCCGCCAAGTCGGGCATCCACGGCTTCACCAAGGCGCTTGCGCAGGAAGGCGCGCGCACCAACGTCACCGTCAACGCCATCGCGCCGGGCTATATCGACACCGACATGGTCGCCGCCGTGCCGGAAGACGTGCTCGCCAAGATCGTCGCCAAGATCCCCGTCCGGCGCCTGGGCAAGGCCGAGGAAATTGCCCGCGGCGTCGCCTTCCTGGTCGACGAGAACGCCGGCTTCGTCACGGGCTCCACGCTGTCGATCAACGGCGGCCAGCATATGTATTAAGAGTGGCGCCGAGCGCAGCGGAGCGATTGCGCCGCAATCGTGAAGCAGCGCGAAGATGCGCCACGACACGGACGGCCTGCACGGCAATGCCGTGACAGGACCGACGGCACGGGATTCACTCCCGTGCCGCAACCGGAGGCCCGACTGCTTTGAACTACGACCGGCCCACCAAGCGGAGCGTTACGATCGCGGGCCACGAGACCTCGATCAGCATCGAGCCGCTCTACTGGCGGGCGCTCGAGGCGGCCGCCCTCGACGAAGGCCTGCCGCTCAACGCACTGATTGCGCGGATCGACGTCGAACGGATGGACAGCGATCCCGCGCCCAACCTCACCTCGGCGATCCGGCAGTGGCTACTGGCGCGCGCGCTTGGCGACGGCGGCGGCAAATAACGCGCCGCCGTCGGGCGCATGTTCCAGCCACAGCGATGGCTCGATCAGTTCCAGCTCAATGACCTTCAGCTCGCCGTCGAGCCCGCGGATGAGGTCGACGCGCGCGTAGGTGGTGGCGGCGGGCGCCGCGGCCAGCGCGCGCTGCGCCAGCTCGATCGCGCCGTCGGGCGGAACGCAGCCTTCCTCGCGCCCGCCCAGGTGCGGCTGCACCCGGTAGTCGCCGGCCTTCGGGCGCTTGACCACCGCGTGGCTGAACACGTCGTCGAACAGCAGCAGCGAATATTCGCCCTCGGCGGCGACCGACGGCAGGAACGGCTGGATCATCGTCGGCCGGCCCAGCGCGCCCGCCGGGATCGCGTCCGTCGGCCCGAGACGGAACGTCCCGTCGGCCGCGGCGGAGACGGGCGGCTTGATGACCATCTCGTCGCCGAAGGCGGCCCGCGCGTCGGCCAGCGCCGCCGCGTCGAGCGCGGGCACGTAGCGCGTCGGGATCGTCGGGATGCCGCGCTCGCCCAGTTCGACGAGATAGGTCTTGTCGCTGTTCCAGCGCAGCACCGGCACCGGGTTGGCGACGCGTGCGCCCACGGCTTCCAGCCGGTCGAGCAGCGCGTGCCAGTCGGCAAAGCGCGCGTGATAGCCCCAGGCGACCAGCGGCAGGACGATATCGCCCGTCACCGTCCCAAGCGCGGTCCACGGGCACGCCTCGACGGCAAGCCCGCCGCGTTCCAGGGCCGCCGCCTCGACATCATAGGCCCAGTCCCAGCGCTCCGGATAATCCGGCGCCGGGACGAGCACGACCGCCCGGCTCATCGGCTGAGCAGGATCCGCGCCTGGCTCGCGATTTGGCCGAGCATCGCGGCGCTCACCGCGCCGGCGTTGCGGGCCTGCCCGACCAGCCGGCCGAACTGCTCGATCTGCGGGCGGCGGCTGTCGATCCATTTCTGCGCGGCGGCCACCGGATCCGAATCGCGCGACCGGCCAAGCCACTCGAGGCGAAGCTGTTCGAAGTCGCGTTCCAGCGCGGCGACCAGCAGGCGCTCCCACTGGTCGGTCGGGTGGAAGCGGCTGACCTGCTGCTGCGTCCAGTCGAGACCCAGCGCCTCGCCGAGGATCGTGTAGGCCTTCGTCACGTCCAGCGGATCGAGCTTGCGCCGCGCGGCCAGCGCCGCGATGCCGAACACGCCGTCCAGCTCGAACAGGCGCACCAGCCCGTCGACGATCTTCGAGTCGACGCCCAGCCCGATGAGGTGCTCGCGTCGGCCCGACGCTTCGCCGCGCACCTCGGAACGGAGCAGCTTGGAGGCATGCCCCGCCACCGCCTTCACGTTCGGGCCGAGCAGCTCGACGAGCGCGCTGACGGTCGTGTCGGCGTTGGTCGAACGAAGGATGTCCGACATGTGGCTGCGCACCGACCGCGCGGCGATCTGGAACAGCTCGATGCGCACGGCCTCGCTCATCGCGCCCTGCTCGATCGCCTGCCACAACTTGCCAAGGCCGAGGTGATGCTCGGCCACCAGGAAGGCGATGACGACCTGGCCGAGCGAGACGCCTTCCTCTTCGGTCAGGCTCATCGGGATGCTCGGCCCCAGCCGGTTGACGAGCCGGTTGGCGACCTTGGTCGCCAGGATTTCGTGCCGCAGGCGATGGCGCAGGATTGCGTCCTTGTGCGCCTTGACCATCGGCGCCGGGAAGTTGGCGAGCAGCTGCGGCTCCAGCAGCGGGTCGTCGGCCAGCTTCAGATCCTCGGCCGCGTCCTGCAGCGACAGCTTCGACATCGACAGCACGACCGCCAGCTCCGGACGGGTCAGGCCGCGATTGTCCGACGCCCGGCGGAGCAGCGCCTCGCTGGTCCCGAGGCCCTCGACCCGGCGGTCGAGCCGGCCGCTGGCCTCGAGTAGCTCGATGGTGCGGACCTGCTCGGGCAGCCCGGCCATGCCGCGCGCTTCGGCGATCGACAGCGCCAGGCTCTGCAGGCGGTTGTCCTCCAGCACCAGCTCGCTGACCTCGTCGGTCATCGACGCGAGCAACTTGTTGCGCTTCTCGAGCTCGAGCCGGCCTTCGCGCATCTCGCGGTTCAGCGGGATCTTGATGTTGACCTCATTGTCCGAGCAATCGACGCCGGCCGAATTGTCGATGAAGTCGGTGTTGATGCGGCCGCCATGCTGCGCGAACTCGATGCGCGCGGCCTGCGTGATGGCGAGGTTGGCGCCTTCGCCGATCGCCTTGGCCTTGAGGTCGATCGCATCGACGCGCAGCGCGTCGTTGGCGGGATCGCCGACCTCGGCATGGCTCTGCGTCGAGGCCTTGATGTAGGTGCCGATGCCGCCGAACCAGAGCAGGTCGACGGGCGCTTTCAGGATCGCCGCGATAAGCGCGGTCGGGTCGGTCTCGCGCCCCTCGAGGCCGAGCGCCGCGGCCGCTTCCGGCGTCAGCTTGATCGACTTTTCGTCGCGCGACACGATCATGCCGCCCTTCGACAGCAAGGCGCGGTCGTAATCGTCCCAGCTCGAGCGCGGCAGGTCGAACATGCGCTTGCGCTCGGCCCAACTGGCCGCCGGGTTGGGATCGGGGTCGATGAAGATGTGGCGATGGTCGAACGCGGCGACCAGCTGGATCGCCTGGCTCAGCAGCATGCCGTTGCCGAACACGTCGCCCGACATGTCGCCGCAGCCCGCGACGCGGATCGTGTCGGTCTGGACGTCGACACCCATCTCCAGGAAGTGGCGCTGGACCGAGATCCACGCGCCCTTGGCGGTGATGCCCATCGCCTTGTGGTCGTAGCCGTTCGACCCGCCCGATGCGAAGGCGTCGCCCAGCCAGAAGCCGCGCTCGATCGCGATCGCGTTGGCGACGTCGGAGAAGGTCGCCGTGCCCTTGTCGGCGGCGACCACGAAATAGGGGTCCTCGCCGTCGTGGATCACCACCTGCTCGGGGTGGACAACGACATCGTCGACGATGTTGTCGGTAACGCTCAGCAGCGAGCGCATGAAGATGCGGTAGCTTTCCTTGCCTTCCGCGAACCAAGCGTCGCGGTCGACCGCCGGGCTGGGCAGCTGCTTAGGGTAGAAGCCGCCCTTGGCGCCGGTCGGCACGATGACGGCATTCTTGACCAGCTGCGCCTTCATCAGGCCGAGGATTTCGGTGCGGAAATCGTCGCGCCGGTCGGACCAGCGAAGCCCGCCACGGGCGACCGGGCCGCCGCGCAAATGGATGCCCTCGACGCGCGGGCTGTAGACCCAGATTTCGCGATAGGGGATCGGCGCGGGCAGGGTGGGGACCTTGCGGCTCTCGATCTTGAACGCCAGCGCCTCGGCCGCCTGCGGCGCGAAAGCGTTGGTGCGCAGCGTCGCGTCGACCACCGCGCGCAGCAGGCGCAGGATGCGGTCGTCGTCGATCGCCTTCACCGCCTTCAGCGCGTCCTCGAAGCGGCGGGCGGCGCCGGCCATCTCGGCGGCGCGATCGCCCGTCACTTCGGGGTCGTGCGCGGCGCAGAACATGGCGACCAGCGCGGCCGTGACCTTGGGCGCGCGGGCCAATGCCTCGACCACCGTCGCGATCGAATAGCTGACGCCGGTCTGGCGCAGGTAGCGGAACCAGGCACGCAGCCAGACGACCGAGCGCGGGGTCAGCCCGGCCAGCACGACCAGCTTGTTGAAATCGTCATTCTCCGCTTCGCCGCGCAGCACGGAAGCGATCGCTCCCTCGATCAGCAGCGCGCGGTCGAACAGCGCGTCGACGGTCGCGCCGTCGCCGGTCTCGAGCAGGAATTCGTGGATGTTCGCGGTCAGCCCGTCGAGCCGGGTCGGCGCTTCCTTGAGGACGACGAAGCCGAAATTTTCCAGCGCCGGCACCACGTCCGACAGCGGCACCAGCGGCCCGCGCCGGTAAAGCTTCATGCGGAAGTTGTTGGCCGGGTCGCTCGCCAGCCGGTACAGCCGGATCGAGCGGTCGGCCTCGTTCGCCAGCCCTTCCAGCCGCATCAGATCCTCGGCCGCATCGGCCGCCGGGTAACGCGCCTTGTAGGCGTCGGGCAGCGCATCGCCGTAGGTCAGCACCAGACGCCGCGCCTGCGTCGGCCCGAGCTTGAGCGCCAGCCCTTCCTCGACCGACGGCAGGAAGCCGCGCACCATCGCGTACAGCTCGGCGTTCAGCGCCGCCTCGTCGGGCGACGGGCGCGCCGAATCGACGGCATAGGTATAACGCAGCAGCGCCAGGTCGCCGTCGCCGAGGTCCACCGACCAGGCGGTCTGCCGCCCCTCGGCGGCCTTGCCGATCATCTCGCCGATGGCCAGGCGCCGCGCCGTGGTCAGCTCGTCGCGCGGCAGCCAGACGAAGGCGAACAAATGCCCCTTCAGGATCGACCGGGCCAGCACGATCATCGCCTGCGGGCGATCGGCCAGCGTCATCGCCGCATGGACGAGGCGCTCGACGCTGTCGTAGCTCAGATTGAGGATCAGGTCGCGCGGCAGCGCCGACAGCGCGTGGCGCAATGCCTTGCCGCTGTGGCTCGACGGATTGTAGCCGAAGCGCTTGTCCATCTCCGCCAGGATGGCGCGCAGCACCGGCACGTCCTCGACCGCGGCATTCAATGCCTCGCTGGTCCACAGGCCGACATGAACGCCCACGCCGGTGATCTTCTCGCCCGTCCGTTCCGGCACGACGACGAGGTCGAGCGGCACGCGGCGATGGATCGACGACTTGCGGTCGCCCTTGGCCATCAGCGGCACGCGGCCGCCCTTCTCGAAATAGCGGATCGCGCCCTCGCACCCGCCCTCGTCGGTCGGCTCGCCGGGGAAGCGGAACAGGCCGAGCCCGTCGCTGCCTTCCTCGCCGGGCCGCTCGACCTCGTAACCGAGCAGGGTCATCGCCCCGTCGGCGAACCAGTTCATCAGCGCCGCGCCCTCGGCGTCCGCCTCGGCGGCTTGGTCGCGCATCTTGGCCTGCATCGCCCGCCAGTCGGTTACCGCGGCGCGCACGTCGCCGAGCACCGCCGCCAGTTCGGCGCGTAGCCGGTTGCGGGTGCGCGCATCCGCGCGGTCGAGGTCGAGGTAGATGATCGATTCGTCGGCGCCTTCGCCGAGCGCCAGCAGGTTGCCCGCGTCGTCGCGGCGCGCCTTGACGATCGGGTGGAGCAGGCGGTGGATGACGATCCCGCGGGCGGCGATCGCGTTGGCGACCGAATCCACCAGGAAGGGCATGTCGTCGTTGACGATGGCAAGGTGCATGCGGCGCTGCCCGGCCTCGCCCCCGCCGGTCGACACCAGTTCGATGGCGACGTCGCCGGGCGTGCGCCGGGCCGCGGTTCGCGCGACCAGGTCGGCGGCAACCTGCCGCGACGCGTCGTCGAACCCGTCCAGCTCGCCCGGCAGGGCGTTCGTCAGGAGGGCTTCCTTGATCGCACCAATCAAGGAATCGTTCACGCCGGGCTTGGCGGCCATGCAATCACCATTATCGCTCGAGGATCGTTGGGCGCGGCCTATAGACCCGCCATCCAGCCCGCGACAAGGCGGCGTTTGGGGAAGCTTGCCCTAGCGTCCGGCGCGGCGGATCGCGCGGTCGACCAGCGCCTCGTCGGCGACCAGCGCGACCGGCTCGTAGCCGACCCCGCCGCCGACCCGCCGGCGCGAGACGACCAGCACGAATTCCTCGTCGCCGTCGAGCTCGTTGAGCGTCAGCGCCGGCGCCTGGCGGAGCTTGGTGCGCGCGCGGTCCGCCCGGTCGTCGGGCTTGGCGTCGGGGCGACGCGCGCGGCGCTCGGCCGCGACCATGCCCTTGAGGCCGCCGTCCTGCTTGTCGAGGAAGGCCTCGAATTCGCCGAACTGCACCTGGCAGCGCTCGGCATAGCTCAGCGCGGCGGCGAATTCGGTAAGGCGCGCCTTGTCGTAATCGGCGCCGAACACCAGCTTGACGATCGGCGTCATCGGCGCGCGCGCCTGCGCCTTCACGCCGGCATCGTCGAGGATCTCGGCATATTCGTCGGGGACGCGGCGCGCCGCGACCGAAAAGTCGAACGCCATCGCCAGCGCCTTGTAGAGCGCGGCGCGGCTGCGCCCGTCGGCGGCCTTGCAGATTTCGGCGCTTTCGCGCGCGGCCCACAGGCGGTCGGCCAGGCCCGCGTCGGAATCGACCGTCGGCGGCTCGGGCAGCTCGTCGTCCGCCTCGGTGGTGAAGGGCGCGGCCTCACCGGGCTCCGGCACGGCAAAAGGATTGGGCGCCCCGGCATCGGCCAGCGGCCCGTCTTCCCAGCTGAGGTGCGGCACATGACCTTCGGGATGGGCGGCGGCGGTGAAGGCGGGCGCGGCGAGCGGCTCGTCGACCGGCGGCAGCGCGGCGGCCAGCGGCGCATCGGTGCCGGCATCGCCGACATCCTTCCAGTTGATGACGCCGTAAATGAAGTCGATCGTGTCCCCGTCGCTGGAGAAGGGCATCAAAATGCCGCGGTAGCAGATCTCGTGCCCGCGCTGGTTGACGAACTCGGCCTCGAACCCGATCGGCGCGCGGTTGGCGATGATCTGGAGGTAATGGTCGGTCAGGCGCGACAGCAGCGACCGGCTCGGCACCTGCTCGATATGCGTGATCGATTCGTCGAGGTCGCATTCCTCGCGGATGGCGGTGCCGATGTACGGCGTCGCCGGGTTGTCGCGGCCCAGCGTGAAGTCCAGCAGCACGCTGTGCGAGGAGAAATCGGTGATGCTGGCCGGGTCGAGGTCCTCGATCGAGGGATAGTCGCGACCGTCGAGCAACGAGACCCAGTGGTTGTAGGCGCGCACGTGCATCCGGCGCTCGTCCGTGCCGACGTCGATTCCCGCGCCCGCCGCAGCGGCCTCGGCGTCCTCGACATGCGGATGTCCCGACAACGAATCCATTGCTTACCCCACTCGATCCAAATCGGCGCCAACATGACGCAGGGGCCTTGCGAATTCGTTAAGCATCTTTGTTGGTTCGCGCCGTCTTGCCGCAACGCAAACGCGCTGATAGGGGATGCGCCGCTTGCCGTCCCGACGGCCGGGCCGCTTTAGCTCAGTTGGTAGAGCACCTCATTCGTAATGAGGGGGTCACAGGTTCGAGTCCTGTAAGCGGCACCATTCAGCAAGCCGAATGTCCGGGGGACATTCGACGATTGGTGGGTCCGCGGGGTAGAGGCCAGGCCCGCCGCTCTTCCACCTTTAGTAGACCGGCTTGCCGTCCGCGTTGCCGGGCGGGGAATAGCGGCAGATCAGGAAATCGTTGCCGCCGCCGCGATAGAGCGCGCAGCCGACGTGCGTCGTGCCCTTCCACACCATCTGCGTATAATGGGCGACGTCCTTCCAGTAGCCGGTGCGGCTGACGTTCGGGAACAGCCCCGGCACGAAGTGATTCTTTTCCGCCACCCACAGGTGCGCCAGCTGGCTGTCGTCGAAATAGCCGCTGCTGGCCATCGCCAGGTTCTCGCGCTGGCCCGGCCGGGTTTCGCGCGGGCTGTGCTGCAGCCGACCGAGACTGGCGAGGGCGGGGCCGTAGGACGCCGCCGACTGGGCCAGCGCCGGGTCCCACGCCAGGGGCGGCGCGCCGACCGCGGCCCGCTCACGGTTGTGGATGACCAGCATCCGCGCGACGAACGACTGTTCGTCGACGATCAAGGTCGCCGCCCGGCTGGCGGGGGCGGTGAAGGCGAGGGCACCCATCACGGTGCCGAGGAGGAGGGCGCGATTCATCCCGTCGTTCCGACAAAGTCCGAGGGGCGATCCTTGCCCGGGCAGGGTAAAAATCCCGTCGCGGAACATCGTTAATGACGCCGCCGGGCCGCTCCGCTAGGCAACGCATCATGACGCTCTACCGCCTCGGCTCGCTGGTCCCGACGCTCGGCGACGGCGCGTGGGCGGCGCCCAGCGCCGACCTCGTCGGCGACGTCCGCCTGGGCGCGCGCGCCAGCGTCTGGTTCGGCGCCGTCATCCGCGCCGACAACACGCCCATCATCCTTGGCGAGATGACCAATTTCCAGGACGGCGCGACCGGCCACAGCGATGCCGGCTTCCCGCTGACCATCGGCGCGCGCGTCACCGTCGGCCACCAGGCGATCCTTCACGGCTGCACGGTGGAGGACGAGGCGCTGATCGGCATGGGCGCGCGAATCCTCAACGGCGCCGTCATCCCCGCCCAGTCGATCGTCGGCGCCGGTGCGCTGGTGACGGAAGGCAAGACCTTCGCGCCGCGCAGCCTCATCGTTGGCTCGCCCGCCCGCGCGGTGCGCGCGCTGACCGACGAACAGGTCGCGCTGCTGCGCCTCTCCGCCGAACATTACGCCCAGAAGGCGGCGACCTACGCGGCGGAGCTCGCCGCGCTCGACTGACCGGTTACACGCCTGACACTTGAAAGGGGTGGGCGGCCTTCGCCATCTTCCCTTCCATGATCGACATCCGCCCCTTCGCTTCGCTCGGCCACGCCGACCATGGCTGGCTCGACGCCCGCCACCACTTCAGCTTCGCCAATTATTACGACCCGTCCCGCATGGGCTGGGGCAGCATCCGCGTCTGGAACGACGACCGGATCGCGGCGAAAAGCGGCTTTCCGCCGCATCCGCACCGCGACATGGAAATCGTCACCTATGTCCGCACCGGCGCGATCACCCATGAGGATTCGATGGGCAACAAGGGCCGCACCGCGGCCGGCGACGTCCAGGTGATGAGCGCGGGCACCGGCGTGCGCCACGCCGAATATAATCTCGAGGACGAGGAGACGACCCTCTTCCAGATCTGGATCGAGACCGATCGCCCCAATGTCCAGCCTTCGTGGGGGCAGATGGCCTTCCCCAAGGAGGCGCGCGAGGGCGACTTCCAACTGCTCGCCAGCGGCGACGCCGACGATGGCGCGCTGACCATCAACGCGGAGGCGAAGATCCTCGGCGCCACCCTGCGCGGCGGCGGGACTATGACCTATACCGCCGACCCGGCCCGGCACCTTTACCTCGTCCCTTCGGCTCCGGTTCAGGTGAACGGGGTTAGCGCGGGCCCGCGCGACGGCGTTGCGATCACCGGCGAATCGGCGATCGCCATCGCGGCCGGCGAGGAAGACGTCGAACTGGTGCTGGTCGACGCCCGCTGACGCCGTCGCGGCCTTGATGTTGGCGGCGCCCTCTTTATAGCCGCGCGACAAGGGCAGGAAGGCGAGAGTCGGTTGGCAGTCAAGTCGTTGAAATATCTGGCGCTATTCGCCGGGCATATTGTGCTCGCAGCGCCGCTGGCCGCGCAGACCAACGGCACGCCCGATTCGCCTGCGGGGGAGGCCAATCCCGGGCAGGTGGACCTCAACAACTTCAGCCTGCCGGGGCGCGTCACCCGGCCCGCCGACCGCCCAGCCGAGCCCGCGCCGGCCCCGCGCCAGACGGAGCCGGCCACGACCCTTCCAGCCCCGACCGAGACCCCGACGACGACCGCTCCGCGCGCGGCGCCGCCGACCGATACGCCAGCCCGTTCGGCCGCCACCACGCCGACGACCGCCACGCCGTCCGCGCCGGTCCCCGATCTCGCGACCGACAGCCGTCCGTCCGCCGCAACCCCGCCGGCCTCGGCGCCGTCGGCCCGCACCCCTCTTCCGTCGCCGGTGGTGCTGCCGCCGGAAGTGGACAAGGGTTGGTCCTTCCTGCCGTTCCTCGCGGGCCTGCTTGGCGTGGCCGGGCTGGGCGTGATCGCCTGGTTTATTCGCCAGCGCCGCGCGACCGCGGCCTATGCCGGCGCCCCGGCGATCGACCTCGTCTCGCCGCGGCAGGCCGCCCCGACCCCACAGCCCGCGCCCGCGCCCGTGCCCACGCCCGCGCCGACCCCGGCACCGGCCCCGGCACC
>CAZKCD010000060.1:0-10467 GCA_964551235.1 uncultured Sphingomonas sp.
GTCGCTGGCCTCGGCGCGGGCGACGAGCACGTCCTGCGTGTTCGACGCGCGCAGCAGCCACCAGCCGTCGTCGTTGGTAACGCGCACGCCGTCGGTGGTGTCGACCGTCGTGCCGGCGGCGCGCAGGCGCTGCTCGATCTCGCGCGGGATGGCAAACTTGCGTGCGGCATCGACCTCGAAGCGCATTTCGGGCGTAGCGACGCTGGGCGGCATTGCGCTTCTCAGGTCGGTCAGGCTGTGGCCGCTGGCCGATACTGCGCGAATGAGGCGGATGGCGGCGTAGAGCGCGTCGTCGAAGCCATACCAGTCGTGCTTGAAGAAGATGTGGCCGCTCATCTCGCCCGCGAGCGGGGAGCCGGTTTCCTTCATCTTGGACTTGATGAGGCTGTGGCCGGTCTTCCACATCAAAGGCTTGCCGCCCAGCTCGGCAACGCGGTCGAACAGGGTGCGGCTGGCTTTCACGTCGGCGATGATGGTCGCGCCGGGAATTGCCGCGAGGACCGGGGCGGCGAGGATCATCAACAGCTGGTCGCCCCAGATGACCCGGCCCGTGCCGTCGACCGCGCCGATGCGGTCGCCGTCGCCGTCGAAGGCGATTCCGAAGTCGAGGCCCTTGTCGGCGACGAGCGTCTTCAGGTCTTCGAGATTGGCTTCGACCGTCGGGTCGGGATGATGGTTGGGGAAGTCGCCGTCGACGTCGGTGTAGATGGCGTGATGCTCGCCCGGCAATTTCGCCAGCAGCCGCTCGAGGATCGGGCCGGCAGCGCCGTTCCCGGCGTCCCAGCCGATGCGGTAGGGCTGGCCGTCGAAGCCGCGCAGCAGCGCATTCAAATAGTCGGCCGACACGTCGGCGTCGCTAACCTGTCCGGCGCCGTCGCTCCAGTCGCCCGCGGCGGCGCGGCGGCCCAGCGCCTGGATCTCCTCGCCGAACACGGAGCGGCCGTTCAGCGACATCTTGAAGCCGTTATAGTCGGCCGGATTGTGGCTACCGGTGACCTGGATGCCGCCGTCGACGCTGAGCGTGGCCGCGGCGAAATAGAGCATCGGCGAGGGGCCCATGCCGATCCGCACGACATCAAGCCCGCCGCGGGTGAGGCCGTCGACCAGCGCATCCTCGAGCCGCTTGCTGTGGTGGCGGCCGTCGCGACCGACGGCGACGCGGCGCCCGCCCTCGCTCAGCGCCAGCGCGGCGTAGGAGCGGCCGAGCGCGCGGGCGTCGGCCTCGTCGAGGGTCGAGCCGACGATTCCCCGCACGTCATATTCGCGCAGGATGGAGGGGTGGAACGCATGGCTCACGATCGTGTCCTCAGGCCGCGGCCGCTTCGGCGTCGGGAATCCCGAGGCCGGCGACCATTTCGCGAAGCTCCTGGCGCGCGGCGATGTGGGCGATGCCCGCGTCGCCGATCTGCTGCAGGTCGAGCAGGGTGAGGCCCTTGGGGAAGAGCTCGCGGTAGATGACGCGCTCGCCGAGGCCAGGGATGACGCGGAAGCCGACGCGGCGGGCCAGCTCGTCGAGCGCGGCGCCGACGCGGCGGAGGTTGTGCGATTCGATGTGCTGCAGGCGGTTGCGCAGCACGACCCAGTCGACCGACTTGCCGACCTGCTTGGCGCGCTGCGTGCGGCTGTTCCAGATCAGCTCGGCATAGAAACTGGGACGGGCGATTTTGTAGGTTTCCGGATCGACTTGGCCGATCAGGTCGAGATCGACGAAGCTGTCGTTCATCGGGGTGACCAACGTGTCGGCCATCAGGATGGCGGCGCGGGCGAGCGCGTCGTCGCGGCCCGGCGTGTCGATGACGATGACGTCGGCATGGGCGGCGAGGCGGGCGATGGCAGCGTTGAGGCCCTCCTCGTCGAGCTGCTCCAGCACCTCGAAGGTGGGTTGCGGCAATTTCTGGCCGAGGCGCTCGATCGTCTTGGAGCGGTTCTCGAGATAGCGGGTGGTGGTCCGCTGGCGCGTGTCGAGGTCGAGCGCGGCGACGCGGCGGCCCGAGGCGGCGAGCGCCACGGCCGTATGGACGGCGGTGGTCGACTTGCCCGTGCCGCCCTTTTCATTGGCGAAGACGATGAAATGCGGCTGGCCCATGGCCGGTGCGCCCCTTATGCAAATGCCAGCGCGCCAACGCGGCACGCCCCCCGGTTGATGCAGTATCGAAGGCCCCGAATCGATGCAAATCCTTCGTGAATCCATCGCCTTGCGACCCCTCGCCCAAGGCTGGAAGGCGAACCGCGAGCGCGTCGCGCTGGTGCCGACGATGGGCGCGCTCCACGACGGGCATCTGGCGCTGGTCGCGCACGCCAAGGGCATCGCCGACCGCGTCGTCGCGACGATCTTCGTCAACCCGCTGCAGTTCAACGATCCCGCCGACCTCGACCGCTACCCGCGCACCGAAGAGGCGGACATCGCCGCGCTGGAGGCGGCGGGGTGCGACGCCCTGTGGCTGGGCAATGTCGGGGACCTGTATCCGGACGGCTTTGCCACCACGGTCAGCGTGGCCGGGGTCAGCGACCGCTGGGAAGGGGCGCACCGGCCCGGCCATTTCGACGGGGTGGCGACGGTGGTCGCCAAATTGTTCATCGCGGTGATGCCCGACGCGGCGGTGTTCGGCGAGAAGGACTGGCAGCAGCTGGCCGTCATCCGCCGCATGACGCGCGACCTTGGCCTCCCCATCGACGTGCACGGCCACGAAACCGTGCGCGAGGCAGACGGGCTGGCGATGTCGTCGCGCAACGCGCTGCTGGCCGACGGCGACCGCGATCGGGCCGTGGCGCTGAAGCGCGCGCTGGACGCGGCGGCGGCGCGGATCGGCGCGGGCGGGGCGGTCGGCGCGGCGCTCGACGACGCGGTGGCGGCGATTATCGGCGCGGGCTTCGGGCCGGTCGATTATCTCGCCTATGTCGACGGCGACAGCCTCGAACCTCTGGATGCCGTGGCCGCCAACGGCCGGCTGATCGCGGCCGCTTTTCTCGGAAAAATCCGCTTGATCGACAACATTCGTGTCGTTTCGGACACAGTTTGAGCGCATGGTATCCGCGGCGTTAACCATTTGGTGACGCTCGCCCGCAAAAACTCGGTCCCAGCAGGAAACAGGGGAGTGAGTTTCATGGCGATCAGTTCGACGAGCGCGGAGTTCCTTCTTCGCAGCCGCCTTGCGGATGCCGAGCGCGGCAAGGTCGAGGCGCTCTACGATCTCGGGGTAAGCTATTCGACCGGGTGCGGCGGCGTCGACGTCGACCTCGTCGAGGCGCACAAATGGTTCAACCTCGCCGCGCTTTCGGGCGATACCCGCGCGCAGGCATGCCGCGCCGAAATCTCGGTCGAGATGACCGCCCGCGAAATCGCCGAAGCCCAGAAGCAGGCGCGCGCCTGGCTGGGCGGCCACGTGCTTCACCGCCACGCGGCGTAAGCTGGGCCGGCGACCCGGCACGCTTCTCGAGCTGGGCCGGCGACCCGGCACGCTTCATGCGCTGGGCCGGCGACCCGGCACGCGTCATGCGGGCCGGGGCACCGGGTTCGCGCTTACCTTACGATAACGGTGACCGCCCGGCGGTTCTGGGCCCAGGCGGTCTCGTCGGAGCCCGCCGCGACCGGGCGCTCCTTGCCCCAGCTGGTGACCAGCAGCCGGTCCGCGGGCACGCCCTGCGATTGCAGGAAATCGCGCGCGGCGTTCGCGCGCCGCTCGCCCAGCGCCATATTATATTCGCGGGTGCCGCGCTCGTCGGCATGGCCCTCGATCGAGGCGCGGACGCGCGGGTTGGCAAGCATCCACTTGGCCTGCGCCGCCAGCGTCGCCTGCGAGGCGGCGTCGAGCTGATATTCGTCGGTGCCGAAATAGACCGTGTCCGAACCGGCCTTGGCGACGAGGTCGGCCTGCATCGCGGGAAGCTCGGTCAGCTCGACGTCCGCGGGGTCCACGCCCGGCGGGGTGACGGGGCCTTGGTCCGCGGTGGCGGGCTGCTGGTTGGCGAGCTTGTTGGTGCAGGCGTTGGTCATGGTCAGCGCCAGGGCGGCGGTGCCGAGGATGAGGAACTTGCGCATAATCGTCTCCAGTCTTGGAAGAATCAGTTGCCGAGCGGCGACCAGCTGGGGTCGCTGCCGCCCTGCGGGGTGGGAATGCGGCGCGGCTGGCCGCCGGTGACGGGCACGGCGTAGAGGGTGGCGTTGCCCGATCCCTGCGCGGTGCGATGGAACAGCACGAACTGGCCGTTGGGCGCCCAGCTCGGCCCCTCGTCCTGCCAGCCGTTCGAGAGGATGCGCATGCCGCCGCCACCGGGGCTCATTACCCCGATGTTGAAGCTGCCGGCGATGCGGGTGAAGGCGATGAGGTCGCCGCGCGGGCTCCACACCGGCGAGGCGAAGCGGCCGCCGCCCGAGCTGATGCGGCGCTGGCCCGAGCCGTCGGCGTTCATCACGTAAAGCTGCTGGCTGCCCGAGCGCTCGCTTTCGAACACGATCTGGCGGCCGTCGGGCGAGAAGCTGGGCGAGGTGTCGGCGCCCGGCGCGTCGGTCAGGCGGCGCGGCTGGCCGCCGTCGGCGCCGACGACGTAAATGTCGGTGTTGCCGTTATTGGCCCAGCTGAACACGATGTCGCGGCCGTTGGGCGCGAAGCGCGGGGCGAAGGTGATCGCGCCGCCGGGCACGAGCAGCCGCTCGCGGCCCGAGGCGATGTCGACCACGAACACGCGCGGCTTGCGCGCCAGCATGCCGGTGTAGACCAGCCGGTCGCCGCGCGGGCTGAAGCGGGGCATGGTCACGGCGTTCTTGGGCGGGGTGAGGTAGCGCAGGTTGGAGCCGTCGCTGTCCATCAGCGCGATTCGCTTCAGGCGGTTGGTCTTGGGCCCCGTTTCCGCGACGTAGACGATGCGCGTGTCGAGATAGGGCTGGTTGCCGGTCAGGCGGGCGTAGATGGTGTCGGCGCATTTGTGCGCGGCGCGGCGCCAGTCGTTCGGCGCGACGACGAAGCCCTGGCTGGTCAGCTGGCGGCCCGCGGTGACGTCGTGGAGGTAGCAGGCGACGGTGATGCGCCCGTCGCCGCGCTGCTCGACATAGCCCGAAACGAGCGAGGAGACGCCCGAATTGCGCCACTGGCCGTAGGCGGGGGTGGTCGCCTCCGGGAAGGAATAGCCGGGGATGCCGCCCGGCCCCAATGGGGTGAAGGCGCCGGTCGAGCGCAGGTCGGCGGCGACCACCTCGGCGATCTGGCGGCCGAGCGCGTCGGAACTGCCGGGCGCGGCGGGCATGGCGGGAACGGCGATCGCCTGCGCGGTGCGCACGCTGCCGCCGACGACCTCCGGCACATCCTCTTCCTGCTGGGCATAGCCGATGGTCGCCATCGAGACGACGAGGCCGGCGAGGATCGTTTGTCGGATCATGTTTTCACCCTGTAGCTGATGGTGGTGTCGCGCCAGCCGCCGTCGGCGGTGTCGTAGAGGTCGGCCGGCAGTCGGAAGGGCGCGCAATCGGTGAAGATGCGGCGCACCTGGTCCTCGAGCAGCGGGCCATATTTGGCGCGCAGCTCGGGATCGCCGCTCATCCCGAGGATTCGCGGCGGGCGGGCGAGGCGGCCCGAACGGGCGAAGACGAGGTTGACCCGGAGGCGGATCTGGTCGGCGCCTTCGCCGATGAAGGGCTCGCGGTTGGCGCAGCGCTGCGCCTGGGCGGCGATCGAATTGCCGATGCTGGCCTTCGCGGTCGCGTTGTAGGTCGGCGCGGCGGGCTTCGACGGGCCGGCGCGGGGGCCGAGATCGTCGCCCAGCTTGTCGAGGAAATCGTCGCCGAGGCCGGCGCGGCGGGTGGGCCGTTGCGGGGCCTTCGTCGCCGCTTTGGGCGCAGGCGGTTTCGGCTTGGCCGCGGCCTTCTGCGGCGGGCGCGGCGAAGTCGGCTTGATCGCCGGCTGCGGCACCGCGCGCGGGGTCGGCGGCGGCGGGGTCACCGGCGCCACCTGGTCGGGCTCGGGCACGTCCTCGGGAATGGCCGCGTCGGGGGGCGGCGGGCTTCCTCCCGGCTCGGCGACCGCTTGTGGCGCGACGGATTCGAGCGCGACCTCATCGACGATATCGACCTGCATCGAGGGCGGCTCGGGCGCGCGGTCCATGCGGGCGAGGCTCATCGACAGCGCCGCGATCAGCGTGACGTGCAGCAGCAGCGCCGCGCCGACGCCGGTCCATTCGGTCCGGGCGGACGTCACTCACCCTCCCCGCCCACCGACACGAGGGCGACGCGGTTCAATCCGGCGCGGTTGAGCTCGCCCATCACCGCCATGACCTTGCCATAATCGAGGCCCTTGTCGGCGCGCAGGTAGATTCGGCGGCCCTCGGGCGGCTCGGGCCGGGCGGCGATCGCCTCGATCGCCTGCGCCAGTTCCTCGGGGCGGACCGGTGTTTCGTCGATGAAGATGGCGCCATTGCCGTCGAGCGAGATCTGGACCGGCTTCGAATCCTGGTCGAGCGCCTTGGCGCGGCTTTCCGGCAAATCGACCGGCACGCCCGCCACGAGCAGGGGCGCGGTGACCATGAAGATGATCAGCAGCACCAGCATCACGTCGACGAGCGGGGTGACGTTGATCTCCGCCATCGGCGCGCGGCGCGAGCGGCCGCCCCGGCGGGAGGAGAGGTTGACGCCCATCCTCTACGCGTCCGCCTCGAGCTCGCGGCTCAAGGTCGCGTGGAAGCGGTCGGAGAAGCGGCCGAGCTTCGCCTCCAGCCGGTCGAGGCCGTGGCTGAGGCGGTTGTAGGCGATGACCGCCGGAATGGCGGCGAACAGGCCGATGGCGGTGGCGAACAGCGCCTCGGCGATGCCCGGCGCGACGACCGCGAGGCTGGTGTTGTTGGAGGCGGCGATCGAGGTGAAGGCGCGCATGATGCCCCAGACGGTGCCGAACAGGCCGACGAACGGCGCGACCGAGCCGACCGTGGCGAGGATGTTGAGGCGCTCGCCCAATTGGTCGAGTTCGGCGGCCGCGGCGGCGTTCATGCGCGTCGCCAGTCGCTCGCGCGTGCCCGAGCGGTCGACATTGCGGGTGCGGGTCGAGCGGCGCCACTCGTCGAGCCCGGCGTCGAGCACCGAGGCGACGGGCAGCGGGTCCTTGCCGCGCCGCTGGTGAAAGGCGTCGATGTCGTCGGCGGCCCAGAAATCCTTTTCGAAGGCCTCGGTCGCGCGGTTGATCCGCCGGAGGCGCAGCGAATGGGTGAAGATGATGCCCCACGTCCACACGCTGGCGGCGAGCAGGCCCAGCATCACCAGTTTCACCACGATATCGGCGTGCAGGAACAGCGCCATCGGGCTCATCACGTCACTGTTCACGGTCAACTCAGGCATCGTCCCTCACGATCAGTTCACGGAACGCGTCGACCCACGCGCGCGGCTGGCGGCGCGGACGGTCGTCGTCCCCAAGGAAAGCGGCGGTGATGCGTCCATCGGCCAAGACTTGGCCCGAGCGCATGACTCGCTGATGAATGAGCACGGAGGCGGCACGAACCTCGCGCACGCTCGAGACGATCAGCAGGTCGTCGCCGAGCTTCGCGGGCAGGCGGTATTTCACGTGGGCCTCGGCCACCGCGTAGACGCCGGTGCCCTCCTCCTTGGCGGCGCGCTGGTCGATCCCCGCCGCGCGCAGCATGTCGGAGCGGGCCCGCTCCATGAACTTCAGGTAATTGGCGTAATAGACGACCCCCGCGGTGTCGGTATCCTCGAAATAGACAGTCAGCGCGAAGTGATGCTGAAGGCCGACGAAGCCGCCGCGATAGGGGGTGTCGAAAGGGGATGACGTCATCGCCTGCCGCCTTAGCCATGGCGGGAGTCGCGGGGCAAGGGCGCGGCGACGAAATGGTGCTTGACGGCGATGTAACCTACGCGTTACTTGTCACCTGAAGGTTACATGAGGAGTCGGGTGATGGGGTATCGCGAGCGTGTGGATCTGGGGGAATATGACGCGCAGACCATCGCGCAGGCGCGGCGTACGCAGGTGTGGTTGCTGCCGATCCTCGTCTTCCAGCAGGCGTCGCTGATCTTCCGCGAGTCCGGGTCGCCGCTGACGCATTATCTCGGGATCGCCTGCTGGGCGTTGGTCGTGCTGGTCGAGATCGCGATCCTCAGCGGCTGGAAATTCCGGTGGATCAGCGAGCGCGACCATGCGGTGCTCAACGACGAATGGCACCAGGCGGTCAGCGGCGATTCTTGCCGCTGGGGCCTCGCGGCGACCGCGGTGACCGGCATCGGCCTTGTCGCCGCCGATCGCTGGATCGATCTGCCCTTCGCGCAGACCATCTTCGTGCTAGTCAACGCAGGCATGCTGGTGGCGGGCCTGCGCTATGCCTGGCTCAACCGGGGCAGCGCCGACGACGATGAGTGAGGCGCTGGGCAACCGCATCAAGGAACGGCGCACCGAGCTCGGCCTCACGCAGGCCGAGCTCGCCGATTTGTGCCTGGTGTCGCGCAAGACCATCAACACGGTCGAGAACGGCGTGTTCGTGCCCTCGACCGTGCTGGCGCTGAAGATCGCCGAGGCGCTCAGCGAGCCTGTCGAGCGCCTGTTCTGGCTTGCGCGCTGAGCCGCTCGACGCGCTCGACCAGATTGCCCTGCACGACGCTGACGTCGGCGAGGTGCATTCCCCAGCCCGGGATGAACATGCCGGCCAGCCCGACCTCGCCGCCGATTCGGTCGGTGCGCTTGTCGTCGGGGTCGGCGTTGGTGCGGATTGAAAGGTAACCGCGCGGCCCGTCGTTGACGCACTTGCCCGCGGCGAGGCCCTCGGTCCGGACGTAGGGCGCCGGCGGCTTGCCCTCGCTCGACCACTGGATCGGCCCACCCGGCACGGGCAGCGTCGAGCGCGCGTTCCAGTAGCTGTCGAAGCGCGCCCAGTCGGTCGAGCCCGGCGCGGCCGGGTTGGTGCAGGCGACCGTCAGGCCCGGCGCGGGCGCGACGCCGAAGATGGCGCCGGGCGGCGGCACGTTCTTCTCGCGGAAGCTGACCCAGGTCAGCACGCAGCCGGTCTGGTCGGCGGCAGTGCAGATCGGCGTCTTCTTGAGCGTCCCGCCGACCGTCTTGCCCTGCGGCACGAGGAGGTTGAAGCCGGGTAGGATGGCGAGCTTCATGCGCGCCGCCTCGGGCCGGCCCTCGATCTCGTTGGCGATCAGCTGCTGCAGCATCAGCGAGCCCTGGCTATGGCCGATGAGGACGTAGGGCCGCCCCTTGTTCATGGTCGCCAGGTAATGCTTCCACGCCTTGCGCACGTCGGCATAGGCCAGCATCGCCGGCTTGGTGACGTCGCCGCCGGCCGCCGCAACCGCGACCGCGCCGAGCGTCATCGAGCGGTACATGGGCGCGACCATGCGGCAGCCCGAGGCGAAGCGCGCGAACTGCGACTGCATCGCCAGCGTCTCCTCGCCCGCGCCCGGAACCAAGTCGCTGTTCATGCCGGAATCGCGCGACACGGTCGGGTAGACGACAAAGCAGTCGACGCCCGCGTCGCTGGCGACCGGCGACAGGCCGTTCGAGCCGTAGCCGTTCGGGTTGACCGCGACGGTCGGCAGCGGCGTGGTGCAGACGTCCTTGCGACCGGGATAACAGAGCCAGCTGGCGGGCTTCGCGTAATCGACGGTCGAGGCGGGGACAACGGGAAGGGCCGCGGCCTGGGCGGCGAGGAGCAGGGCAAGGGTCACGTCTATTTCTCCGGGTCGAACAGGCCGGTCTGGCTGCCCGCGGGCGGGGTCAGCCCGAGGTGCGTCCAGCCGCGGCCGTTGAGGCAACGCCCGCGTGCCGTGCGGGCGATGAGGCCGAGCTGAATGAGGTAGGGCTCGATCACGTCCTCGAGCGTGTCGCGCGGCTCGGACAGGCCCGCGGCCAGCGTATCGATCCCGACCGGGCCGCCGCCGTAGAGGTCGGCGATCATGGTGAGATAGCGCCGGTCCATCGCGTCGAGCCCGAGCGCGTCGATCTCCAGCCGGTCGAGCGCGCGGTCGGCGACGGCGGCGTCGATCGCCTCGGCGCCGGCGGCATGGGCGAAGTCGCGCACGCGGCGCAGCAGGCGGCCGGCGATTCGCGGCGTGCCGCGGCTGCGGCGGGCGATCTCGTGCTCGCCCTCGCGCGTGGTCGGGGCGCCGAGCAGGCGGGCGGCGCGGCCGACGACCTGCTCCAGTTCCTCGACGCTGTAGAAATTGAGCCGGACGGGAATGCCGAAGCGGTCGCGCAGCGGCGTGGTCAGCAGCCCCTGCCGGGTGGTCGCGCCGACCAAGGTGAATTGCGGCAGGTCGATGCGGACCGAGCGCGCCGACGGCCCCTCGCCGATCATCAGGTCGAGCGCGCGGTCCTCCATCGCCGGGTAGAGCACTTCCTCGACCGCCGGATTGAGCCGGTGGATCTCGTCGATGAACAGGACGTCGCCATCCTCGAGGTTGGTGAGCAAGGCGGCAAGGTCGCCCGACTTGGCGATGACCGGGCCGCTGGTGGCGCGGAAGCCGACGCCCAT
>CAZKCD010000061.1:0-10435 GCA_964551235.1 uncultured Sphingomonas sp.
CCATCGGCAGGACCTTGATGAGGAAATTCATGATCTGGGCAAGTTCCGGATCCATGGTCGTGGTCTCCCTTAGTCCCGCAGGCGTTCGATGTCGTCGCTCAGGCGCTTGGCCGGGTCGGTGGCGATCCGCTCCAGCACCTTCAGGCGATCTTCAAGCTTGGCGACGGTCGCGCGCAGTTCCGCATTCTCCCGCGCCAGCTTTCCGTCGTCGCGCTTCTCGGTCATGCCTCCCCATTCATTCTCGATGGGATAGCCGTGCTTGGCGCGAATGGCGGTGGTGATGATCCACGCCAGAAAGCTCATGCCGATGATGGCAAGAACGAAACCAGGTCCCCCAAAACTCATTCACTGTCCCCCGATCAAGGATTAGCGCAGGCTGTCGATCTCGTTCGCCAGGCTGCGGTTCTCGGTCGTCACGTAATGTTCGATGTCGGCCAGCCGGCGGTCGATGTCCTTCAGCCGGCTGCCGATGGCCCGCGCCGAGCGGCCGGGCGAGGCGCGCACGCCCTGCCAGAATTGCTTCTCTTCCTGCGGCACCTCGCGGATTTCATCGGGCTTGTCGGGCGACATCATGCCGGCGATGAAATAGACCGGCAGGATCGACCCGCCGCTCATGAACAAGGTGAACAGGAACATCAGCCGGATCATGCCGACATCGATGCCGGTATAGTCGGCGATCCCCGCGCACACGCCGAGGACCTTGCCCTCGCGCTTGTTGCGGTAAAATCGGGTGCGGCTCGCGGGCTGGGTCATTTGATGCGGCTCCGGTCGCCGATGCGGGCTTCCGCCTCGAGCGCGTCAATCTGGTCGAGCAGGCGCGTCTCGCTGGCCCGGTGGGGCAGGGTGTTGCGCTTCCACTCGGGATTGTCGGCGGCCATGATGCGCTCGATCGTCATCAGGCGATCGTCGAGCCGGCGCGCCGCTTCATACAGGTCGTCGAGCAATTTCTCGTCGTCGCCGGTCAGGACCCGCGCCTGCTTCCACTTGGTCACATAGTGAAAGATCAGCCACGGCAACCCGATAAACAGGACCGGGACGATGATGAGAGCTAGGACTGCGTCTTCCACTTAATTCCCCCTGGATTTCATCGAGGCCTTGAGGGCCTCCAGCTCGGCGTCGACCTTCTCCGACGCCCTCAATTCGGCGATTTCTTCCTCCAGGCTCTTCGGCCCGGTCATGCCCAGCGCGTCGGCCATGCCCTCCGCCATGTCGGCGCGGCGCTCGAGCAGCTCGAACTTGGAGAAGGCATCGTCGGTGCGCGCACCGTTCAGCACCTCGCGGGTACGGGCGCGGGTCACCGCGCTCTCGATCCGGTTGGCGATCGCGTTCTGCCGGGCGCGAGCCTCGCGCAGCTTGCCCTGCAGCTTGGCGATATCGGCCTCGTAGCCGCGCAGCACTTCGTCGATCTGGGCGATCTCGGCACGCAGGCCCTCGGCCATGTCGGCCGCCTTCTGGCGCTCGACCAAAGCGGCCTTGGCCAGGTCCTCGCGGTCCTTCGACAGCGCTAGCTCGGCCTTCTCCGTCCAGCTCGCCTGCAATTCGTCGAGGCGCGCCACCGCGCGGCGCATTTCCTTGCCGTCGGCGATCGAGCGCGCCGCCGAGGCGCGGATTTCGACCAGCGTCTCTTCCATCTCGAGGATGATCATGCGGATCATCCGCGCGGGATCCTCCGCGCGGTCCAGCAGCTCGGTCATGTTGGCTGCAACAATGTCCCGAACCCGGGAAAAAATAGCCATGCTCACTCCACCCAAGGGGATTTGGTCATATCTCCCACGATGCAAGCGCTGTGCCAACATTTTCGACGCAACGGAAAACCGCCATTCGTCGAAAAATTCGGCGGGAAACCCACTGAAATATCTTGCCAAGTGATGGGAAAAAACACCAACTGGTCGCGCAATGGAGCGGGCCAATCAGTTCGTGGGGTCGAGCCTCGCGTTTCTCGACGCGGTGGAGCGGGCGAGCCGCGCCGCCGCGCTCAACCGCCCCGTGCTGGTGATCGGCGAGCGCGGCACCGGCAAGGAACTGATCGCCGAGCGCCTGCACCACCTCTCGACCCGCTGGTCGGGGCCGCTGGTCACCATGAATTGCGCAGCGCTTCCCGAGAACCTGATCGAGGCCGAACTGTTCGGCCATGAGGCGGGCAGCTTCACCGGCGCCGCCAAGACGCGCCACGGCCGCTTCGAGGAGGCCGACGGCGGCACCTTGTTCCTCGACGAGCTCGCGACCCTGTCCTCGCCCGCGCAGGACCGGCTGCTCCGCGCCGTCGAATATGGCGAGATCACCCGCATCGGCGCGTCCAAGCCAATCAAGGTCGACGTGCGCATCGTCGCCGCCACCAACGAGCATCTGCCCAAGCTGGTCGACGAGGGCCGCTTCCGCGCCGACCTGCTGGACCGCTTGAGTTTCGAGGTCGTCACCCTGCCGCCGCTGCGCGAGCGCAAGGGCGACATTCCGCTGCTCGCCGAACATTTCGGGCGTCGCATGGCGGTCGAGCTTGATTGGCCCAACTGGCCGGGCTTCACCGACAAGGCGCAGGCCGCGCTCGAATCCTATCCCTGGCCGGGCAACGTGCGCGAGCTGCGCAACGTCGTCGAACGCGCCGTCTACCGTCACGAGGATCCGGAGCGGAAGGTCGACTCGATCCAGTTCGACCCCTTCGCCTCGCCGTGGGCGCCGACCCCGGTTCCGGCCCGTGCGCCGGTCATCGCCGCCGATGATAGCGCCCCGGCCGCGCCGACCGACACCGCCCCGCTGCCGAGCGCCGAAGGGGTGGAGGATTTCCGCGACGCCGTCACCGCCTTCGAACGCCGCATCCTCGAGGACGCGCTGGCCCGCAACCGCTACAACCAGAAGGCGACGGCCACCGCGCTGAACCTCAGCTATGACCAGCTGCGCCACGCGCTGAAGCGCCACGAGCTCCTCAACGCCCAGCCGGGCTGAAATTCGTTTCGGCGGCGATCAAAGATGGACATTTGTCGGGGTTCATCGGTTAAGGGGGTAACGAGATTCACTCCCCAACCAAGGATACGCGAGCCATGGCCTTTACCCTTCCCGACCTGCCCTTCGCCAAGGATGCCCTCGGCGACGTGATGAGCGCCGAGACCTTCGACTATCACCACGGCAAGCACCACAAGGCCTATATCGACAAGACCAACGGCATGCTGGGCGAGAAGGGCCTCGAAGGCTCCTCGCTGGTCGAAGTGATCAAGGCCGCCAAGGAGAAGGGCGACAAGGGACTGTTCAACAACGCGGCCCAGATCTGGAACCACAGCTTCTTCTGGCAGTGCCTCGCGCCGGAAGGCTCGACCAGCCCGTCGGGCAAGCTCAAGGAACTGATCGAGAGCGACTTTGGCGATCACGCCACGCTCGTCGACAAGCTCGCCACCGAAAGCACCAACCACTTCGCTTCGGGCTGGGGCTGGCTGGTCCTCAACAACGGCAAGCTGGAGGTCACCTCGCTCCACGACGCCGACACGCCGGTCGTCCACGGTATGACGCCGCTGCTGACCCTCGATGTGTGGGAGCACGCCTATTACATCGATTATCGCAACGAGCGTCCGCGCTACCTCAAGACCGTCCTCGAAAAGGTCATCAACTGGGACTTCGTCGCCCAGAACCTCGACGGCAAGGGCATCGACCGCGCCGACCAGCAGAGCTGATTGCGCCGAAAGCGGTGACGCGAGGAAGGCGGGCGCTTCGGCGCCCGCCTTTTGCTTAGGCCTTGAGCCGGTAGCCGGTGCGGAAAATCCAGACGATCGCCGCCAGCGGCAGCGCAATCGCCGCCGCCATCACCGCCAGGCTCGCCCCCAGCGGCACGTCGGCCAGCCCGAAGAACGTCCAGCGGAACCCCGACACGAGGTAGAGGATCGGGTTGAAGTGCGTCAGCGTCGCCCACGGCTCCGCGATCGCGTCGACCGAGTAGAACACCCCGCCAAGGAAGGTCAGCGGCGTCACCACCAAGAGCGGCACGACCTGCAGTTGCTCGAAATTCTTCGCCCAAACCCCGATCGCGAAGCCCAGCAGGCAAAAGCCGGTCGAAATCGCGATGAGGAACAGCAGCATCAGCACCGGATGCTCGATCCGCACCGGCACGAACAGGAACGCCGTGCCCAACGTGATCAGCGCCAGCAGCACCGCCTTGGTGGTCGCCGCGCCGACATAGGCCAGCACCGCCTCGAACGCCGACAAGGGCGCGCTCAGCAGCTCGTAGATCGTCCCCGTGAACTTGGGGAAATAGATGCCGAAGCTGGCGTTGAAGATCGACTGCTGAAGCACGGACAGCAGGATCAGTCCCGGCACGATGAAGCTGCCGTAATCGACCCCCTGCATCGCGCTCATCCGCCCGCCGATCGCGCTCCCGAACACCAGGAAGTAGAGCGACGTCGTGATCACCGGCGCGACCACGCTCTGCCACAAGGTGCGCTTCCAGCGCGCCATCTCGAAGCGGTAGATTGCGCCCACGCCGCCCCAGTTCATGCCGCCTCTCCCTGATGGACGAGGCTTACGAAAATGTCCTCGAGGCTCGACTGCTGCGTCGACAGGTCCGTCCAGCCGATGCCCAGTTCGTCGAGCCCGCGCAGCAGCGCGCGCACCCCGTTCTCCTCGGCGTGGCTGTCGAACTTGTAGGCCAGCACGTGCCCGTCGTCTTCCAGGCTCAGCGCCCCGTCGCCCAGCGCCGCCGGCACGGCATCCAGCGGCGCGTCGAGCGCCACTTTCAGCGTCTTCTGCCCCATCCGCCGCATCAGCTCGTCCTTGGCGCCCAGCGCCACCAGCTCGCCCTTGCGGATCACGCCGACACGGTCGGCCATTTCCTCGGCTTCCTCGATGTAATGGGTGGTCAGGATGATCGTCGTCCCATCGCGGCGCAGGTCGCGGACCAATTCCCACATGTCGCGGCGCAGCTCGACGTCCACGCCCGCGCTCGGCTCGTCGAGGAACAGGATCTTGGGCTCGTGGCTCAGCGCCTTGGCGATCATCACGCGGCGCTTCATGCCGCCCGACAATTCCATCATCTTGGCGTTCTTCTTGTCCCACAGCGACAGGCGCTTGAGCAGTCGCTCGATGTAGGCGTCGTCCTTCGGCTTGCCGAACAGCCCGCGGCTGAACGTCACCGTCGCCCACACGCTCTCGAACGCGTCGGTGGTCAGTTCCTGCGGCACCAGCCCGATCAGGCTCCGCGCGGCGCGAAATTCGCGCTCGTTGTCGTGCCCGTCGACCAGGATCGTGCCGGCCGTCTTGCTCACCGTCCCGCAGGTCACGCCGATCAGCGTCGTCTTGCCCGCGCCGTTGGGGCCGAGCAGCGCGAAAATCTCGCCGCGCTCTATGACCAGGTCGACGCCCTTCAGCGCCTCCGTGCCCCCGGCGTAGCTCTTGCGCACGCCCGCGATGGTGAGGATCGGATCGCTCACTCGATCGGCCCCACTTCCTCGGCGGCCTCGGCCTCGTTGGTCAGGCCGTGGCGCAGCAGCATCGGCACGTTGGCCGCCGCGAACAGGAAGGTCAGGGGGATGGCGCCCCACAATTTGAAGCCGATCCAGAAATCGGTCGTGGTCGTCCGCCACACCGCCTCGTTCAGCACCGCCATGAAGACGAAGAACAGCGCCCAGTTGCGGGTCAGCTTCATCCACCCGGCCTCGTCCAGCCCGGGATAGGCGCTGCCCAGCACCATCTTCAGGAAGTTGCGTCCGGTCTTCAGCCCGAAGGCCAGCAGCGCTGCGACGAACAGATAGTAGATGGTCGGCTTGACCTTGATGAACAACTCGTCGTGCAGCCAGATGGTCAGCCCGCCGAGGATCAGCACCATCACGCCCGAAAACAGCAGCAGCGGCGAAATCTTGCCGAAGCGGACCTGGCTGAACACCATCGCCGCCAGCATCGCCGCCATGAAGGCGCCGGTCGCGACGAAAATCTTGGCCGGCCCGTCCATCAAAAAATTGACGAGAAAGAAGATCAGCAGCGGGCCGATGTCGATCAGCAGTCGCGCGGCGCCGG
Organism: uncultured Sphingomonas sp.; assembly: GCA_964551235.1. GTDB lineage: Bacteria > Pseudomonadota > Alphaproteobacteria > Sphingomonadales > Sphingomonadaceae > Sphingomicrobium. The sequence continues at coordinate 5,992 of CAZKCD010000061.1, forward strand.
CGGGTTCGTTGGTCTTGCTCATGCGGGGATGCTCACTCCGGAGGAAGGCCGGCGATGGCGCGGGCGACCGCGCGCGGGTCGAACGGCCGCAAGTCGTTGATGCCCTCGCCGACGCCGATGGCGTGGATCGGCAGGCCGAACTTCTCGGCCGCTGCGACCAGCACGCCGCCGCGCGCGGTGCCGTCCAGCTTGGTCATGATGAGGCCGGTGACGCCGGCATCGCGGGCGAACACCTCGATCTGGTTGATCGCGTTCTGGCCGGTCGTCGCATCGAGCACCAGCACCACGTCGTGCGGCGCTTCGGGGTTGAGCCGGCCCAGCACGCGGCGGACCTTGCTCAGTTCGTCCATCAGGTGGCTCTTGTTCTGCAGCCGCCCGGCGGTGTCGACGATCAGCGCGTCGATGCCGGTGGCGGTCGCCTGCTTGACGCCGTCGAAGACGATCCCCGCCGCGTCGCCACCTTCCTTGCCGCTGATGACCGGCGCGCCGATCCGGTCGCCCCAGATTTTCAATTGCTCGATCGCCGCCGCGCGGAAGGTGTCGCCCGCCGCCAGCAGCACGCCATAATCCTGCTCTTTCAGCAAATGGCCAAGCTTGCCGATGGTGGTCGTCTTGCCGCTGCCGTTGACGCCGATCACCAGGATGACGTGCGGCCGCGGAAAGCCCCAGACGTCAAGCGGCTTGGCCACGGGCGCCAGGATTTTCTCGATCTCCTCGGCCAGGATGGTGCGCAGCCCGCGCTCGTCGAGCTGATCGTAGCGCCGCGCGGCAATCGCCTCGCGGATGCGCTTCGACGCCTCGGGGCCGAGGTCGGAAGCGATCAGCGCTTCCTCGATATCGTCGAGCGTCGAGGTGTCGAGCGCCTGCTTCGACACCAGCCCTTCGAGATTCTCGCCGATCCGGTCCGCGGTCTTGCGGAAACCCCCGGTCAGCCGCTCCAGCCAACTCATGCAATCGTTCCGATCAGGTGGTCGCCCTCGCGGGCGGAAATGACGACATCGGCGATACTGCCCTTGGCGGCGTGCGCAACCCTCACCGGCGCATTGTTGGGCGCGTGGCCCATGCCGGTATCGCTTTCGACCAGCACCGCCTGGCGCGTCCCGACCAGCGCGTCGAGCCAGTGACGCCGATAGGTGGCCGCATGGTCGCGCAGCCGCGCCGCGCGCGCCTTGACGATCTCGCGCTCGACCTGCGGCATCCGCGCGGCGGGCGTGCCGGGGCGGGGCGAGAAGGGGAAGACGTGCGCCGCGACGATTCCGACGTGGTCGATGAGTTTCAGCGTGTTCAGCGCCGCTTCCTCGCTCTCGGTCGGGAAACCGGCGATCAGGTCGGCGCCGAAGGTCGCGTCCGGACGGCGCGCGCGGATTGCGTTCGCGGTCGCGACCGCCTCAGCGCGCGAATGGCGGCGCTTCATCCGCTTGAGGATCAGATCGTCGCCCGCCTGCAGCGACAAATGGAAATGCGGCATCAGCCGCTCCTCGCGCGCCACCAGCGCCATCAGATCGTCATCCACCTCGATACTGTCGAGGCTCGACAGGCGCAGGCGCTTCAGGTCGGGCAGGTCGGCCAGCAGCCGCGCGCAGACCGAACCCAGCCCCTCGTCATGGTCGGTGATGTCGACGCCGGTCAGCACGATTTCCTTCGCCCCGCGGCTGAGCTCGCGCTCCACCGCCGTGCGGATGTCGGCATAGGCCACCGACCGCGAAGGCCCACGTGCCTGCCAGATCGAACAGAAGGTGCAGCGATGGTCGCAGCCGTTCTGCACCGCGACGAAGCTTTTCACCTTGTGCAGGAAGCCGGCGCTGGGGAGGGCGGGGGCCGCATCGTCGCGCAGCCGCACCTCGTTCACCTCGGGCATCGCGTGGAACGAGGGCGCGTCGAGCTGGACCGCGCAGCCGGTCACCACGATCCGCGCTTCCGGCCGGTCGCGGCGCGCGCGGCGGATCGCCTGGCGCGTCTGGCGCACCGCCTCGTTGGTGACCGCGCAGCTGTTGATGAGGACGGTCTCGCCCGCCTCGGCCGCCTTCATCGCCTCGCTCTCGGCGAAGTTCAGTCGGCAGCCGAGCGACACGGTGGTGACGCTCACGCCAGCGCCTCGAGGTCGATCGTGCCCGAAAAGACGTGGGTCGCCGCGCCCGTCATGCGGATCGGCCCGCCCGGCTCCCAGCCGATGGTCAGCGCGCCGCCCGGCATCGTCACCCGCACCGGCGAGGTCACGCGCTTCGCAGCGATGGCCGCGACCGCCGTGGCGCTCGCGCCGGTGCCGCACGCCAGCGTCAGGCCCGCGCCGCGCTCCCAAGTGCGCAGGGTAATGCCGTCCGCGCCGATGCTCGCGACATTGACGTTCACGCGCTCCGGAAAGGCCGGGTCATGTTCGATTCGCGGCCCCAGCTCGTCCAGTGGCACCGCCGCCGTGTCGTCGACGAAGAAGACGAGGTGCGGGTTGCCGACATTGACCGCCCAGCCATTCTCCAGCCCGTCCCACGCCATCGGCAATGGGACGGTGTCGGTTGGGAAGGCGATCGGAATGTCCGACCAGCCGAATGTCGGTTCCGGCAGCGTAACGGAAACGTCGGCGCCGTTCTGGTCGGCGTGCAGCAGCCCGCCGGCGGTCTCGATCGTCTTGGCGCCGGTCAGCGCAACCACGCAGCGGCTGGCGTTGCCGCAGCTTTCGACCTCGCTTCCGTCCGGATTCCAGATTCGCATCTTTAGGTCAGCGATTTCAGACACTTCCAGCACAATGAGCTGATCGCATCCGATCCCCGTCCGGCGGTCGCAGATCGCGCGTGCATATGGTGCTCGCAGTGTGACCGGTTCCTCGCGCGCATCGAGGATCACGAAGTCGTTGCCCAGCCCATGCATCTTGTGGAATTGCCGCATCACGAAGCGCGACTTAGGGAGCGCCGCAAGCGAAGTCCACGGAGTCGACCAAATGAAAGCCGCGTCCGATGTCATGCAGTCCATCCTCATCGCAGCGGTGACGGAGGCGATCGAGGCCCTCAAGGCCGGATCGAAGGGCCTGCCCAACAACCTTCTGCGCGACCTGCAGAGCGTTCACCCCAACGCTGGCTTCGCCGAGTTGCCCAAGGGGCTGCAGGACTCGATCAACCTGTCGGTCCGCAACGCCTTCAACCAGTTGCTGAAAGAAGGTTATGCCGTCGGTCCCAAGGCCGAGATGCGCCCCTCCCGACCAATGGATCGCGTTCCCGAACGCGAGCGCCGGGGACCGGCCGATCGGCGCATCGTCCGCAAGACCCCGGGCCGCCGTGCCCCGGACGGAAAGGGGCCGCGACCCGGCGGCAACCGTCCGCGACCGCCCTCCAAGTGACCGATCCGGTCGAGGCGGCGAACGGGGTCCTGCGTTTCTGGTTCGACGAGGTCGGCAAGGAGCGCTGGTACGCCAAGGACGCGGCACTAGACGGGGCGATAACATCGCGCTTCGGTGAGCTCCGCCGCGAGGTGCTGGAGACTAAGGCACAAGGCTGGCGTGACCGCGTCGAGACGATGACCGCCGCGATCATCTTGCTCGACCAGTTCAGCCGGAACATCTTCCGCGGCAAGGCCAAAGCGTTCGAAGCGGATCCGCTAGCGCTTGAACTGGCGTTCGAAGCGCTCGATCGCGGGTACGATCACACCGCGAGCACTATATGGACGACTTTCTTGCTGATGCCGTTGATGCATAGCGAGGACCTCGCGGTGCAAAAGCGATCGGTCGAAGAGTTTCGCAAGCTCGGGCAACCACTTAACGTCGATTTCGCAGAGAAGCACTTAAGCCAGATCGAGCGTTTCGGGCGCTTTCCGGGGCGCAACCAGGCGCTGGGTCGCGTGTCGACGGCGGAGGAGAAGAAAGCCCTCGCCGATGGCGCGGCGTTCTGACCTGACCCGAGCCCGCCGCGCGCTTATTTGCGGACGGTGATCGTCGTCGGGCCGCGGCGATCAAAGACCGAGACGGTGACGTCGTCGCCCGCCCGCGTGAAACGCAGCGAGGCGTGGCTGTCGCCCACTTGGAGACCAGCGAGATCGACCGACTGGACGGCCGATGGGAGGATCGGCTGGTCGAGGACGATCGACGATTCCCCGGCGCGCACGGCGATGCCGCAGGCCGCGCCGAGCATGGCGAACAACGTGCCCGCCGCCCAGGCCTGCGGCGAGCAGGCCACGGGATAACTGGTCGGGCCCTGCCGTCGCCGGCGCGGGAAGCCGCAGAACAATTCGGGCAGGCGGCGAAGATCGTCGTAGCTGGCCGCTTCGATCATGCCCTTGAACAGCCGGTCGACCTCGGCCTTGAAGCCGTAGCGCGCGAAGCCCATCGCAATGAGAGCATTGTCGTGCGGCCACACGGAACCGTTATGGTAGCTCATTGGATTGTAGCGCGCCGCGCCGGTCGGGATGGTGCGGATGCCCCAGCCGGTAAAGAAGCTGTTTCCGATCAGCTGGTCCGCCA